>NZ_JBIFFR010000019.1:0-1479 GCF_043557275.1 Sulfitobacter sp. 1A13368 | reverse complement strand
ACTCGTGGAACACTTAGCAGATCGGCAAACAAAGCCGGTCAATATATAGAACCGAGCCGTCCTCATATCTCTTCAGAAATAGGTCCTGCGCTGAACGCGTGGGTCTCAATAGTTTGGGGCCTTAGCTCAGCTGGGAGAGCGCCTGATTTGCATTCAGGAGGTCAGGAGTTCGATCCTCCTAGGCTCCACCAAGCCTTTTGCAGAGCAAAAGGCGTCGCCCTGGCAGTCGTTGCGCAGCAACGATGAGAAGGGCAGGCCAGCCACAAACCAGGTCTTACTATCACACGCTGGCACAACTCGCACATTGCTTCGCAATATGCTGTTTGTGCGACGTGCGCGCCTCCGGCGCACACTGGGTCGGTAGCTCAGGTGGTTAGAGCGCACGCCTGATAAGCGTGAGGTCGGAGGTTCAAGTCCTCCTCGACCCACCACCTTACTCAAGGTGGTCACTGGAACATACCTTCAAGCACATGCTCATGTGTTTGAACGTCTGTTCCCGGATGAAGCATCGCTTCGTCCTTCAGACGAATTGACATCGTAAAGAGAGATACTAACAACATGTTTGATCTCACCGCGTTAGGTGATGATCTCAGTTGCTGCCCTTCGGGGCCGGTGTTTGACGGGCTGTTTCCTCGGTCTTTCAGGCATATCGCGGCTGAAACGAATATGTTGTCCAAGTCAAGTACACTAACCAGGGCGATGACGCTGCCTCCTGCACGGACGGCAGCTATCTGCATCGCTCATTGTCCAGACGACAGTCTGGGCGGGTAAAGTATGCTTTTGATGCAGAATAAGAGGGTCAGTTTCTTACCAGCTTCTGATCTTCGCGCGAGACGCCAAGTCTTGCTTTTTCTGGATCAAATCAAGCGCGAAAAGGGCGTTTGGTGAATGCCTTGGCAGTAAGAGGCGATGAAAGACGTGATACTCTGCGATAAGCCATGGGGAGCTGAGAATAAGCTTTGATCCATGGATTTCTGAATGGGGCAACCCACCTGATTGTTTGTTATTATTGCTTCGCAATGTCCGCTCCGCGCCGACCTTTGGTCGGTACACCGATCCTTCGGATCGGCACTGGGGCAGACAGCGGCGCAGTTAATAATGAGCAAGACGAGGTATTTTTAGGCTGAATATATAGGCTTAAAAAGGCAAACCCGGGGAACTGAAACATCTAAGTACCCGGAGGAAAGGAAATCAATTGATACTCCCCTAGTAGCGGCGAGCGAACGGGGACCAGCCGAGCCATGAGTGTGATTAGAATGCGTTGGAATGCGCAACCAAAGTGGGTGATAGTCCCGTATAAGAAGCATGATTGGACGTATTAAGTAGGGCGGGACACGTGAAATCCTGTCTGAAGATCGGAGGACCACCTTCGAAGGCTAAGTACTCCTTACTGACCGATAGTGAACCAGTACCGTGAGGGAAAGGTGAAAAGCACCCCGACGAGGGGAGTGAAACAGTACCTGAAACCGAACGCCTACA
>NZ_JBIFFR010000018.1:0-1504 GCF_043557275.1 Sulfitobacter sp. 1A13368 | reverse complement strand
GCTTCCGCTGCCGTCCGCCCCGTCTGGCGCCCCAGCGGTGCGTCTCAGCGCCGCCGGTAGAGGGGGTTCTAAGGTTACTGAGACAAAGCCGCAAGCAGAAAGTGAGAAAAGATGAGATTTCGGGGGACTTTTCGGCAAGCTGCTGAAATGGCGTGCTATTTCTATAGGAACAGGCCCTGAGTTCCGCCGCGACGGCAGCATGCGACTGCGTTGAAACCTCGATGACCGGGTGAATCATCCCCGAATTAAGCGCCATAGAGGGGAAGTTGGGTGAATCGCCTCAAGGCGGCGCGACTCGCTGAACGCTTGCGCAAGGACGCCTGAGGTAGGCAAATCTATAACGAATAAATTGCCGCGGCTCGGCACACCCACAGGGGACGCGCCCGCTTCGCACGGATGCAGCGAACCGCCAAGAATGAAATGCCCCGCTCGGCGGCGCAGCTTCATCGCTAATTTAAGGAAATATGGCAGGGGCTGAGGGACTCGAACCCACGACCCTCGGTTTTGGAGACCGATGCTCTACCAACTGAGCTAAACCCCTATGCCGGAGGCTTGGGTAGTCGCAAACGGGCGGCGGATCAAGAGCAGATCTGACCTTTCCGCCGATATTCTCTTCTTTGGGGAACATTGAGCGGCCAGCTTACGTTTTCTCGTCGAACCAAGCCCGAAATTGGAGGACGAACGATGACTATGAACAATCTCAAAGACGTCTACACCGACCAACTGCAAGACCTCTACTCTGCCTGCAAGCAATCGCTCGAAGCGACCAACGCTCTGGGCCGCGCAGCGGAGGACAAGGAACTTAGCGAAGCGCTGATCGACGGCAGCAATGGAATCGCCAAGGGCATGGATGTGCTGAGGTCCATCTGCGCCAAACATGACCTCGACCCGGAAGGCGAGCACTGCCACGGGATGGAAGGTCTTGTCAAAGAGGCGCATAAGCACGTGCTGGAGGAGGATTTTGGCGACAGCGATGCCCGCGATGCGATGATCATCACGCAGTATCAGCGGATGGTGCACTATGCTCTGGCGGGCTACGGCTGCGTTGTCGCCTTCGCCAATCGTCTGGGCGAGAATGAAGATGGTGCACAACTGCAAGAGCAGCTTGATCACACCTATGATGGTGACCGCCGCATGACAGAGATCGCGACCAAAGGTGGCGTGAACGCTGACGCCGCTTGATTGCGGCTGAATTAGAACGAGTGGAGCCGGCTCTTACGAGCGCCGGCTTTCTCGTTTCAGGGGGGTCGCATAGCCTGCCAAAGCAAAAGGCCGCAGCAAACGCTGCGGCCTTTCGAATATCTGAACCGTGGTCCCCGGTCAGGACGGGGGGTGGGCTCTCATCGCTCCTGCGGAGCGACTGTCGCCCACCGGGTCCGTTTCAAAATCACTCAGTGATTTTGGAAACGACGCCCGCGCCAACAGTGCGGCCACCTTCGCGGATCGCGAAGCGCAGGCCGTTTTCCATGGCGATCGGTGCGATCAGCTCAACGCCGAAGGACAC
>NZ_JBIFFR010000004.1:0-351868 GCF_043557275.1 Sulfitobacter sp. 1A13368 | reverse complement strand
AAACCACGACGCATAACTGAGGGTGGGTCAAATCTCGGTGAAAATACCGGGTCAGTTCTCAGTGACAATCAACAATGAGCCTTCAGGTAGGTAGCATCGATCATCACGGTATTCTTTTCGCTGTGCTCGGCAGCCAGTCCCACCATCATCTGTGCGAAAATGCCTTTGTCGCTCCAACGCTTCTAACGGTTATAGAGCGTCTTGTGGGGGCCATACTCCTTAGGCGCATCTCGCCATCGCAAACCATTGCGATTGAGGAAAATAATCCCGCTTAAAACCCGCCGATCATCGACACGTGGTTTGCCATGGGATTTCGGAAAGTAGGGCTCCAGCCGCGCCATCTGCGCATCGTTCAGCCAGAAAAGATCAGACATATCACCGCTCCGTTTTCGGACGGTGAATCATGCGGCTCCACGATAATCAATGGGTCCTGGGCCTAGCAAATGATTCCAGCGGCATCTGCTGCTGGACATTTTTGGCAGGCTTCTGAGCGTTTCCTTGGATTGTGCCGCTGCTTTGACCACGTATCGTGTCGAACACGGAAGGCATCATGACCGATTGAAAGGTTCCAAGCGGAAGCTGTTCGCGTAGCATCGGCAAACGGGCAGGATCAGCCGCGCATCGTTGGCCAGATATCTAATAGCCGCGCCCCTTTAGAAGAGGGCCGTGGCAGCTTCTTGCGTGGAGCCACTCGTCCCCATGCATCTGCTAGGCTGTTTTCGCCAAATCCACCCCGACCCTGATAGTGTCCGACTTGACCGCCTTCCAGCGTGGACCGCTGTCGACTCACCTTAGCAAGCTGCTCTTGTCGGGGCGGTTACTTCATCAAAGCCGCAGGGACCGCAAGCCGTTCAGTATGTCGTCCGTTGGCGGGCTAAGGAAGAGCGGCGGATCAACTCCATGATCAGATGTCCTGCAAAATCTGATTCAGCTTAGATTCAGCTAGGTCGCCTATGACCTCAGAAGTTCAATTTGTGAGGCAGCACGATGATGAAATCTTCTTCGATCGACAGTGATGGTCGGGCCAAGGCTCGGATGAGTCCCCGCCCACTAACTCCCCTAGCATTTCTCGTAGTCATGTTTCCGATGGCGGTATTGGCAATCTCTACGTCAAGAATAATTTAAGAGCCTTCCTGCGATGATCCTTCGGTGACGACCTGCCTGGCCAGGCCAATGGCGAAGCCAGACCTTCTTTCGGAAATCAACCACCAATACAGCGCCAACACGGCACCAAATTAGCCTGTATGGGTATGGCACGATGTAACTTACCGATGATCGCCAAAATTAGAACCGAGGCAGAAGGTGTGTCCAAGCTACGTGGGTTTATTCAATTTGTTTGGAATTGGCAAAGAGCCGCACGCGCCATCGTTTTGGTCGCTCTTTTTGCTTTCAGTTTCTTTAGAAAGTTGATGTTCTTTTCCGATCCGGGAAGTCTGAACCAACCTGTTGAACCTTGGAAGACGATACGCCTCGTTGCTCAGTTCTGGGAAGGTCCGAAGACGAACATGATCGAAGCATCTGGGTGCCCCGACGATACTCCGATTGATGAACTGCCCCGAAGGATGACCGAATACTTGGACCGGCGAGTGCTGACAATTGCTAAGCTTCAGCCCCTAATCGAACAAACGCAAGAGGGACTGGGAAGATGGATGTGGCAATGACTGATGTATTTCCTGCGCTCATCCAAACCTACGGCCCTTGGATCATATTCTTGCCAGTTACCCTCTCCTGCCTGGCAGTTCCTATTCCCTCTTCGCTGATGGTTATGACTGCAGGGGGGGGCGCCGCAGCCGGCGACTTCCAATTCCTAGAGCTCATCGCGTTTGCCTTCGTTGGTTTCGCCGTGGGTGATCAAATTCTGTATTGGGCATCACGTGGATTTGGGACGCCATTGATTGCAAAACTGATGCGCAGACAAAGGACTGGCCAAGTCATAAAGCGGGCGCAGACACTGATCGATCGACAGGGGCTGTTTGCAATCTTCCTTACCCTCACGGCGCTTAGCCCCCTTGGCCCCTATGTCGGATGTCTTTCCGGCGCGCTAAAGCAGTCTTGGGCGGAGTTCACGCTGTCTGCGCTGGCCGGAGGGGTCGTTTGGACGATATGCTACGCAACATTGGGTTTCGCATTTGCGGGGCAGATATCGCAAATTTCATCTCTGGTCACCGGATTAGTTGGAATAATTGTTGCTGGAGCCGTGGCTGTTGTCGGCGCTATCGTGTTGTGCAATGGCCACGGTCGACGTGCGAAGCAAAGCAAAGCTGGCCGGGATCGGGTCTAGTAGCGAATGAAAACCTTAGCCCCTGAAAGTACTCAAAGATCCTACAAAAAAGAGAAGACCATGCGTGTCCTTTTGGTTGAAGACGACGATTTGATCGGTGATGCAATACACGCCTCGATGAGCAGCAGCGGCTATCGTGCCGATTGGGTCAAAGATGGCCTGGAAGCAGAAGACGCGCTTGCCACAGCTGAATTTGACCTTGTCATTTTGGATCTTGGGTTACCGGGGCAAGACGGGATCAGTGTTTTGCGCTGGCTGCGAAAGAACCACAGGTCTGAACCCGTTATTATCCTGACCGCCCGCGGCGCGGTGAAGCATAGGATAGAGGGACTTGACCTTGGCGCGGACGACTACATGGTCAAACCCTTCGATATGGAGGAGCTCCGAGCAAGGGTTCGCGCGCGGATTCGCAGATCGCACGGCAGATCTGAACCGGAGTTGACCCACGGCGAGCTTTGCGTGGATCCCGCCTCCCGTACTGTTCGGTATAATGGCGAACCGGTCGAACTGTCATCGCAAGCTTACCAGGTGTTGGTTGCACTGCTGGAGCGCAAAGGCCGGGTGATCTCAAAGGATGAACTGGCAGAAACACTCTACGGATGGGACGAAGGACCGGAAAGCAATATCATCGAAGTCTATGTGTCTCAGATCAGGAAGCGCATTGATCCTGGGTTGATCCGCACCATTCGGGGAATTGGCTATGTCGTCGATGCGGAATAGAATCTGGGGCCGATCCATCCGCCAGCGCATCCAGTGGTTGTTGGTCCCGTTGCTGGCGGTCGCGCTTGTTGTGGCGTCTGCGACCTTGTTCATATCTGCCAGGATCAAGGTCTCGAACCTGTTGCAGGAACAGACCGACATTCTGGCCATTGCCACGACGACCCTGGCAGGCGACCAGATCGAAACGCGTGCCGAAGAAATGATCCGCGAAAGCGTCGAAGCCTATGAAGGCAAATTTGTCATTCGCGTTCGCGATGCAGCAGGTGCGATCACCTTCAATTCAAAACCGGACCTGCCGCCGTTTTCCCACGAGGAAATCGACGCGGATATGGTGATCAGTGATGGCGGTATATGGTTGGTTCGGCGCTACGATTTGAGTTCCGGGGGGGAACTGGTCATAGGTCGCCCGCGCGAGGAATCGGATAAAATCGTCTGGCAGGTGGTGCTTTCGGCGCTAGTGCCGCTGCTATTAGTGTTTGCCGCTTCGGTCGCTGCCATTCTTTATGCAGTGCGCATCGGGTTGATGCCTTTATCTGATCTGTCCAATGAGCTGGAGCACCGAACGGCTGATCGGCTGGATATTGTGGATACAACCGGGCGCGGCGAAGAACTGTCCCCCATCATTGTGTCGCTCAATGGGCTGTTTGACCGGATCAGAGAAGCGATGGGCCGTGAGCGCGAGTTCATTGATGATGCGGCCCATGAAATCCGTACGCCTCTGGCCGCAATCAAAGCGCAGATACAGGTGATCGACCGGACTACTTTGAACGAGGACGCGCAGAAACGTTTTGACAACATTCTGTTGGGGGTGGATCGGGCTGCCGCAATGGCCGACAGCCTGCTGGATCAGGCAAGAGCGGACCAAAGCCAGGCGCTGAAAACAAAGATCAAAGTTGCACCTGTCCTGCGCAAATCTATCGCAGAACTTTTGCTCGTTGCCGAAAGTAAAGGCATTGAAATCGAATTGACGAACGTGGACGGGTCTGTGTTTCACTGTGCGCAAGAGGATCTGCGTATTATCATGGACAATATCCTCTCCAATGCCGTCAAATACTGCCCGGACGGAGCGCAGATTCAAGTCAGTCTGAATTCCGGCAGAATTTCGGTAGAAGACAGCGGCCCTGGCATCCCCGCAGACATGCGCGACAAAGTCTTTGAACGCTTCGCCCGTTTGGATGGCAATACTGTTCAAGGGGCAGGGCTCGGGTTGTCTGTCGTCCGTTCCCTAGCAGACGCGAACAACTTGAAGGTAGCAGCGATAGATGCGGTCGCTACGCAAGGCGCGCGTTTTGAGATCTGGCAGCCTCAGAACAGCGCGGTGTGAAAACCGAGGAAACTAAATTTTTTGCACTTGGCTCCTTCATTCAGCCAGGATTCAGGTTGGCACCGCAAATCAGTTTCACAACAGAACAAAACTCCAGTGCCGCCCCTCAAAGGTCGGGCATCAGAAGCTCTTGTTCGGATGAAAGAAACGTCAACCTGGAAGGCAACGAAAGTGCTGGTATTAGAAAACATAATAAAAAACTACGAATCTGGAGAAGGTTACTTCAGAGCATTAAACGGAGTTTATCTGAAGTTCTCCAGAGGCGAGTTCGTTTCTGTAGTGGGGCCTTCGGGCTGCGGTAAAACAACCGCGTTGAACATTATTGGGGGGCTGGATCAATACACCAGTGGTGATCTGATCATCGACGGTAAATCCACCAAGAATTTTGCCTCCAGTGATTGGGATGCCTACCGCTGCAACTCGGTTGGTTTTGTGTTTCAGAACTACAACCTGATTACGCATCTGTCCGTTCAAGACAATGTTGAACTGGCACTGGTTCTGAGCGGATCGAGCAAAAACGAACGCGTCCAGAAAGCGAGCGAAGCTTTGAAGCGTGTCGGGCTGGCGGATCACGCCGACAAAAAGCCGAACTTGCTATCAGGGGGGCAGCAACAGCGTGTTGCGATTGCGCGCGCCATCGTCAACGACCCCGATGTGATCCTGGCGGACGAGCCAACCGGGGCCCTCGACAGTAAAACCGCTGTCGAGATCATGAAGCTGATCAAGGAAATCGCCAGCGACAAGCTGGTCATCATGGTCACCCATAGCCGTGAACTTGCAGAGGCGTATTCCAGCCGGATCGTTGAGATGCTCGATGGGCAAATCTCAAACGATACTGTCCTTCGTAAAAAAACGGATCAGGCAAGTCAGACAACTTCCGGCATGAATATCGGCGGATCGGCGATGGACTACGCGACAGCGCTAAAGCTGTCGTTCAAAAATATCATGACAAAATGGAAGCGCACACTGGCGGTCGCCGCGGCGGGCAGTATCGGAATCTTTGGTATCGCGCTGGTCCTGTCGATTCAAAACGGGGTCAGTGAAGAGCTCGATCACATGCAGAGCGCCATGTATGCCAGCATGCCAGCTATCAGTATCAATGATGGGGATGTGATTGCCGCGACTGACGGTCCGGGCGGAAGAAGGTCGGCGCGGAAGAAGCGAAGCTCAGACAATGTTGTGGTGCCCTTTGATCCTGCCAGTCGGCGAGTGATCCATCAAAACACGCTGACCGAAGAATATATAGCCTATGTGCAAGATCTGGACCCCAGCCTTTATACTGATTTTGTTATCAGCTCGGATCTGGAGATGAATATTCTCACTCAAAATAACGGCAAGCTGGCTGTCTCCACCTCCGATGAGGCAGAGTTTATGGAACTGTTCGATGAGGCACAGATGCTGACGCTGGGCCGCATGGTTCATGGCGATTTTCCACAAGACTATACAGAGGTACTTTTGGTTATTGATGATGACGGAAAGGTCAATGAAACCGCGCTATCCATCATGGGACTGGATGCTTCCGCATCAGAGATTGACTTTGGCGATATCACCGGCAGCAAGTTTGTGATTGCCTACAATGATGACTTCTATACCGGCAGCGCGGCCGATGGTTTTGCCGTCACCAACGATTTGTCGGCGGCCTATGATAGCGGCCTCTCGGTGAAAGTGTCAGGTATCATGCAGTTGAACGATCCGGATAACGCTCTCTCAGGGCTCACCCATTCCTTCCCCGAAGGGATCGGATATCTACGTACGCTTGCGGATCATGTCCACCAGAATGCCAAAAACAGTGCAATTGTCGCTGCACAACGTGCCGTTGATTATAGTGTGTTGGATGGGTTCCCGCTGACTTCAAACGACAAGCGAGAGCTTATTCGCAAACTGGGTGGATCGAATATTCCAGGGTCAATCAGCATCTTTGCCGCGGATTCCGCTTCCAGCGCTGTCATCAAAGACCACCTGAATGCCTGGCCGGAAACCTCGGAAAATGCCGCCGAGATCGTCTACACCGACAAGGCGGCGGCTGTTTCGACCAAGATCAACACCATGATGGGCGGCATCGCCATGGTTCTAGGTGGGTTTGCAGCTATTTCCCTGCTCGTCTCATCTGCCATGATCAGCATCATCACGTATATCTCAACGATGGAGCGGACCAAAGAGATCGGCATCCTGCGCTCGCTTGGAGCACGCAAGGTGGACATCGCGCGCGTCATCAATGCCGAGACAACACTGATCGGCTTGACTTCCGGTGTCATCGGTGTGGCGTTTGCCTATGTGATCTCGATCATCGTGAACCTTGTGGCGGGGGCGCAGTTTGGCATGAGCAGCATCGCCAGCCTGTCGCCATTACATGCAGTCTTGCTGATCGTCCTCAGTGTGATTGTGACGGTGATAGCCGGGCTCTTCCCCTCGCGCATTGCCGCCAACAAAGACCCGGTCAAAGCCTTGCAGACCGACTAATCCGAAATCAACGCTTGCAGCAGGTGAAAGTGTCATCTGCTGCAAGCAGCGCTGCGCCTTTTGGTTTGCAATGTGCGGTGACACTCACATCAACCGCGACCCTCAAAGTCAGGCACGCCGCAAGGCGGCTCAAACCAAATTGAGTTACCCTGTTCGAAATACAATTCGTCCAGGGGCAATGTGCCATAGTTGATGATGATTTGATCGTAGTTTTGTTCGCTTCGAGCGATTGGTGTAATCGGGGCCAATGGTTGCCTTCAGCTTATTGTCGTTATGAGAAACGTCGAGCAGTCAGCACGCCACTGGGAAGGTCACGTTTTTGTCCTAAAGTGAGCGCATATACGGCACCAAGTTCATCGATCCAGTCGAATGCGGCCCGAAACTCACTATAGAAAAGTTCAAATAGAGCAAGGCGACCTCCAAGAGGATCGCCGTGTCGCTGAGTAAGTCGCCCTCCGGAGAAGAACTCGACTTTTGATTCAATTCTCCTTCGGAACGGCAGGCATATCCCGTGGCCGCAATCGAATGCAAACCCTTGAGTCGCAGAGCTATTTGAGTGTAGCAGGGCTGGAACGAAGCATAGTCTGCGCCAAAAATACCATAGAGACGAGGGCATACCCGATGTTGCGGATTAAAGCTGAAGATTTTGACCTGCAGCATTGGATGAGGCTAAACGCACATTTTCCGAAGGGAAAGGTGGCAGAATATTTCAAGACCGAGGAGGAATGTGAACAGCATCTGTTCCATACGATCTGGAAGCTTGGATATCTATGCCCAAGATGCGATTATGAGGGCGATATCTGGGTTCAGAAGACGCGTCGGATGTATCAATGTCCAAATTGCCGGCACCAATACACGGGCAGGTCAGTCACGGATTTATATCGAAAACGCGCATCTTTGCTTGGTTGTTTCAAAGGAGCAGAGTGGATCATTGCAAGCATGGCGGGGGGCAAGTTTAGTACCCAAACCATAGCAAATTTCTCCAAGATTGTTGGTCTTAGCTATCGTCCCGCCAGAAAGCTACGCCTTGAAATGTTCGAGGAGCTGCAAAAGCCTATGGGTGGCTTTTGGGGAACTCTGCTTTGCGATGATGTAATCGATGAATACGCCTACGAAGGGGACCGCTACACCGAGCTCCTAGAGTATTACGAAATTGATGATCCGGAAGACGGTCTGTCGAAATTTAGAAAATGAGTGCTGCCGACCCTTTTTCTTCGTAGTCACGCTTCTTCTGGCCCTGCTTCGCGGGTCTCTAAATTTCCCGCGAGTGGACCATCAGCCTGCAAACGATGCTATCCGAGAACTGCTTTCGTTTCCTTCGGCAGCCTTCATGCGCTGAGGCACAAACTTTGACCTGACTCAAGTGCATAACAGAGCGCAATCAAACCTGAGCTAAGTGCATAAGGTAAGCTTGTGAAAGACTTTACGCGGTGAATAGGCGTCTCTAGCTTTGATGAAACAAGCCGGGTCACGAAGAAATAGGCGGCAACATCTAAAGGAGACCAACAATGGTATTGGATAAATGCGACAAACCCTTCCTTGAGGTTTTGCCCCATACCGCGCGCGAAGTGGTCTGATGGTCATTCTTTGGCTGTGAAGCCCGAATCACGATCTTAACGGTAGCCCTTGAAGGGGGAGGCATTTTCACGTTCGGCCCCATGACCGCATGAAAAATTATTTTCCGACTATTTGAGTCAGATTTCTTTTCGCAGGCTTTGACATGCAGATTTTCATGCAAAGTGTTCGGTCATGTCGTGTGGGAAATTTGGTAGAAAACTAAACCGTCGGTTCAGACATATGCGAAAAACGCAACTGCGGCCCTTCTCTAAGTCGCTGATTTAAATGAGAAAAAATGTTCTCAGGGAGGAACTTTAGCTATCGTTGAGACAGATCAACAATGAGTGGCATCAAACGAAAGGAACCAAGATGACCTAGCCGAAAATGAAAATCGCGATCTACGCCAACAGACCGCGACCTTTTTCAAAAGACCGAAGTCTCTCATACTTAGACTGAACGATATCACCCCCACGTGGTCGTTTCAAGGGCATCGGTTTTTCAATGCATGACAGATTCCACCCAACCCATCTTCGGATGGAAAAGGGAAAGGCTTGTCTTCCACCGTTTCTCAATGGGCATTTGGAGCCTGTGATGAAGCGGGTGGGGCAGCCTTTGGGATCAGCCGCTTTCCGCGATCTCCGGGCAGCGTTTCCATCCCCATGTTAGAAAGAAAGAGACGATTATGTCCTATCACTTCCGATCCAGCGGTATCCGCCTTCCCGACTTCAGCCGTGGCAACCGCAAGACGCAAATTGGTTCCACCAAGCACTTTACCGGTGGCCTCATCCTCGGCGACCGCGAAGGCGTGCGCTTTGGTACGGAAAGCCATCTTGAGAAAAACGCAGATTTGTTGCTGGCCTACCGTGCAACGACCCTCGATCTTATCGAGCAGGTGCGGTTCGCTTGGTACGATGAGGACGGCGAATACTTCGACCACTACATCAATGTCGTACAATGGCGCAACGACGGCAAGGTAGTTGGGTATGCCGTTCGTCCCATGGGACGGGTTAGCGATGCTTATCTTCGTAAGCTGGCGCGCATCAAGGAACAGGCGATCGCTCAATGTTTCCGGGACGACTTCCGCCTGTTTTCGGAGAAGGACGTATGCCCCGTTGAGTTGCACAATGCGACGCTGTTTCATTCGGTGCGCCGTTCCGATGACTTCGCGGACCCCGTAGCCCAAGATGTTTGCAAGAATGTATGCGGCATCACAACCGTCGGGGCCCTTGTAGACAAAACGGGCCTTGAAGGAATGGGATTTCGCGCCGTCGTTCGTCTGGTCCGTTCCGGCCACCTCCAGATGTTGCGGAACGAAAAGATCGAACGCAGCACTGAAATTATCCGGACGCGTGTAGTCTGATTTTCTTCAGAAGATCAGCCAGACCCAACAGTCTGCCGTGGCTGATCTTCACCCCTCTTCATCACAACCCGCCGAGGCAACTTTTGTCTGGGCCCGACCTCTCTATGCCTCACGAAAGGACACAGAATGACCCGTAAATCCTATGTTGCTCTCTATGATTTTGAGCCGAACGGAAATCAGACACCTGAGTTCGCAAGCGCTTATTATTGCGCGCGCTATTCCTTGGAGCGCGTTGAGATCGACGCCTGGTTCGACCGTATTTCAGAGTTTCTGACGTCAGCGCTCTGAAACTCCAAGACCTCAACAACTCCATTGGCCTACCCCCGCAGGTCGAGCTGCGGTTGAAACCTTTCGAAGTGATCGAGATCACCTTCGACGTCGGGCCGACAGCGGACGGGGAAAAGATCGACGGCAGCGGCGCGGCGGACGATCTGACCGGCACGGATCGAAACGACACGATTGGCGGCTTTGGTCAGGACGACACGCTGCACGGCGGGGATGGCGACGACGTGATCAATGGCCATGGCGGTGACGACAGTCTCACTGGCGGGCGCGGTGACGACGACCTGCGCGGCGCACCGGGGGAGGACACGCTCCACGGCTGGGGCGGAGACGACAATCTGCGCGGCTTCGACGATGATGACCTATTGGTCGGCCAGCAGGGGGATGATCATCTGCTGGGCAACCGGGGCGACGATCAGCTTTCCGGCAGAGAGGGGCAAGACCAGCTAAACGGCGGCATCGGGCATGACACGGTCGTCGGCGGGGCGGGGGCAGACACCGTCACGGGATGGACCGGCGACGACGTTTTCGGCTTTTCCGAGGGCGAGCTGGCACAGGGCGATGCCATCACCGACTTCACCCCCGGCGTCGACGTGATCCAGCTCTCGCTCTCCGGCATCAGGGGCCTCGATGATCTTGAGATCACGGCGCAAGACGGCGGTGTTGCGGTCGGCCTTGGCGCACATGGGGTGATCTTCTTGCAAGGCGACCTGACGGAAAGCGCGGTGGCTCAGGATCGGAACCTCGTATTCTAACCGGCCACGCGCAGCCCGCTATCAATAGGTCGCGGGCGGATCGCTGGCGGGGAAGGATTCGTCGACCGTCTCGTCCACAATATTCCATTTGCGGGGTGGGTCGATCATCTCGCGCGGGCCCGCGACGCGGACGTGGTCTTGCGCCCGGTCGTATGCCACCGCCCTTTTGGCACGGGACTGGCGGTTCATCAGATAGGCGAGGCTCGCGGCACCAGCGCCGAAGATCAGCAATGCGCTCATTCGCATGGGGTATACTCCTTTTCAACGTTACCTGAAAAACCATGGGGCTGATGCTTGGTTCCTTGCCCCGCCGGTGATTGGCGGGGGCTTGCCACCGCTGGAAGGGGCGACGCGGAAAGGCGACCGGCCCCTGCGCGCAACACCTGTGATGCGCGAAATTCGTCTCATCCCGCTGCCGCGCTGAAACCAAACCGGCAAAGCGATCATTGCCCCTTTGTAACCCTAGTTTTTTGAACGCCCCGCCCGCGTGGGGCCACAACAGATAGGAATGCACCATGACAGGTCAGAATTTTGATGCCCTCGACAGCCCGCAGAGCCAGCCCGGGCGGGAGCATAAGATGGACCCCGCGCCCGATTACACCCCGCGCTACCCCGGTTCCGACCGGCTCAAGGGTAAGGTGGCGCTGATCACCGGGGGCGACAGCGGGATCGGCCGCGCCACCGCGCTGCTCTATGCGCGCGAGGGGGCGGATGTCGCCATCGTCTACCGCAACGAAAGCCGCGACGCGGAAGAGACCAAGCGATTGGTCGAGGCCGAGGGCCGTCGGGCGCTGTTTCTGGAAGGCGATGTCGGTGAGAAAGCCTTTTGCAAAGATGCCGTTAGCCGCACGATGGAGAGCTTTGGCAAGATTGACATTCTCGTCAATGATGCGGGCGAACAGCACGCGCAGGAAAGCCTCGAAGACATTGAAGAAGCGCAGATCGAACGCACGTTCCGCACCAATATCATCGGCATGATCCTGATGACACAGGCAACGCTGCCGCATCTGGAAAAGGGCGCGCGGATCATCTGTGTCACCTCGATCACCGCCTATAAGGGTCAGGACCTACTGCTTGACTATGCATCGACCAAAGGGGCGATCCTGTCCTTCCTGCGGGCCATGGCGAGCAAGCTGGCGCCCAAGGGGATTTTGGTCAACGGCGTGGCCCCGGGGCCGATCTGGACGCCGCTGATCCCGGCTTCCTTCCCGGCGGATAAGGTTGAGGAATTTGGCGAAAACACCCCCCTTGGCCGCCCCGGTCAGCCGAATGAGGTGGCCCCGTCGCTGCTGTTCCTCGCCTGCGAGGACTCGTCTTATATGAGCGGGCAGGTGCTGCATCCGAACGGCGGCACGTTGGTCGGCGGATAAGCCAGATGAATGTTGCCCCGCGTGAATGGCGCGGGGCAAACGCAATCCGAGGGCGTGTCTGTAGGTCAGTTTTAAATTGGACGCGATCCGCCCCCGGTCACCCCACCGGACGCCGCCGGGCGCCGGACCGCAGCGGCAAAGTGCCATCATCCGCCCCTTCAATCGTGACCGACTCCGCAATCTCGGTCCGTGGCATGATCGAGATGTCGTGAATGCGCCAATGCAGGTCGAGCAGTTCGGCCTCCGCCGCCTCGATCCTCTCGGGCGTGCTGCCGTTTTCATGCGCCACGACGTAGATCGTGCCGGTCAAAAAGCGCCCTTCTTCGCGCAGGCGCAGGCGGCTTTCGCAGACCCATGGCAGCGCGTTGAAAGTATTCTGCACCTCTTCGATCAGCGGGTCGAACTCCTTATCTTCAATCGTGCGCGGCATCTCATCGCTGAGGTCCCGGATCGCCGCGCCGGTGTGTTTGAAACCGTCGTGCAGCACGTCCAAGGCGATCACGATGGCCGCGACCGCATCGGCCCACCACCAGCCCATCCCGATCCCAAGGATGCCCACGATCCCGGCAAGCCCTGTCATCCAATCTGCCTTGTTCATCATGGCATCGGCATAGAGCGTCTTGTCATGGAGCATCTTGGCGGGCTTCATTTTCAGGTGGCCGAAAATGACCGGCATCACGACGCTATAGGCCAGCGCCGCGATCATCACCCAGCCGAACCAAATGGTGGTGCCGAAAAGCTCGACACTGCCGATGGTGGGGTGCTCCTGTTTGATGAGCGCGATGGAAGAGTCGACGATAAGAAAAATCCCGACCCCGCCGAGCGACACGGCGCTGATTAGGTAAGCGATTGATGTAACACGGATATAGCCCAGTGGGAAACGGCGGTTGGGCTTCCACCCTTCGATCCACGAGCCAACCAAAAATGCAATGGGCGGCACGAAGCTGAGCAGGTCTTCGATCCAAGCGGTTTTCATCGCTTGGCTGCTGCCCACTGCAAAATAGATCGCCGCCACGATCGACCCCAAGACCGCGATCCAAATGACCTCAAGCCAGCGCGCGCGGTGCAGCGCCTTCTTCTGCGCCTCGGGCATGGTGCGGATGGAGCGGGTCATGGAGCAGATGCGCGCAAACGCGCCCCGATGGTTCCGGCCTCATCTCGAAGAAAGCCTTCGATCTCCATCAGCCAAGCGTTCTCGCCCTGCTGCACGGCAACGACATGCTGCGCCCGCTGTAGCGTGGTTTCGGTGGCGGTAAGGCCTTTCATATCAAGTTGCCAATGGGGGACGGCGGCGAGGTTGAGACCTTCCGCCCATTGATCCACCGGAATGCCGCCTTCCTTTTCAACCAGCGCGGCAAGGGGCAGGTGGGGCGGTACGAAAACGCGTTGGCCTTCGATGTCATGGGGCAGGGCGTCTGGCCCCCGGCTGCCGATGACGAAGGACTCCTCGAAATAGGCGTAACTCGGCGCGGCACCTTTTACCGGGGTCACGTCCTTGCGGGTGAAACCCCCGATGGCAAGGTCGATGTCACCCTTCTCCAACCCCTCCAACGCTGCGAAGACGCCGAGGTGTTTCCACTCGATGGCCACCCCCAAGGTTTCGGCGAAGGCGCGGGTCAGGTCGGCTTCGACCCCCTGCGGCGGCTGGCCGTCTGCCAGCACGACCCATGGCGGGTTTTCCGATACCGCCACGGTCATTTTCTGGTCGGAGAGAACGGTTTCGAGGGTGCCTTCCACATCCCGAGGGAACCGCAGGTCGTCGCAAGCGGCGAGCAGGCTTAGGGCAGCGACAGGGACCAAAACTCTTAAACCAATTGGATTGTCCACGCCTTTGGCACGATGTGGCGTAGTTTCTCGGGGCGTCATTACATTATTCCTTTGGGCCGGATCGCGGGGGATCAACGGGCGGTTTCCCGAAAGGTTCCTGTTACTGGCAGCGCAACCCTGCACGAGATCGGTTGATTTCCGCCGGAGCCGCGCTTCGCAGCCACTTCTTCGGAACACCTGCCGCGATCCTCGCGTTCCAGTTGAAACACTCGGTCTGCCATATTCAGCAACAGGAGGTTTCTTGATGACATCTTATCCTTACGACCAACGCAGCGCCACTGAGAGCGCGCGGGACGCGCTGACAGAGCGGCAAAGCTCGACAGAGCGGCAAAGCTCGCTGTTCTGGGGGCTTGGCGTCGGCGCGCTTGCCGGGGCGTCTGCCTATGCGCTCTACGCCGCGCGGCGGGATCGTGACGGGCTGAGCCATCGGCCAGCAGATTCCGCGCCCGGGCGCAGTGCGAAACAGGCGCGTTTCGGGGATTATGCCGTTGTCGGACGCACGGTGACGATCGATCGCCCGCGTGACGAGCTCTACCGCCACTGGCGCGACTTCACAAAGCTCTCAGAGTTCATGGAGAACGTGAAGGCGGTCGAGTCAATCGACGCCGCGAGGGGTCAGTTCCGTTGGATGATCGCAGGCCCGGCGGGGACAGACCTGCGGGTCGAGACCGAGGTGGTCAGTGACAAACCGGGGGAAGAGATCGCGTGGCGCGCCCTCGACAGTTCGCAGATCGATACCGAGGGCAAAGTCTCGTTCCGCGACGCGCCGGGCGACCGGGGCACCGAGGTGGAGGCGATCGTCGCCTATAACCCGCCCGCTGGGGAGTTGGGGCGCTGGATCGCCAAGCTGTTTCAGGCCGAACCCGCGCTTCAGGGGCGGCGGGATTTGAAGCGGTTCAAAATGCTGATGGAGACCGGCGAAATCGCCACCTCCGCCAATCGCAAATCGGACAAGTGAGGAGAGAGACATGCGCGCATTGACATGGCAAGGCAAGCACGACGTGCGGGTCGATACGGTCCCGGACCCGGAAATCGTCAACCCCCGCGACGCCATTATCGAGGTCACCTCGACCGCGATTTGTGGCTCTGACCTGCACCTTTATGATGGCGTGATCCCCGGCGTCATGGCGGGCGATATTCTGGGCCATGAGTTCATGGGCCGGGTGGTCGAGACCGGCCCCAAGAGCACCCTTAAGAAAGACCAGCGGGTGGTGGTGCCTTTCACCATTTCCTGCGGCTCCTGCTTTCACTGTAAAAAGACCCAGTATTCGGCCTGCGACAACTCCAACCCGGCGGACAAACAGGATTTGACTGAAAAGCAATTCGGCCACGCGGTCGGCGGGTTGTTTGGCTATTCTCATCTGACCGGCGGCTATCCCGGCGGACAGGCAGAATATGTGCGGGTGCCCTTCTCTGACGTGGGCCCGATAGTCATTCCCGAAGGGTTCGACGATGACGATGTGCTATTCCTGTCGGATATTCTCCCGACCGGCTGGATGGCCGCCGAAAACGCCGACATCGAAGAGGGCGACACCGTCGCCGTTTGGGGCTGCGGCCCGGTGGGGCTTTTCGCCGTGCAAAGCGCGCTCAAGATGGGGGCCGCGCAGGTCATCGCGATCGACCACTACCCGAACCGGCTGAACCTCGCGCGGCAGATGGGGGCCAAGGTGATCGACTACACCCAGACCCATGTGCTGGAGGCGCTGATGGAGATGTCGGGCGGTCACGGCCCCGATGCGGTGATTGATGCGGTCGGCATGGAAAGCCATGGTTTCGCGCCCGATACGATGATGGACAACGTCAAACAGGCGGTCGGCGTCGGTGCTGACGGAGGCCATGTGCTGCGCGAAGCGATCATGGCTTGCCGCAAGGGCGGTCGCGTCTCGGTCCCCGGTGTCTATGGCGGCTTCCTCGACAAGTTCCCCTTGGGCGCGATGATGGAGAAAGGTCTGCAAATCCGCACCGGCCAGACCCATGTGCAGCGCTACACCAAGGAGCTGTTGCACCGCATCGCCGAGGGCGAGATCGACACCCGTTTCATGATCAGCCACCGCCTGCCGCTGGAGCAGGCTGCCAAGGGCTATCACAACTTCCGCTTCGATCAGAACGACTGGACCAAAGTGGTCCTCAAACCCGGCATGCAGGCCGCTGCATAGCAAAAAAGGAGAGTGACATGCCAAACGAGCCAGATCACGCCAAAGAGAAACGCCCGCCCCATCGTGAGCGCCACAATGCGCAGGACGACCACGAGGGCGCGGCGCACCGCCCCGAGGAGTTCGACCCAAAGAACCCGCAAAAGGTGGTGAAGCAAGAGAAGTGAACGGCAAAGCAGCGCGAGAAAATCGCGCTGCTTTTTCGTATCGCCCGGGCATTTTCCGGGCGCCATCTCACGCACGCAGAAGGGGCAGATTAGACCCCGCGAATATTAACCGATTTCATAGAAAGGCAGAAAAGGATGCCACAGTTTCACAAAACCCTATCGCTCATATGCCTTCTGGCCCCCGCTGGGGCCTTGGCGCAAACGGTGGATCAGACAACCACCACAGCCCCAAAGATGGAGCGGAACACCTCCGCCTCGGATTGGAGCCTAGAGGTGGGCGTCACGCCGAAATTCTTTTACCGTCTCAACGATGGCCCCGGTGCCGCCGAAAGCGCGGAGATCGAGGCTTTTGCGGAGGTCGCCTATGGCCCGGCCTATTTCCACGCCCTCGTTCTATCGCTGGACGACCCAAGGGATGACGCGCAATTCGAACTGAAGCTGGGCCACCGTGGCGATCTCACGGAGAAACTGGCCTATGACGCCTATTACACCCGCTTTCTGCGCGATGAGACGGGCGATGTGCGCGGCGAGTTGCATGGCAAATTCGACTATAGCGTGAGCGAAGAGTGGCGAGCCACCGTCGATCTGGGGGTCGAGCCGGAGCGGGGCGATTGGGTCTATAAGCTCGAAGGCGGCTATACGTTCAACGACCGCGTTGATGCCTATGCCTTTGTCGAGCGGGACGATATTCTGGATTATACGGGCTATGAGGTCGGGGTGAACTACGATCTCGACGAGGGCAACGCGCCGCTTGATGCGTCATTGCTCAGCTACGTGAACCACACCGAAGGCGGCGACACTGTTTTCGCGGTTCAGATCACGCTGTCACGTTTTCTGTTGGGCGATTGATGCGGGGGGAAACAGTATTGATGCGGGGGGAAACAGTTATGGCGACTGACAAGAATTTGGTTCTGCTCGGCGGGGCGCATGTGCATCTGTCCGACCATCTGGCGCATATCGCACAGCGCGGCTGGCGCGTCTCGCATGTTTTCGACCGGGATGAGGCGCGCCGAGAAGCGCTTTGTGGCCAGCTCAAGGCCAGCCGGGTCGCGCTGACTGACCCTGCCCGATTGGATGTGCGCGGCGCGATTGTGTGCAGCGAAACGGTGTTTCATGAGGAGGACATCACCGCCGCCCTGAACGCCGGTCTGCCGGTCTTTGTCGAAAAGCCGATGGCGGGCAGCGCCGAAGCGGCGCGCCGCTGCGCTGACTTGGCCTGCGAAAAGGGTTTGGTCTTGGCGACGGGGTATTTCCTGCGCAGGTCCGCAGCGCTCAACCACCTGTACGAGAGTATCGCGCGGGGCGAGTTGGGCAGGGTGCTAGAGGCCCGCGGACGCTTTTCCCATGACGGCGGCTATGCCGATTGGCTCGACCTCGATTGCTGGATGACCGACCCGGCGCGCGCCTGCTATGGCGGGTTCGTGGATGAGGCGGTGCATGTCATCGACCTTCTGCAATGGCTTGTCGGCCCCATCGCCTCGGGCCATGCGGTCACGGGCAACGCGCTTGGCTGGCCGGTGGATGACCACGGCGCGGCCCTGATCGAATTCGCGACCCCGCCCGTCACCGGCGTGGTTGAGGCGGGCTGGACGGATAGCGAAATGCGCCTTGAGTTGGACATCGTGGGCGAGGCCGGTTGGGCGCGCCTGCGGGCGGGTGTGCTGGACTTCGGTCTTAGAGGGCAACAGAAACCGGTCGAGAGCATAGAGCTTCCCCCGCTTGATGCGGGCGAGGGGGTGGAGCCGTTTTTGGACACTTTGGAAGGCAAGGATGCGACCGGCCTCGTGCCGCCGCAGGACGCCGCGCAGGTCAATGTCATGCTTGATGCCATGAAACTCAATCGCGGCGGATCGTGATTTTTCCGACCTTCTTGGAACAATGACCAACGGCGGGCGTTCTTTCGTTAATTGGTCAAAAAATTTACCTGAAATAGGAGCGGTCTTTATGTCCCACCCCTCCAACGTCCGGCCCCCCTCACGGCGCGATCTTTTGAAAATGATCGGTCTGGCCGCTGGTTCCTCCACCATGTTGCACGCCATGTCCTCACTTGGGCATGCCCGGCAAAGCCCTTACAAAGGCCCCATCGAACTTTCCGGCGCGCCTCAGGGGCGCAAGGTTGTTGTGCTTGGGGCGGGTCTTGCGGGCATGTGCGCCGCGCTGGAGCTGCGCAACGCGGGCTATGAAGTCAGCATTCTAGAGTATCAGAAACGCGCCGGGGGCCGTTGTTGGACCCTCAAGGGCGGCGATGAATTCGAAGAATTGGGCGGCTATAAGCAAAAGGTCGAATTCTCCAAAGGGCAATATATCAACATCGGCCCTTGGCGCATTCCGCATCACCATCTAGCGCTCTTGGACTATTGTCACCGCTTGAACGTGCCGCTGGAAGTTTTCGTTCAGGAAAACCAGAACGCCTATCTCCATTCGCAAACGGCATTCGACGGAAAGCCCATTCGCTATGGTCATGCTTGGGCGGATTACGTGGGCCAGATCACGGAGTTGCTGGCCAAATCGGTGGACAAAGGGCGGCTTGATAGCGCGCTGACCAAAGAGGACACTGAGATCCTTTTGGAATCCCTGAAATCCTTTGGCATCCTGAACAATGATTACAGCTATGAGGCCAGTCTCGATACCGCTGAATACCGCGGCTATCCTGAGAATGGCGCGCCGGGCGGGGGGCTTTACAACGCCGCGCCTGAACCTTCTGAGCCGATTGCCTTGGAAGACCTGCTGAAATCCCGCTTTTGGGAGAAGATGCGCAACCACACGACCTACCGCCACCATGCGCCGATGTTCCAGCCCGTGGGCGGCATGGAGGAGATCGCCCATGCCTTTGCCCGGGAGGTGGAGGATACGATCACCTATAACGCCAAGGTTGACCGGATCCGGCAGACCGAAAGCGGGGTCGAGGTGGAGTATTCCAGCGCCGATGGCGAAGGCAGCGGCGGGGTTGAAACGGCGGATTACTGTATCTGCACCATCCCCTTTACCGTGCTCAGCCAGCTTGATGTCGATGTCTCTGCCGACATGCGCCGCGTCATGCGGGCGCTGCATTACCATGAGGCGGTGAAAGCGGGGCTGGAGATGAAGCGCCGCTTTTGGGAACGGGATGAGCAAATTTACGGCGGCATCACCCTGACCGACCTGCCGATTGCCGAGATCAGCTATCCCTCGGCTGAGATGCATTCCGATGGTCCGGGCGTGCTACTGGGCTGCTATGCCTATGGGCCACATGCCTATGCCTTCAATTCGATGTCGCCCGAAGAGCGGCTTGAAACCGTGCTGGAACAAGGCGCGCGAATCCACCCGCAGTACCGGGATGAATTCAGCAGCGGTGTGGTGCTGAGCTGGCACCGGGTGCCGTGGATGCTGGGCTGTTATTCCGATTGGGATGACCGGGGTCGCGATTATGAGATCGCCGCGACCATGGACAACCGTTTCGTCTGCGCGGGGGAGCATATCAGCTATCTGCCGGGCTGGCAGGAAGGCTCTCTGCTCTCCGCTCTGGATGCGGTGCGACAGGTCCATGACCGCGCGGTGAAGGAGGGTTGAACCATGCGTTATCTGATCTTTCCCCTGCTCATGGCGCTCGCCACGCCGGGCCTTGCGCAGGAGGACAATTCTCAGGTCGATGTCGGCCGGCGTGATCTGGGCTCGACCACCGAGAAATTCACCGATAGCGAGGGGGCCGATCTTTACCGCCGCGCCTGTTCGGGCTGTCACGGGCCAGAGGGCGAGGGGGCATATGGGGCCGGGAAATACCCCGCTTTGGCCGCCAACCCGCGGCTGGGGCACAAGCGCTATCCGGTCAACCTGATCCTTGAAGGCAATGGCGCCATGCCGGCCTTTGCCGATTGGCTGGACGATGAACAGGTCGCCGCCATCGTGTCCTACATCCAAACCAACTTGGGCAATGACTACGAAGGCGATGTCACCGCCGAAGAGGTCAAGCGTATGCGCGCCGAGTTCGCCGATCTGGAAGAGGGGTAGACCATGCGACTCTCAATTCTTGTTCCCTTTGCCACCTTCATCGCCTGTGCCGCTGCGGCGCAATCTCCGCCACCGCTCTTTGACGATGCCGATGATGGCGGCGTGGAACGTGCCCCGGATACCGCTTTGGGCCGCACCGTCGCCTCGGGTGGCGCGCAGCAGGGCGGCGTCGGCATGAAATGCATGGCCTGCCACGGGCTGGATGACGCAGGCGCAGGCTTGGGCGAAATGCCCGGTCTGGCCGGGCTGCCCGCCGAGTATATCGAAGCGCAGCTTCAGGCCTTCATGGCGGGTGAACGGTTTTCCCCGATCATGGTGCCCATCGCCACGCAGTTGACCGAAGAAGAGCGTTTGGCCGTGGCGGATTACTACGCCTCCGTCGCGCCGAAACTGTCCAAGTTCGATCACGGTGCCCCGACCGATGTGGTGCAACAGGGCGGCGCGCTTGCGGCTTCTGGCAGTGACAGCGTGCCAGCCTGCAACCAATGTCACGGTGGCAGCGACACAAGCGGCGCGGCGATCCCGCGTTTGGCGGGGCAATCGGCGCAGTATATCGCCGATCAACTGGTGGCTTGGCAGAACGGCGACCGGGCGAATGGGCCGCTTAACGTCATGGAAGACATCGCCAAATCGCTTAGCGATGAGGAAATCCGCGCGGTTGCCCTATACTACCAGCAGACGCCGCCTGATGCGGAATAAAGCTACACCACAACGGATACAGATGGCCCCAAGCTGATGGCAATTCGCCCGGCCTCTTTCTTCCGGTCGGGATCCTCGACCGTGATGACCGTCGCGCGGCCGCGTGTGATTGCGCTGACCCTCGGCAAACACGCGCCGATTTTTGGCGCGCTGTGCCTGCCACCCGGCGCTTGGGCATTGGCCGAGGGGGATTTGCTGCTGGCGCTGGTCCTGCTCGCGCCTGTTGTCTTCTCGGGCGTGGTGCATGTCGCGGTGCGGTCGCGCCCGCTGCCCGATGATCTGCGCGGGATGGAAGCGATGATGACCGTGGCTTTGGTCTTTCTCATTGCCGCGCTGTTGACCACACCCGCTTTCGTCACCCTTGGTATGCCCCCCATAGATGCGTTTTTCGAGGCGGTGAGCGGCATCACCACCACCGGCCTTACGGTCGCGCAGGAGGCGGAAAGCTGGCCCTTCGCGGGGCACGTCCTGCGCGGCTGGATGCAATGGTGCGGCGGTCTGGTGATCGCTACGGCGGTGCTTGCCTTGCTGCTGCCGCGGGGGCGACCTGCGCGGCGTCTGGGGCGGGTCGATATCCAGCAGGGGGATCGCATTTCCTCAACCCGAGAGCAGGCGCGGCAGCTTCTGACCGTCTATAGCGCGCTGACCTTGGTCATGGTGCTGCTGACCATGCTGGTGATCCCCGATTGGCGCGAGGCTCTGGTGCTGACCCTCGCCGCCATCTCGACCGCAGGATTTTCGCCGCGCGCCGACAGTCTGGCGAGCTATTCTCCGCTGGGGCAGGGCATGGTTATCCTGTCCTGCGTCTTGGGCGCGATATCGCTGCTGGTCTTTGTCTTTGTCGGCCAAGGGCGGCACCGTGAGGCTTGGAAGCTCGGCTCGGTCCAGCGCGTGCTCGTGGCGATTGCACTGGCCTTGGTCATTTACCTTGCTGCGGTGCTGACCACCTCCCAAGATCGTGAGCTTACGCTCTACGCCCATGCGCTGAACCTGATTTCGGGGCTGACGACGGCGGGGTTTTCCACCGGGCCGGTCTATGATGCCGGTCCGGCCTTGCTGATCCTGTTGCTGGCGATGCTCTGGGGCGGAGATGCCGGATCGACGGCGGGGGGGCTTAAGCTCAGCCGTCTGCATGTCTGTATCGGCGCAGTGGTCCATGCGGTGCAGCATGTGCGGCTCACCGAACATGCCATCGCCCCCCTGCGCCACAGTGGCCAGCCCGTCTCGACCGAAGCGGTCGTGTCGCTTTTGGCGCTGGTGCTCATCTATTTCAGCTTTGCGGGGCTCTTGTGGTTTCACTTCGTGGCCCATGGCTACCCCCCGTTGCCCGCTTTGTTCGACACGATTTCAGCGCTTTCGACTGTGGGCCTCTCGACCGGGGCGGTGGGGGCGGACATGCCCGGCGATCTGAAGCTGTCCGTCGCCTTCGCCATGTGGCTGGGCCGGTTGGAATTCATCGCGGTGCTGGCGCTTTTGCTGCCACGCAGTTGGACTCGTCCAAGTTAGGAGATTACCCATGCGTATCGTCATCATCGGCGCGTCGAGCTTTGGCCTCGCCATTGCGGAGGAGTTGATCGAAACCGACCGCGAAGTCGTGTTGATCGACAAGTCGCGCGAGTTCTTGGAGCAGGCGGCAGAGCGGATCGACTGCGGAATGATAGAGGGTGATGGCAGCAACCCAGACGTGCTGCGCGAAGCTTTTCGCGACGAAGACGACGTGTGCATCGCCGTCACCAACGCCTCCGAGATTAACATCCTCGCGGCGCTCATTGGCCGCTCTATCGGCTATGGGCGTGTGATCCCGCAGATCACCTCGAATGCGCTGCTGCGGGTCTGTTGCGAATTGGGTTTAGACGATGTGATCAACCCCCATGCCAAGGTCGCCGAAGACATCGTGGATATGCTGACCGGCGATGACGACGCGATGAAAGAGCCGCTGCTACAGGACGATCTGCTGCTGACCCGTGTCACCGTGCCCGAGCGTTTGGCCGGGGAGCGGTTGGACCTGCCGGGCCAAGGCCGCCTTGTCGCGCTGATCCGGGATGGGGAAGAGCAGTTGCCGGGGCGGGATGTCACCCTGCAAGAGGGCGACGTTCTGATCGTGGTGCTGCCGCGCGACAGGCAGGAAGACCTGACCAAAGCCTTCGCGGCAGGCTAACCCCGCTCAGCCCGCGCTTTGGGCCAGTGTATCTTGCCGCAACAGTTGCCGCACCTGTAACGCCACCAGCACCATGAACAGGCCGCCGCCCGCGACCCACATCAACGCGCCCGCCAGTTGCTGATCGGCCAAGGCGGAAAGCCCATAGGGCAGGGCGGTCAGCTCGTGCCAGCCATGCCACGCCGTGGGGGCGAGGGTGAGGGTCACCGCAAAAGCCGTCAACTGTGCTGCGGTAAAGACCGCAGGCACCGCCGCCTGCGCCCCGGCACCGCGAAACCCCATGAAGAGCGCAATCGCGCAGCCCGTCAGCGACAGATGCATCGCCCAATAGACAAGGTCGGACTGCAGGGTCGCCGCATAGGGCGTCGGGCTGTGCCACCCCCAAAACAGCAGGGCGAAGACCAAGGCGAGGGGCCAGAGCGGCAGCCGTACTTTCGGCAGCGCCGCCGCGATCATCGGTGCGGCAATCAGCGTGAGCAGAATATGCTGCCCCACCCGGGCCGAGAACAGCGCCATCGAGGCCGCGCAGAGCGGGGAGATGAACAAGAAGGCCACCAGCGCCGCACCGCTCAGCGCTTGGCCCCGCCGCTCGGCCCGCATACAGAGCAGGGCCGCAAATGCCACCAGCCCGACCAGCAGAAAGGGGTCGAGGGTCCAGCGGGTCAAAAGCTCTCCGGGGAGGGGCGGTGTGCCGCAGAATGGGGTATAGGCGTCCTGTTGCATGAGGGGTCTCCTCTCTCTATCCGTGGCAGCCGGGCAGGATCAGCACCGGGGTTAGATTGGCCAGCGTGGCGATGAGCGAGATCAGCCCGGTCCACCATCCCGCGCGCAGAAGGGCGGTCTCATCCCGGTTCAGGTCCGACCGCCGACCGCTATGCGCGCCCCGCCACATCCAAAAGATTTGCACCATTGCCATGGCAAGCGTCAGCACGACGGCGGTGATCAGCAGATGGTCCTGCCCCAGCAGCGCGCGCGGCGCGCAGGCGGCCGAGATCAGCGCGTAGATCAGCGTGAAATGCAGTGCCCAGAGCAGGGCCGGTTTGGCGATGCCTTTGGTCAGACCTCTCATATCGCGCCTCCTGCCAGCAGATAGGCCGCCGCGGTGACGCCGCCCATGATGGCCACCACCTTGGCGAATGTGGCGATGAGGAGGTTGGGCAGCATCTGCCCCGGCTGGACCGCGCCCACGGCTTTGCGCAGCGCATTGATGAGCGACCAGTAAAGCACCACGGCAAGGTATCCCGCCACGAAGGCGAAGAGCGCCCAGCCCACGGCGGCATAGGCCGACCCATAGGGATCGACCTCTTGGATCGACAGGAACAACAGCGCGCCCAAGGCGATGGCCCCCACGGCCAGTCCCAGATCGACGGCGATGACCGATTTGACCTTGGCCCCATAGGCCGCCCGGCGGCTGGCCCAGCTGAACAGCAGCAGGCCCAGAGCGGCGAGGGCTGCCAGACCCGCCATGAGCGGATCAGCGGCGGGTGTCGTCTCGGCCCAATGGGGCTGGGTGTTCCACAGGTAAAGCCCGGCAAAGAGCAGTGAGGCAAAGAGCGCGGCGGAGATTAGCATCGTGCCCACCACCGCCAAATGCAGGTGACTGCGCGGGTCGACGATATTGACCGGCAGGCGCAGTTTGCCCAAGCCGCTGTCGCGCAGCACGCCGCTGTCCGACGGCTCCCAAATCCACGCGGTGATCCCCGCCAGCGCGATGGTGAAACCGACCGCCACCAGCCAATAGGCCGAAGCCAGCGTCGCGCCAAAGCCAAGCGCCAGACCGAAGGCGGTGATTAGCGGCACCCATGTCGGATGCGGCAGGCGCACGATCTGCATCGGCGCGCCGGTCACGGGGTCATTGCCCATAGTCTCGCGCCGGTGGTCGGTGGTGGGGCGCAGCGCGCCTTCCACCTTATGCGCCGGGCGGTCCAGCAGCTCGGGCTGATCCCAAAGCGGCTCACGCGAGCGGACGGTGGGAATGGCGTGAAAGTTGAACCCCGGCGGGATCGGCGGATAGAGCCATTCCAGCGTGCCCGCGCCCCAAGGGTTGCGCCGCGCGCGTAGCCCGTTGCGCTGGTGCCAGAAGAAGTCGAAGACAAAAAGCACCACGCCCGCGGCCAGAATATAGGAGCCGATCGACGACAGCATGTTAAGCCGGTCCCAGCCCAGCCCCTCGGGGTAGCTGGCGATCCGCCGCGGCATGCCACGCATGCCCGTGAGATGCATCATGAAGAAGGTCACGTTGAACCCGATGAACATCAGCCAAAAGACCCAGCGGCCCAGCGTGTCCGACATCATCCGCCCGGTGAAATGCGGCATCCAGTAGTAGAGCGCGCCGAACATCGGGAAGACGAAGCCGCCGATCAGCACATAGTGCAGATGCGCCACCACGAAGTAGCTGTCATGGGCCTGAAGGTTGAAGGGTACCGCGGCCACCATCACGCCGGTGAGGCCCCCCAGCACGAAGATGAACAGGAACCCGAGGATGAAAAGCATCGGCACCTCCATCCGCGGCTTTCCCTGTGCCAGCGTGGCGAGGAAGCAGAAAATCTGTACCCCCGTCGGGATCGCCACCATCGTAGAGGCGGCGGAGAACAGCGTCAGCGACATCACCGGCAGGCCCGTGGCGAACATGTGGTGCGCCCAGAGGCCGAAGCTGAGGAAACCCATCGTCACCACCGCCGCCACGGCAAACCCATAGCCGAAAAGCGGCTTGCCCACGAAGGTCGGCAGCATCGTGGCCACCATGCCCGCGGCGGGCAGGAAGATGATGTAGACCTCAGGGTGACCGAAAAGCCAGAACAGGTGCTGCCAGAGCAGGGGATCGCCGCCAAGCGCGATGTCGAAGAACGGCAGGCCCAGAAGGCGCTCGGCCTCTAGAAGGATCGAGCCGATGATCAGCGGCGGGAAGCCCACGGCGATCATGAAGGCGGTGATCAGCAGATACCACATCAGGATCGGCATCTTGGTCAGGCTCATCCCCGGCGCGCGGGTACAGAGGATCGCGGCGATGATCTCCACCGCCGCGGTCACGCTGGCGATCTCGGCGAAAGTGATGCCGATGAGCCAGAAATCCGCCGAGAGGTCCTGCGTATAGGCGCTGGTCGAGAGCGGTACATACATGAACCAGCCCCCCGCGGGGGCGGCGTCAAAGACGAAGGACGACAGCACGATGATGCCGCCAAACAGGTAGCAGTAATAGCCAAAGGCCCCGAGCCGCGGAAACACAAGGTCGCGCGCGCCCACCATGAGCGGGATGAGATGCACCGCGAAGCCCTCCAGCATGGGGATCGCGAAAAGGAACATCATGATCGTGCCATGCATCGTGAAGACCTGATTGTAGGTCTCGGAATCGAGGAAAGTATTGTCCGGCACGATAAGCTGGGTGCGCACCAGAAGGGCGAGGAAACCAGCGATCAGGAAAAAGACGAAGCCGGTGACGAGGAAGCGTTTGCCCACCACCCGGTGGCTGACCGAGGACAGATAGCGGATGCCCGGCGGGGCGTCCCAGATCCGCTCGAACCCTTTGTCCGGCGCGCCCTTGGCGCTGCCGGAATAGGTCTGATCCTCGGGCAGATCCACGACATATGCTTTACGGTCCGTCATTTAAGGCTCGCCAGATAGGCCGAGAGCGCGCGCAGGTCGGGCCCCGGCAGATGGTTGTAAGAAGGCATCTTGGCCCCCGGTTTCATCGCGGTCGGGTCCGCGATCCAGCCCGCTAGCGTGCCTTGGTTCATGCGGTACATCCCCGCGCCAAGACTGCCGCGCGCGCCCACGCGGGTCAGGTCAGGCCCAAGCGTTCCGGTCTCAGCCACGCCGCGGATGGTATGGCAGGCGGGGCATCCCGCCTCGACAAAGACATCGCGCCCGCGGGTCAACTCCGTGGTGGCCGCGTCTCGCGCCTCGCCACTGCTGCGCTGCATCCAAGCGTCGAAGTCTTCGGGCTCCATCACGACGACCTCAAAGGCCATCTTGGGGTGCGACAGCCCGCAAAACTCAGCGCATTGCCCGCGGAAACGCCCTGTTTCGGTCGCCATGACCGGCAAGCTGTTCACCCGGCCCGGAATCATATCCATCTTGCCGGTAAGCTTGGGCACCCAGAAGGAATGGATTACGTCGCTCGATTTCAGCCGAAAGGTTACCGGGCGGCCTTTGGGAATGACGATCTCATTGGCGCCGCGCATGGCCCAGCCTTCGGGGTCATAGACCACGTCCCACCAGAATTGCTTGCCGGTCACTTCAATGACCAGCGCTTCTGGGTCTTCCAAGGTGATGCGTTGCAGAATGACGGTGGAAAAGCCCATCAGGATCAGAACCGAGACGAGCGGCAGGGCAATGCCCCCCGCCCAGATCCACCATTTGCGCGGCGCGAGCTTACCGGCCAGGACGCCCCAGACGAAGAGCAGCAGCAGCACGAAGACCACGCCGAAAGCGATCGTCATGCCGATGGTCAGCCCGTTGATCGCCGTGGCGCCGACTCCCTCTGGCGCCAGGGCGGATTGCACGCCGTATTCGCCAAGCGTGGACTGTGCGGTCTCGCTCATTCGCGCACCTCCGATCCCAGAAGATAGGCGGCAATGTCGCGCGCTTCGTCGCGTTTCAGACCAAGGTTCGGCATAGCGGTCTCAGGGCTATGGGCGGGCGGGTTCATCAACCAACGGGTCAGATCGCCGGGGCGGTTCGGCAGAACGCCCGCGACATAGGATTGTCGGGCGAAATCATGCAGGTCGGGGCCAACGGTGCCTTGGGCATCGCGCAGCCCCGGCACGCGGTGGCAAGCGCCGCAGCCATGAAGCCGGATCAGGGCAACCCCGCGCTGCGGGTCGGCATCCAGAAACCGGCGCGAGGCGGCTTCGTAATCCGGGGTCTTTTCCACCAGACCTTGGCGAATGTTGATCCGGGCCCAGTCCGACACCTGCCGCGAGGCTTCTCGGATCGGGCCTGACATAGCGGCGGCAAGGCTGCTTTGCGGCGGCAGGGCCGACCAGACCATCGCAAGGCCGGTCAGCAGCAGAACCGATATGACGGTGAAGACGCGCATGCCTCAGCTCACTGCGTCGGCGCCGTGGAAGGCTCCAACAGCGGTGATCTCTCGGGCGGCAGCGGCTGCGTCGGGCGGACACGGTTGTAATAGGCGCTGACGGCTTCGATGTCTTTCTGGGTCATCTTCTTGGCGATGGCGGACATGACATTGTCTACGTCATTGTCGCGCTTGCCCTCTTTCCACATCTGCAATTGATGCGCCATGTAGCTGGCATATTGCCCGGCAAGGTAGGGCACCGAAGGCGGGTTGCCGAGGCCGCTTGGTCCGTGACAATTCACACAAGCGGGCACGCCGCGCTCAGCCGAGCCGACAGCGCCAAGCTGGCCGCCCCATTGCAATGTCATGCCGTCCACATCGCCCAAGGGCGGGGTGTAGGGAGCCGAGATCGTGGCGTAGTAGGCCGCGACTGCCTCCATCTCTTCTTCGGTCAACTTCTTGGCGATGCCCGACATGACGCGGTTCTGACGGTCGCCCGAGGCATAGTCCTTGAGCTGCTTATAGGTGTACCACCCGGCCTGACCGGCCAGCCGTGGGAAGGCGCCCGAGCCGTCGCCCGCGCCATCGCCGCCGTGGCAGGTGATGCAGGCCATACCGCTGTCGCCCGCCTCGGATCCGCCCATGGCCACCAGCCGGCCAAGCTCCAGCACATCGTCGTCGACCTCGGTGTTCACCGTCGCGTTGAAGCGCAGAACGTCGTCTTGCAAACGTTGCTCCATCGCCGAAATGCCGGGGGCGGCCTCGTAATTCTGGGCGCGGATGAAACCGGCGGAAATGCCGAGAACGGCGATCGCGCTACAGGTCGTCAGAACGGTACGGAATGTCATAGGGCGGTCCTTTCGATCTGTCTTAGGCATCCATCAAGGGGCCGGGGTTCGGCAGGTAGTCGCGTTTCATGTGTTCAAGCGTCCAATAGGCGAGGCCCATCAGCGGCCCGGTGGGGTTGTAGCCAAGGTTCTGCGGGAACAGGCAGGCACCGAAGACGAAGACGTTGTGATGGTCCCACATCTGGCCATAGCGGTTGACCACGCTGGTTTCGGGGTCGGTGCCGATCACCGCGCCGCCGACGTTATGGGTGGTCTGATAGGGGACGATGTCATAGTGGCTGTCGATCGCCGCATTGTTGCTGCCGCTAACGGAAGTCACATTGTCCATCTCGCGGGCGACCTCCATCGCGCGCTGCATCACATAGTCCGACATCTTGCGGTCATTTTCGGGGAAATCGAAGGTCATGCGCAGCAGCGGGCGGCCGTAGGCATCGGTCCATGTCGGATCGAGGTCGAGGTAATTCTCGGGCGTCGAGACCGAAGAGCCATGCACCACCAGATCGGCGTGATGATTGTAATTCTCGCGCACCGCGCGTTTCCACTCCGCGCCCCATTTCGGCGTGCCTTCAGGCACCGGCTGATAGCCGATGGGCCGGCCATGGTATTGTTTGCAGGCGATATAGCCGCCGCCGACGAAGCCCAGATCGCTATGGTCGAAATTGTCGCCGTTGTAATCGTCGATCACCACCCCAAGCGCGCCCGCGCCCATATAGGGGTCGGTCTTCACACTATCGTCGAAGAAGGCATCGACCCCGGCGACGGTTTGATAGCTGTAATTGCGCCCAACGACGCCGGTGCGGGTCTCAGGGTCATAGGGTTTGCCCAAGCCCGAGACGAGCATCAGATGCACATTCCACAGGGCATAGGCATTCATGCAGATCGTATCGGCAGGCTGGAAGACCTCTTCGCCGTTCTCATCGAGATAGATCGCGCCGGTGGCGGTCTTGCCGTCTTCGCTTTTCTCGATCCGCAGCACCTGTGCGTTCAGGCGGATCTCGAAGTTCTCGTGGTCCTTGATCCTGTCATAGACGCAGATGATCGGGTCGGCCTTGGCATAGTAGCCGCAGCCGAACCTCTCGCAGAACCCGCAATAGGTGCAAGGGTGCAGCTGCGCGCCATAGGGGTTCACATAGGCTTTGGTCACATTGGCCGAAGGCATGGGGAACGGGTTCAACCCCATCCGCTCAGCCGCCTTGCCAAAAAGCGTGTTGGAGATGGGCTGGCGCATTGGCGGGTTGGGGTAATCCGCGCTGCGCGGCCCCTCAAAAACGTTCCCCCCGGCAAGCGCCTCGCCGTTTAGATTGCCAGCCTGCCCGGCGGCTCCGCAAATCCGTTCGAAGAAATCGAGATGGGGTTCAAGCTCGTCATAGGTGACGCCCCAGTCCTGAATGCTAAGCTCGGGGCCGATGAAATCCTTGCCGTAGCGCTCTTCGTAATGGCTGCGCATTTCAAGGTCAGAGGGCAGGGGTCGCCAAAGCTGGCCGTTCCAATGGATGCCTGCACCGCCCAAACCCGATCCGGGCAGGAACGACCCCAGCCGCCGCATTGGCAGTGCCTGTTGGTCACGGTTGTTGCGAAAGGTCAGCGTCTCTTTTTTGACGTCGACCATATGTTCGTAGCGGTGGGCGTATTTGAGTTCGTCATGTTCCTCGGGCGCGCCGAAGGATGTGGCGGTATGGCGCTGCTTGCCCCGCTCCAGCACGACGCAGCGCTGCCCGGCGTGGGCCAATTCGTAGGCGGCGGTCAGGCCGGTCCAGCCACCGCCGATGATCAAAACATCGGTTTTGGGAAGCTTTCTGGGTGCCATCAGTCAGACCCTCCGCCAATCGCGCGGGGCGGGTAGGGGGAGCCGCCACGATCATGGGCAATGCCGCGCGGCGGCGGCGTGACCGAACGTTCGTGTTCGTCCACCCGCTCAGTGTAATAGGCATGCGCCCCCGGGAACCCGACCATGCGCCAGCCGGCGTAATCATGATTGCCCAGATAGATCGGATCGGCGAAATACCCCTGCCGCGTCAGCTTCCACAATTCGGCGATCAGAGTGCCGATAAAATCGTCCCGGTTCGATAGTTCTTCGACATGATCGGCGCGGGCGGTGGCATCCATCGTGGCAAAGTCCCCCAATTGGCGCGCCTGTTCTATCCCTTGGCGGAGGAGTTGGGCCGGTGTGAATTCAAGCTGATATCCCTGTTCGGCCACGGCCCCATCGGGAAAAGGCGGCTCAAGGTAGAGCCCTTTCCCCGCGCCATAGGCCGTGGCCATCTGGTAATCGATAAAGTCGACCACACCGGCTTGCGAGGCCGAGGGAAACTCATCTTGGGGAATGAAAACATCGACCACGGCGGCCATCCACCGCGCTTCGTCATTCGTGAAAAACGCCCAAGGCCGGTCATCGCGGGCGGCGAAGGCGTGTTGCACCGGCAATCCGACAGTCGCGGCACCTGTACCAAGTGCGATTTGGGCTAAAATAGCTCGCCGTGAAAAGAGCTTTGCCATAAATTGCGGCTCCGCTTGAAATTTTGGTCTGCATCACATCAACGGTAAACTTCCCGTGGGGTTCCGGAACTTTGTGAACTTTTTCACTATCTCGGGCGAACGGATCGCCCCGTGGAGCGTTGAGCGGGCATGTTTGCCAGCTTTTCTACCCCGATCCTTTTCGCGCTTGGTGGCCTTGCCGGGCTTGTCATTCTTGTGACCGGCTACCGCATGACGGGGCTGAGCGACCAGATCGCCGACCGCACCGGCTGGGGCGAGGCGCTTGTCGGCGCGGCGCTGCTGGGGGCCGCGACCTCCATGTCCGGCACGGTCGTTTCTCTGACCTCGGCTTTGGATGGGCGGGCGTCTTTGGCTTTCTCAAACGGCATCGGAGGCATCGCGGCACAGACGGCATTTCTGGCCTTGGCCGATATGATCTACCGGCGGGCCAATCTGGAACATGCGGCAGCCGATCTGGCGAATGTCTTTCAGGCGGGGCTTTTGCTGCTGCTGCTAACGGTGCCGCTGATGGCCTTCACCGCGCCGGAGGTTGCCTTTTGGGGCATCCACCCGGCCAGCATCGCGCTGTTTGCGCTTTACGCCTATGGGATGCGCGCCACCGCTCGCCTGCGGGAAGAGCCGATGTGGCACCCAGTGTCCACCTCGGACACCCGCGCGGATGAGCCTGAGGACGACGAAGAGGCTGCAAAACCCGTCGGCGCTTTGGTCGTGCCGTTTTTGATCTTGCTGGTGCTGATGGGCCTCTCCGGTTTCGCCGTGGCACGGATTGCGGCGGAAATCTCGGACCGGTTTAACCTTTCTGATACAGTGGTTGGGGCGACTATGACGGCGGTGCTTACGTCTCTGCCTGAGCTTGTCACCACCTTGGTCGCGGTGCGGCGCGGGGCGCTGCAATTGGCCGTGGGCGGGATCATCGGCGGCAATACGTTCGACACGCTGTTCCTGACACTATCAGATATCGGCTATCGCGACGGATCGCTCTATCACGCGATCACGGCGGATGACCTGTTCTGGCTCACCGTGGCGATGATGATGACGGCGGTTCTGATCCTTGGCCTGATATTTCGCCAGCGCAAAGGGATCGGTTGGGAGAGCATCGGACTGTTGGTGACCTACGCGGGCGCGCTCGCGGTGCAGGTTCTGTAAATTCACGTAACAAGGGAACTATCTCATCAAAATCCCGTTATCCCCATGATGCTACCGGCCTTGCCCGCCCGAATTTTCAGCAGGAGATAATCATGAGAAACGCGCCGCTTTTAGCAATTACGCTGATTGGCAGCCTCGCCGCCACGACACTGCGATCCGAGACTGAGACACCGCAATTCATTCCCCAAGACACGATGATCGCCTTGTCGAGCCTGAATGGCCACAAGCTGTTTTTGCCCGCAAAGGATGAGCCGCTGGCCGAGATCGACCTCGAAGAATTGAAAGAACCCATGGAAGGCTGGACCATGGCCGGGCAGGTGTCCGAAGTCGTCATCAGCCGCGATGGGACACTACGCGGCATCATCGTCGATGCAGGCGGGTTTCTCGGCAAGGGGGCCACGCGGGTGCTGTCCCTTGATGATCTGCGTTTCCTGCCGGATGCGGATGAAGAGAACGAGTTCTTCCTGCTCTATACCGGGCAGAAAGAAGACCTGAAGGCCGCCCCGGAATACAACGAAGACGACGTGCGTCTGCGGGCCGCCGATATGCGCGAAGGTGGCGAAAAGATCGAGATCGTTAAATTGAGCGATCTGGATTCGGAAGAATTTCTAGGACTCGCGGCCTTTGGCCAGAACGACAATTGGATCGGTGAGATTTCGCAGGTCACCTTTAGCGAAGATGGCCAGATCAAAATGGTGATCCTCGACATCGGCGGCTTTCTTGGCTTGGGCGAAACGCAGGTCGCCGTACCGCTGGATATGATCGAGTTGCGCCGTTTGGGCGGGGACGATCTGCGGGCCTATGTCTCGGCGACGGAGAAGGAATTGCAGGAAATGGAGCCTTGGGAAGAGGATAACTGAGCCAGTGGCCGCGCGGGCCAATCTCAGAATTAGGCGCAAAGAATATTTTAGGAGAGCATGATGGAGAGCGCGAAATTTGACCTGCACCTGATCGACTATGCGATTGTGGTGGCCTATTTTATCGGTGTCGTTGCCCATGGCATTTACGTTTCGCGCAAACAATCCGGCGGGTCCGAGGATTACTTCCTCGCTGGGCGCTCCCTGCCTTGGTATCTGATCGGCTTCTCGCTTTTCGCCTCCAACATGTCCGGCTCCAGTTTTGTGGGGCTGATGGGCGGGGCCTATGCGAATGGCGTCGTGATCTTCAATTACGAATGGACTGCGGCGCTGGTCTTGATCCTATTCGCGATCTTCATTCTGCCGTCTTACCTGCGGGCCAAGATCTCGACCGTGCCGGGATTTCTGGAAGAGCGCTATGACGTTCGCTCGCGCCGGGCCTTTTCGCTTTTCACCATCCTCGCCATCATGTTCATCGACACGGCAGGCGCGCTATATGCGGGCGGGTTGGTGATCTCGAATGTCACCGGCTACCTCAACCTTTGGGCCGCCGTCGCCGTGCTGGCTTTGGTGGCGGGCATCTACACCATTCTGGGCGGTCTTTCGGCAGTGGTCGTGACCGATACGGTGCAGGCGATCTTGCTCATCATCGGGGCCGCCGCCCTGTTCTGGATCGGCCTTGATGAGATCGGCGGCTGGGAGGAACTGTTCACCGGCACGCCCGAAGATATGACCCATATGATCCTGCGGGCGGACGATGATTTCCTGCCGTGGACGGGGCTTTTGGGCGTTATCCTGCTCGGCTTTTACTATTGGACGATCAACCAGTTCGTCGTGCAGCGGACGCTGGGCGCGAAGGACCTGAAAGAAGGGCAGATTGGGGCCATCTTCGCCGGTTTCCTGAAACTGCCGAACATCTTTTTGATGGTGCTGCCAGGGGTGATCGCGCTCAAGCTCTACCCCGATCTTGAAACGCCTGACCTTGCTTTCCCCACGCTGGCGTTTGAGCTGATGCCGATTGGCGTGCGCGGCCTGATTATGGCGGCACTGATCGCGGCGATCATGTCTTCGCTCGACTCTGCCTTGAACTCTGCCTCGACCTTGGTGGTAAAGGACTTTGCCGAGCCGATGTTCAAGGTGAGCGAAGACCGTCAGGTCTGGATGGGCAAGCTGGTCACCGCGGGCGTCATGGTCTTCGGCGCGATCTATGCGCCGATGATTGCCGGGTTCGAGAGCCTGTTCAGCTATTTCCAATCTTCGCTGTCCTATATCGTGCCGACCATCGTGGTGGTCTATATCCTCGGCCTGATGTTCAAACGGTTGAACGGCAACGGCGCGTTTTGGACGATCATGTTCGGCCTCATCATCGGCATTCCGCTTTTCGTGCTGAAAGAGGTGACGAATTACTGGGCCTATATGGGGCTGCCGGAAATCCACTATACGGTGATGTCCTCGATCATGATGGCCATCGGGATCATCCTGCATTTCGGTATTTCCTACGCCACCTCGCCGAAGGAAAAAGAGAATATCGAAGACCTTGTCTGGCAGGGGGAAGAAGCCAAGGAGATCTTTACCCAATGGGAGAAACCGCTGTGGCAGGATCGCACCCTCTGGGCCGGGCTGCTTGTTGTGGCCACGCTGGCGATGGTGGTTTGGTGGGCCTAAGCGATGGAGACGCTGGACCGCATAGCGACAGGTGTTGCAACGCAGCTTGAGGCCGCGCCCGATTTCGTCAGCCCCCTTCTTGCCGTGCTTCTGGCCTGTGCGGCGGGGCTGGCGGTGCATTGGATCGGATACCGTATCCTCGACCGCGTAATCTCGGAAAAGAACATCACCGGGCGGTCCTTGCTGCGCCGGGCGCGTAGGCCGCTGCGCCTCGCCGCCGTGGTCGCAGCACTCGCTTGGGTTCTGCCCAATGTCCGGCTCTACGGCTGGCAGGACGGGGCGGCGCATCTGTTTCTGGTCTTGCTGATCATCCTCGTCGGCTGGACGCTGATCCTGCTGACCAATCATTTCGCGGAACGCGCCGTGCGGCGGCATCGGTTGGATGTCGAAGACAATCTTTCGGCCCGCAAGTTCGTGACCCAAGCGCGCGTGCTGCGCCGGACCGTGACCATCATCTTGGGGATTTTCACCGCCGCTGGGGTGCTGTTGACCTTTGAAAGCGTGCAGAAATACGGGGCCGGGCTTTTCGCCTCGGCCGGTGCGGCGGGGCTGGTCGTGGGGCTGGCGGCCCGCCCGGTGTTGACCAATCTGATCGCGGGGCTTCAGATCGCCATCACCCAGCCGATCAGGCTCGAAGATGTGGTGATCGTCGAAGACGAATGGGGCTGGGTCGAAGAGATTTTCGCGACCTATGTCGCCGTGCGTCTGTGGGATTGGCGGCGCATGGTGGTGCCGCTGTCTTATTTCATTGAAAAGCCGTTTCAGAATTGGACCCGCGAAAGCGCGTCGATCATCGGCACGGTGTTTTGGTATCTCGATTACACGGTCCCGATTGGCGAAATGCGCGCCAAGCTTGAGGAGCTGGCCAAAGCCTCGCCTCTATGGGACGGGCAGGTGGTCAACCTTCAGGTTTCTGAGACCGAGAAAGACAGTATCGCCGTGCGCGGTCTTGTTAGCGCCCGGACCTCACCACAGGCATGGGATCTGCGCTGTGAAATCCGCGAGAAGATGATCGACTGGCTTCAAAAAGAGCATCCCCAAGCCCTGCCGCGTCTGCGCGGGAATATGGAGATACGCAGCCATGATGAGCCGGGCATGTCATCCAAAGGCGAGGCTCCGGTCACGCCCTAGAGGGGGCGCAGAGCCGACCAAGGAAACGAACAATAAGGGGAAAAATAGGTGGAAAATCTCGCACGGCGTCTTGGTCTGAAAACGGACCCGGTCATCTTTTTCATTTCAGCCGGGCTCGCCGCGCTTTTCGTTCTGCTTTTGATCGCGGTCCCCGAACCCATCGGAGACATCTTTGCCGTGGGCCGGGCTTGGGTCGTGACCAATCTTGGCTGGTTCTTCATTTTGGGCGTGAATGTCTGGCTGGGTTTTCTGATCTGGGCCGCCGCGTCGCGCCACGGCCATATTCGATTGGGGCCGAAAGGGTCTGAGCCGGAGTATTCGAACCTGTCGTGGTTCACCATGCTTTTCGCCGGGGGCATCGGCACCGTTCTCATGTTCTGGGGCGTGGCCGAGCCGATCAGCCATTTTCAGAAACCACCCCTGCCGGGGGTGGAGCCCTATTCGGAACAGGCGGCGAAAGATGCGATTTCAATCGCGATTTATCACCTTGGGCTGCACACTTGGGCGATTTTCACGCTGCCCGGTCTGGCCTTCGCCTATTTCATCAACCGCTATGATCTGCCGGTGCGCGTCAGCTCGGTTTTTTATCCCCTGCTGCGTGAGGGTATTCACGGGCCGGTGGGCAAAGCCATTGATATCGTGGCCATCTTGGGCACGATCTTCGGCGTGGCGGTGTCCCTCGGTCTCGGCTCTTCGCAGATCGCGGCAGGGCTGTCCGAGCTTTTCGGCTGGGATGCTTCGACCTTTTTGAAGATCATGATCCTCGCCGTGCTGACCATGGTCGCCGTCGGCTCGATCGTGGCGGGGCTCGACAGCGGGGTGAAGCTCTTGTCGAATATCAACATCGGCATGGCGGTCCTCTTGATGCTCTTTGTGCTCGTGACCGGATCGACCCTGTTTCTCTTGCGCGGCATTGTCGAAACTGCGGGGCTTTATCTGCAAAACCTGCCGCGGCTGGCCTTTTGGAATGACATGCTGGCCAATCGGAACCCGTCAAACGGGGATTGGGGCTGGCAGGGGGATTGGACCGTCTTTTACTGGGCGTGGACCGTGACCTGGTCGCCCTTCATCGGGCTGTTCGTGGCGCGGATTTCGCGCGGCAGGACCATTCGCGAATTCGTCTTCGGCGTTCTGCTTGCGCCCACGGCCTTCACGCTGATCTGGTTCTCGATCTTCGGCTGGCAGGCCATCGGCTTTGACGGCATCGGCACGGCGGCGCGGGAAGCGATGGGCGATCAGGCGGGCGAGATCAGCCGGGCGGTGGCAGAGAGCATCCCCCTCGCGCTTTTCGTCTTCCTTGAGCATTTCCCCTTCACGCTCTTCGTCCAAGGCGTGGCGATCATCATCGTCGCGATCTTCTTTGCCACCTCGTCGGACTCGGCCTCTCTGGTCGTCGATATGCTCTGCACCGGCCATGCCAAACCCGGCCCTGTGCGCCAGCGGGTTTTTTGGGGCCTTGCCGAAGGGCTGGTGGCGGCAATGCTGATCCTGTTGACGGGCGACACTGGGCTGACCGCCTTGCAGCAGGTGATCACCGTGGTGGGGCTGCCGATCTTTGTGCTGGTCTGCATGATGATACCGTCCTTGGTACGCGGCTTTAAGCTTGAGGATATCGACAATGTTTCGGTCAACGGGCGGCCAAAGCTAAGGGATTTCTAAGGCGGCTTGTAGCCCCGACCGACCGCCGGTTTGCAGCGGTCGCGGGAGGGGGCGGCGGGGGAGGTCTCCCACCCGCCACCCCTTAACATCTTGATCTTCCCGTAAAACATCACTAGCCGTTACGTAACTTCGCGACAGGCGACCGGGGTATCTATACCCCGGCGTCGGAACCGGCTATGCCTATGGCCAAGATCGTTGCGGCGGGCGAAATGCCGCGACGGATCGCAGCGCAGAGGGGCGCGCGCCATCCTTTGGCCGCGTGTTTCGACAGCGCCTGCAGCTGGGCAGAGCGCCCACGCCAGTGCGAGGGCGGCGGCCAATGACGCGGCACCGCAGCAAGACGCCGAGCGCTTTGTCAGAGCGTTCGAGCAAGAAAACAAACAAAGGGGGATACAATGACCAATTTCACAAACCGTCAAACCGGCCCGAGCCGTCGCAGCTTTCTAGCCGGGACCGCCGCCGCCGTGGGGGCGGGGCTGATCCTGCCACGCGGGGTGCGGGCACAGGCGCAACCCAAGAAGGGCGGCACCCTGCGGGTGGGCTTTACCCAAGGCTCCACTTCCGACAGCCTTGATCCGGCGACCTTCAACAACGACTTTATGTTCGCCAGCGGCTATGCTGTCTTTAACACATTGACTGAGATCGCCCCCGACGGCACCGCCCAGCCCGACCTTGCCGAGAGCTTTGAGGCCAGCAGCGATGCGGCCACATGGACCTTCCGCCTGCGCGACAATGCGCAATTCTCGGACGGCAAGACGGCCACGGCGAATGACGTGATCGCTTCGATCCGTCACCACATGGGGCCCGAGTCCAAATCCGGTATCAAACCGCTGCTTGAGCAGATCACCGATATCCGCGCCGATGGCGATAAGGTCGTGATCTTTGAACTGGCTGCGGGCAACGCGGACTTCCCGTTCATCTTCAATGATTACCACCTCGGCATTCGCCAAGACACCGGCGATGGTACGATCGACCCCAACAGCCGCATCGGCACCGGCGGCTATGTGATCGATGTCTTCGAGCCGGGCGTGCGGGTCGAACTCTCGCGCCGCGATGACTACTGGAAAGAAGGCCGCGCGCACTTCGACAAGGTCGTGATCCTGAAAGTCGGCGATCCGGCTGCCCGGATGAACGCGCTGATGACAGGGGAAGTAGACCTTATCGACCGGCCCGACCTCAAGACGATCAACCTGCTGGGCCGCGCGCCCAATGTGAAAATCCACACCCAAGACGGCACGTTGCATTACATCATGCCGATGCAGACCAACACAGCCCCGTTCGATGACATGAACGTGCGCATGGCGCTGAAATACGGCATCAACCGCGAAGACATGATTGAGAAGGTTCTGCGCGGCTATGGCACCGTGGGCAATGACCAACCGATCTCGCGTTCCATGCCTTATTACAACGACGATCTGGAGCAGATCACCTATGATCCGGAACGGGCGAAGTACCATCTGAAACAGGCGGGACTGGAAAGCCTCGACGTGACGCTCTCGACCTCAGATGCGGCGTTCAACGGGGCGGTGGATGCCTCCGTGCTCTTTGCCGAAAGCGCGCGGCCTGCTGGCCTGAACATCGAAGTGAAGCGCGAGCCGGATGACGGCTATTGGTCGAACGTTTGGCTGCAAAAGCCCTTCTGCTGCTCCTATTGGGGTGGCCGCCCGACGCCTGACCTCATGTTCTCGACCGGTTATGCCGCCGATGCGGAGTGGAACGAGACCAAATGGGACAATGAGCGCTTCAATGAGCTGCTGTTGCAGGCCCGGCCCGAGCTGGACCAGACCCGCCGCGCCGAGATGTACGGCGAGATGCAGAAGATCGTGAAAGAGCAGGGCGGCGCGCTGATCCCGGCCTTTGGTCAATATGTCTCGGCCATGAGCGAAAGCGTTCAGATGCCCGAGGAAGTGTCCGAGATGTGGGATCTCGACAGCCAGCGCTTCATCGAACGCTGGTGGATGTCCTAAGCCACAGCTTCACGCGGGCGGCCCCCAAGGGCCGTCCGTTTCCCGCACCAATGGCCCGCCCCGGGCCGGAGAAAACCTTAAAATGTCCCGGCTTCAGAAGCTTGTTATCGGCCGAGTGTCCCTCGGCATTCTGACCCTCTTTGTCGTATCCGCCCTCATGTTCGTTGGCATCGAACTCTTGCCCGGTGATCTGGCGCAGCAGATCCTTGGCCAATCGGCGACTGAATCGACCCTCGCGGCCTTTCGCGCCGAGCTTGGCCTCGATCAGCCTGCGCATCTTCGGTATTTCGATTGGCTCGGCGGTGTGCTGCGCGGCGATTTCGGCACCTCTCTGGCCTCGGGGCGCGAGGTGTCTGAGCTGTTGGGCCCGCGGCTTGCCAATACCATGTTTCTGGCCGTCTATGCCGCCGTCATCGCCGCCCCGCTTGCGGTGATCCTTGGGCTGCTGGCGGCGCTGTGGCGCAACACGCTGTTTGACCGCGGCGTCAACCTGACCGCGCTTTCCGCGATCTCCATGCCCGAGTTCTTCGTGGGCTACGTTCTGATCCTGTTTCTGTCGATCAAGGCGGGCGTCTTTCCCACGCTGGCACGGATCGATAGCGCCACCGGGCTTTGGGACGCGCTCTATCGCAGCTTTCTGCCCGCGCTGACCCTTATTCTGGTGGTCGTGGCGCATATGATGCGGATGACACGGGCGGCCATCATCAACGTTCTGGCCTCGCCTTATATCGAGATGGCGCGCCTTAAGGGGGTGCCGCGCTGGCGTATCATCCTGCAGCACGCACTGCCCAATGCGCTGGCGCCGATCGTCAATGTGGTGGCGCTGAACCTTGCCTATCTGGTGGTCGGCGTGGTGGTGGTCGAGGTCGTCTTTTCCTACCCCGGTCTGGGCCAGTTATTGGTCGATGCGGTTTCCAGCCGGGATTTCCCGGTGGTGCAGGCCGTGGGGCTGTTCTTCGCCGCTGTCTATATCACGCTGAACGTTCTGGCCGACATCATCTCGATCATGTCGAACCCGCGTCTGCGGCACGGGAGATAACGATGAAATCTTTGCTGAAATCCGCGCCCCCTTCGGCGATCTTTGGCATGGTGGTGCTGGTCCTGGTGGCGATTACCGGGCTTTTCGCCCCGTGGATCGCGCCCTATGGCGAGACGGAGGTGGTGGGCGACGCCTATCTGCCGTGGAGTGGTGCGCATCCGCTTGGCACCGACAATCTTGGCCGCGATATGCTGTCACGCATGATCTTTGGCGCGCGCAATACGGTCGGGCTGGCGCTGCTGACCACGGCCATTTCCTTTTCGGTCGGGGCCACGCTGGGGATGCTGGCCGCGCTCAAAGGGGGTTGGCTGGATGAAGTCCTGTCGCGGCTCGTCGACGTGTTGATGGCCGTGCCGCCGCTGATCTTGGCGCTGATGCTCTTGGCCATTGTCGGCCCCTCGATCCCCAATATGGTCGGGGTGATCGCGGTGATCTATGTGGCGCCGGTCTACCGCCTGTCGCGCGCGGCGGCGATGAATGTGGTGGGCCTCGATTTTGTCGAGGCCGCCAAGCTGCGCGGAGAGCGCACGCCGCGGCTGCTCTGGCGTGAGATTTTGCCCAATATCTGGTCCACCCTAATCGCTGAATTCGGCGTGCGCTTTTGCTTTGTGTTTCTCTTTATCGCGGCGCTGTCCTTTCTTGGCATCGGGATTCAGCCGCCCACGGCGGATTGGGGATCGATGGTGAAAGAGAACGCCACCTTGATCAGCTTTGGCGATATCACCCCGCTGATCCCGGCGGCTGCCATCGCCTTGCTGACCGTCGCGATCAACCTGATCGTCGATTGGATGCTGCATCGCGCCAGCGGTCTGAAAAGTTAACCGAGCAGGGGCCAAGCATATGGGAAATCTTCTGAATATTCGCGGTCTCCGGCTTGAGGCAGGCAGCCGCGCGCGGCCCAATGTGATCATCAAAGGGCTCGATCTGGAACTGGACCGTGGTGAGGTGCTGGGCCTTGTCGGCGAAAGCGGGGCGGGCAAAAGTTCCGCCGGCTTGGCGGCGATGGGCTATGTCCGCGACGGGGTGCGCTTTGCCGGGGGCAGCGTTCAATTCGACGGGACCGAGTTGATTGGCATGGGGCGCGGGCAATTGCGCCGGTTGCACGGCAAGCGGATTGCCTATGTCGCACAGTCTGCGGCGGCGAGCTTTAACCCCGCCAAGACGCTGATCGACCAATATACCGAAGCACCCCGTCTGCACGGTGTCTCGGGCCGCACGGCGGCAGAGCAGGACGCCGTCGCGCTCTACCGTCAGATGCAATTGCCCAACCCCGAAGAGATCGGCTTTCGCTACCCCCACCAAGTGTCGGGCGGCCAGTTGCAGCGGGCGATGACGGCGATGGCCATGGCCTGCCGCCCCGACCTGATCATCTTTGACGAGCCGACGACCGCCCTAGACGTCACCACCCAGATCGAAGTGCTGGGCGCGATCCGCGATATTGTGGAGCAATATGACACGGCGGCGATCTATATCACCCATGATCTGGCGGTGGTGAGCCAGATGGCCGACCGCATCTGCGTGATGAAGGATGGCGCGGCGGTGGAGACCGCGCCGACCAAGACCATGCTCGACGCCCCGCAAGAGGATTATACCCGCTCGCTCTGGGCCGTGCGCTCCTTCCGCCGCCCCGATGCAGAGGCGGGGGAGGCTCCGGCGCTGATCCGCTGCGAGGGGGTTTCGGCGGCCTATGGGCCGATGACCGTGCTGGATAATCTCAACTTCACCTTTCCGCGCGGCCAGACCACGGCGGTGGTGGGGGAAAGCGGGTCGGGTAAATCAACCCTCGCCCGGGTCATCGCAGGCCTGTTGCCCCCCGTCGCCGGGCAGTTTTTCTGGAACGACGCGCCGCTTGAGCCGCAACTGGCCAAACGCGGGGCCGAGACGCTGCGCAATATCCAGATGATCTATCAATCGGCGGATACCTCGCTGAACCCGCGCCACAGTATCCGCGAGATTTTGGCCCGCCCAGTGCGCAAGTTCACGGGCCGCAGGGGGCACGAGCTTCAAGCCCGGGTGGCGGAACTGATGGATTTGGTCGATCTCGACCGCGCTTTCCTTGACCGCAAACCCAGCGAACTTTCGGGCGGACAGAAGCAGCGCGTGGGCATCGCGCGGGCGCTGGCAGCCGAGCCGGAGTTCATCATCTGTGACGAGGTCACCAGCGCGCTGGACCAATTGGTGGCCGAAGGGATCCTGCGGCTTTTGGTGCGTTTGCAGACCGAGCTGGACCTGACCTTCATGTTCATCACCCATGACTTGGCCACGGTAGAGGCGATTGCCCATAAGGTGATCGTGCTTAAGGATGGCCAGATCGTAGAGCAGGGCGGGCGTGATGAGATCTTTGGCGACCCAAAGCAGGCCTATACCAAGCGGCTGCTGACATCGGTGCCGCAGATGGACCCGGAATGGCTGACCGAGGCCCGCGCGCGGGAGCGGTCCCTGCGCGAGGCGCAGTAGGGTCGCAGGGTTAAACCCCCTCGGCCCGCGCGGCGGCGAAGGCGGCTTCTGTCGCGTCGAGGAACAAAGTCGCCTCGGCCTGCTGCAAGACAAGCGGGGGGCGGATTTTCAGCACGTTGGCCCCCGGCCCGGTGGCGCTGATCAAGACGCCATTCTGGCGCAGATGGTTGACCACGAATTTGGCGCGGGCGGCATCGGGGGCGTTGGTCTCGCGCGCGGTGACGCATTCGACCGCCAGAAACAGCCCCGCGCCGCGCACATGGCCGATCTCGGGGTAGCGGGTGGCGATGTCTTGCAAGCCTCTCTTGAGGAAATCGCCGACGGCTGTGGCATTGTCCTGAAATCCCTCATCCGCGATCACGTCGAGCACCGCCATGCCTGCGGCGGCGGCCACGGGGTTGCCGCCAAAGGTGTTGAAATACCGCGCCTTTTCGCCAAATTCTTGCACCAGCTCTGGCCGCATCGCGGTGCCGGAAAGGGGGAAGCCATTGCCCATCGGCTTGCCCATCGTGACCATGTCAGGCACCAGCCCGTGGCGCTGGAACCCCCAGAAGGCATCGCCGGTGCGGGCAAAGCCAGGTTGCACTTCGTCGGCGATGAAAAGCCCCCCCTCGGCGCGGATCAGATCGACCGCCGGTTGCAGGAACCCCGCCGGATCGGGATGCAGCCCGTCACTGGAAAAGATCGTATCGACGATGAAGGCCGCAGGCTCGATCCCATCGGCGCGCATCTCGGCAATCGCTTGGGCGAGATCGGCGGCGAGTTTGGCACCCTGTTGCGCCTCGGGGATGCGCAGCGTGTCGGGCGCGTCGATCAGCCGGATGCGCGGGCTGCGCGGGGTGAATTCGCCCAGAGAGGGGGAGAGTTCGGCCACCGCTTCGGTCAACCCGTGATAGGCAAGGCGGGTGACGATGACGCCCTCGCGCCGAGTATAGCTGCGGGCGATGCGCAGGGCGATGTCATTCGCCTCGGACCCGGTGCAGGTGAACATGACATGACCAAGCGCCTCGGGCATGGTGGCGAGCAGCCGTTCGGCGTAAATGACAACGTTTTCATGCAGATAGCGGGTGTGAGTGTTCAGCACGCCCAACTGCTGGGTGATCGCCTCGACCACGCGGGGGTGGCAATGGCCGACCGATGCGACGTTGTTATAAGCATCGAGATATCTGCGTCCGTCCTTATCCCAAAGCCAGACACCCTCGCTGCGCGTGATATGCAGCGGCTGGTCGTAGAACAGCCGGTAGGCGGGGCCAAGCGCCTTGGCGCGGCGGTCGATCAGGGCGCGGTCTGCGGGGCTGAGGGCCTCGGCCTGGGCGCTGTGATAGGCGTTGATCATGGTCATCGGTCACTCCGTTCCCGCAGCATGATGCAGGGCTTTGATCGCGGCGGCGTCGCCCACATGGTCGAGCGCGGCAAGCCCGCGTTGCGAGGCGGCGGCGTTGCGCAGGATATAGGGGGCATTGTCGGGATAGCGCCGCGCGCGGGAGGCGCCGATCGCTAGGGTGGTGGCATGGCGCAGGCGGATCAGACTGGGCAGAAGCGCGACCTCTTCGGCCTCCAGCGGCAGCCGTGCGGCGAAGCCCGCGACCATCTCGCAAATGGCGGCCAGCGGGTCTGTGCCTTGGCCGAGTTGATAGGAGCAGGCCACCGCCAGATCACAGGCCAGCGGCGTATGCACCATATCGCCGAAGTCGATCAGCCCGATGGGGTGCTGCGCCTGTGGCGCGTCGACCAGAATGTTATGGGGGTTGAAGTCATTATGCACGATCTGCGCCCGCAGATGCGGCAATCGAGGGGCGGTTTCCGCGTCGAACTGGTCAAGCCTATGCTGCAACTGCTGGCGCAGCGCGGCGTCCTGCACATCTGCCAAGAGGGGGCGCAGGTGGCTCGCTTGTTTGATGTCCCACTGCAAAAAATGCCCGCCCGCAGGGTGAAAGAAGCCGCGCAGCCCAAGGGTGACCCGCGCGTGAAAATCGCCCAAGGCGTGGTAGAGGCCGGGCTGCGGGGTCGCATTGCTGAGCACCGTGCCGCCGAGGAAGGACATCAGGCGGACGACATGGGGCTGCCCATCGGCGGCGGTGGCGACCTCGGCAGCTTTGCCGTTCAGGCTGGCGCAGATGCGTTGCACGGGCAGTTCGGGATCGGCGGCAGCCAGATGCATCAGTGCCGCGGTCTGCATGTCGGTTACCGCACGGTCTTCGGCGGCGTTGGTGATCTTTAGCAGGGCCTTTTCGCCCGTGGTCAGGGTGATCAGGAAGTTCGCGTCTTTCTCGGCGGCAAGCGGTTCGATCTCTCCCGAGATACCATAGAAACGCAGCGCGACCTCTGCCGCGCGGGCCGCGTCAACGGCAGGCGGGTCTTGTGCCAGCAGGTCGGTCTGGGCCCCGGCCTCTTCGGCCAGCACACCGCTGAGGAAGGGGGGCAGGCCGCCATGGGGCGTGATCCCGGCCTCGGTCATGGGGCGGTGCCTTCGGTCCCGCACCATTCGGCGATGAAAAGCGCCATGGCTTGGGTGATCTTCTTGACCGAACTGAGGCTGACGGATTCGTTGATCCCGTGAATGTTGCGCGATTTCGGCCCGTAGCAGAGCGCGGGGATCTTGTTGTACAGCGCATAGACCCGCGTATCGAGGTAGCCCGCCGTCATGAAGGACTGCAGCGGCGCGCCGATGGCCTCTTCATGGGCGCGTTCCAAGACGGCTTCGGCCTCGCTGCCCGGCTCCAGCACATAGCCTTCGGCGTGGAAACCGTTGAAGACCACCTGGGGCGGGTTGTTCGACAGGAAGTTGTCGCTTTGGGCGAAGGCCTTGACCCGCTCCGTGATCTCCCGCGCGGCATCCTCGGCGCTGCGGCCCGGGTAGATGGAAACGCGGCAATCGATGTTGCACCATGACGGCACCGATGACGCCCAATCGCCGCCTTCGATCTTGCCGATGTTAAGGTTGATCGGATGGGCTTCGTCTTCGAAATGCGGATGCTGGCCCTTTTCCGCGTTCCAATCCTCCTCCATCTCGCGCAGGGCGGTGATGACGCGGGTGGCGGCATCAATGGCATTGGCCCCTTCGCCCATTTCGCGCACATGGACCGGCACGCCGCGCAACTGCACCTGAAACCAGATGACGCCGGTGTTGGCGCGGACCAGCATTTCCTCTTCGGGTTCGGGGATGAAGACCGCATCGGCGGTGTAGCCTTGCAGAAAAGTCTGCAAAGCGCCGTTGCCGGTGGATTCCTCCTCGACCACGGATTGCACATAGACGGTCGCCGCCGGTTGCAGCCCGATGCGGCGCAGCGCGTCGAGCGCAAAGATATTCGCAGCCGCGCCTGCCTTCATATCGCCCGCGCCCCGGCCATACATCCAATCGCCGTCGATCTTGGCCGAATAGGGCGGATCGTCCCACATGTCGTGCAAGCCTTCGGGCACCACGTCGAGATGCGATTGCAGAATCAGCGAGCGGCCCCGCTCATCGCGCGGGCGGTGGATGCCCACGACGATGGGCGCGTCGGAATGATCGTCGGAGTATTTCGACCCGCCGGGATGCGCCTCGATCGCAGCGCGGTCCATCTTGAAGCGGTCCATCGCGTAGCCACGGCTTTGCAGGCTGCGAAACAACAGGTCTTGGATCGCATGTTCATGGCCGCGCAAGGAGGGCATTTGCACGAGCTTTTGGGTAAAGCTCACCTGTTCGGCAAATCCGTCTTCGACAGCCTGAAGGATGCGAGACTTGAGGTCAGGATCAAGGGGCATGGCGTGTCCTTTCGGGGTTACAGCATCGCTTCGATGAGGAAGGGACCGGGCTCTTTCGCGGCCTCTTCGATGGTGCGCATCAAGTCGGCGATGTCTTCGACCCGTTTGCCGGGCACGCCCATGCCCTTGGCCATGGCCACGAAATCCAGTTGCGGGCGGTCGAGGTTCAGCATGCTCAGCGCATCGGGGCCGGGCTGCGCGCCGACGTTGTGCAGCTCGCCCTTGAGGATCTCGTAGGATTGGTTAGCTAGAATGATGGTGGTGACGTTGGAGTTCTCACGCGCTTGGGTCCAGAGCGCCTGAATGGTGTACATGGCCGAGCCATCGGCTTGCAGCGTGATCACCGGGCGGTCGGGGCAGGCGATGGCGGCCCCGGCGGAAAGGGGGATGCCAATGCCGATCGACCCTCCGGTCAGCGCGAGCCAAGTGTTCGGCGCGGCACTGTCGCCCGCCGGGAAAGTGGCCCCGCCGGAAGAGACGGCCTCATCCACCACGATTGCGTCTTCGGGCAGCGCATTGGCCAAGGCCGCGCCGAGGTTTTGCAGGCTGATGCCTCCCGCCTGTGGTGCCGCGGGCCGTGCGTGGTCGCGCGGGGTGGCGGGTTTCGCACCGATGCGGTCCGCCAGCGCGGCCAATGCGGTGGCGCCATCCGCATCGACGGGGGCGAGCGTCACGTTATGGCAATCGACCGGCAACAGCAGGCTCGGCTTTTCGGGGTAGGCGAAAAAGGCGACCGGCGGCGGCGTTTCGATCAGGATGGCGCGGCGGTAGGGGGCAAGGCATTCGAGCGCCGCGTTGATCGGATAGGGGATTTTGTTGACGGCAAACCGCCCCTGTCCGCGCTCCAACCGGCGGTTCGAAGTCGGGGCGAGGATATCGGCCCCGGTCTTTTCCGCTATACCATGCAGCAAGGCCATCGCCTCTTGGTTTTCCAGCACACCGCTGCCGACCAGAAGCACGGTCTTCTCACCGCTTTCCAAGGCTTTGACCGCGGCATCAAGCGCGGCTTCGTCCAGCGGGGCAGGGGCTGCGGGGGGCACGACCTCGGCCATCTGGCCGCCCGCGTCCCAGCCGATGTCGGCGGGTGCGATCAGCGTGGCGACCTTGCCCGGCTTGCCTTGGGCGACCGCGAGGGCGGTCATCGCATCGGCGGCAAAGCTGCCCGCGTCACGGCCCGAACGTACCCAATCGCTGAAGGGCGCACAGGCGCCTTCGACATCCGCCGACAGAGGCGCGTCGTATTTCTGATGCCGCAGCGCGTGATCGCCCACAAGGTTGACCATGGGCACCCGCGCCTTGCGGGCGTTGTGCAGGTTGGCGGCGGCATTGGCGAAACCGGGGGCAAGGTGCAGCAAGGTCACCGCCGGTTTGCCCGCCATGCGCGCATAGCCATCGGCGGCGCCGGTCACCACCCCCTCGAACAGGCCCAGAACGCAGCGCATCAGTTTGGTGCGGTCCAGCGCGTCGACGAATTGCATCTCGGAGGTGCCGGGATTGGCGAAACAGACCTCCACCCCGCCCGCATGCAGGCTGCGCACAACGCTTTCCGCGCCGTTCATTTCTTTGGGGGTCTTGTTCATGCTGTGGCCTCGCGGAATGTTGTGAGAAATGATTTTGCGTTATCGGCAAGGGAGGGGCCAAGGTAGCCGCCCTCTTGGAAGGTTCAGCGCCGCCAAGCGCCGTGCCATTAGGGCAAAGCCGTCAGGGTAGACCTTCACGGCTGCAAGCGGATCGTCGGCGGCCATGTCAAAGCCCAGCGAGACGACCAGCGCCTCGGCTCCGAAATCACGGATCGCGGCGATGCCCTTGTCGAGCAGGGCCAGCACCTCATCTTGGCTCGCGCCCTGCTCCAGCAGCAAGTTCAGCGATTTGCCCGCCCCGTCGCCTTCGCCCGTCTCATCGGCATGGCCAAGGTAGAAGGTGGGGTAGGTGGCCGGATCGGGATGCAGCGAGCAAAAGAAGATGTCGCCGCGTTCATAGAGGATGTCGAGCGAGCCATTGCCGGTGTGCACGTCGATGTCGATCAGCGCGACCTTTTTGAAGGTCTGGGTCAGGTGCTCTGCCGCGATACAGGCGTTGTTGAAAAAGCAAAACCCGTTCGAGCAATCGCGCATTGCGTGGTGGCCGGGCGGACGGCAGAGCGCATAGGCCGCGCGGGCACCCGTCGCCACCGTTTGGGCCGTCTCAATGGCGGTTTGGGCGGACCAATAGGCCGCATCCCATGACCCTTCGGTCAGCGGGGTCGAAGTGTCGGTCATCCACCAGCCCAATTGACCGTGAATGTCCTTGGGCTCTTTCCCGCGCCGCACGCCGGGGTGCATTGTAGGGATGGCCAGCGCATCCGGCCCCGCGCTTTCGACGAAACGGGCATGGGCATCGGGTAGGAAGTCAACGTAATCGGGGTTGTGCACCGCCTTGATCGGCGCCAGCCCGTGGTCTTGGGGTTTGCTGATCTCAAACCCTTCGCCGATTAACATATCGCGTAGAATTTCAGCACGTTGTGGCTGTTCTTGATGCGGCATCGCCGCGCCGCGCCGAAAGTAATGTGTCGGCGCATGGCCAAGCTGGCGTTCGTCGAAAAAGACTTTCATCACATTCCCTGTGGTCTGATGTCGTTGTGGCGGAGCATTGCAGTTTTAATTTGCAGGCTCAATAGAAATGATGCATCATGCATCAAAACTGGCAGCAAGTCGGCCAGTAAGGATGAGGGCGCGATGGCCGAGATCAATCAAGTTTCATTGGGCGATGCGATCTATGATCGGGTCTGTCAGGACTTGGTGGAAGGCAGGCTGCGCCCGAATGAAAAGGTCACCATTCGCGGCTTGGCAGAGCGGTTGGGCACCAGTTCGACCCCTGTGCGCGACGCGGTGCAGCGGCTCTTGCGGGATGAGGCTTTGGTCCAGCGCAGCGTGCGCGATGTGCGCGTGCCGGTGCTGACAGAGGCGCAGTATCTTGAAATTGCGAGCATCCGGCGCGAGCTGGAGGGCTTTGCCGCCGGTCGCGCCGCTGAGATGGTCGGCCCCAAGGAAATCCGCCGCCTGAAAAAGATCGTGGAACGGAACGAGGCCGCAGCGGTGGCCGGGCGCTGGCCGCAGGCGGTGAAGTATAATCAAGAGTTCCATTTCGCGCTGGTCGAGGCGGCAGAGATGCCGATCCTGCTGGCCATCCTCAGCGGGCTATGGCTCCGCATGGGGCCGCTAATCGCCGGGTACTATGCGCAAGAGCAGATGGGGCTGGTTCGACATCATCAGGCAATTATTGCAGCCTGTGAGAATCGCGATCCCGCGGCCGCGGCTGCGGAAATGCGCGCAGACATCGATGACGCAAAGGAGGGGATCATAAGATACATCCAATCATTCACCACAAGTGAATGAGCCACCAAGACGCCGCCTATCGCGCGGCGACCACCCAAGCGACTGCAAAAAGCCGACGTCAGATCGGACGCTGCCCTTGGGCGAGTTTCAGCAAAACCAATGGGGATTTACATGCTAAAAACCACTAAATTAACCGCAGCCGTTCTGGCGCTGGCGATGGCCGGGCCTTTGGCCGCGCAGGATGGTGAGCCGAAGTCCGGCGGCACGCTTAACGTCGTGATCCAGCCCGAGCCGCCCAGCCTGATGATCGGCCTTGTGCAGAACGGCCCGACACAGATGGTCGGCGGCGATATCTACGAAAGCCTGCTGCGCTATGATTTCGACCTCCAGCCCGAAGGGCAGTTGGCTGAATCATGGGAGATTTCCGAAGACGGCAAGACCTATACCTTCAAGCTGCGCGAGGGCGTGGTGTTCCATGACGGTGAGCCCTTCACCTCGGAGGATGTCGAATTCTCCATGGACAAGTTCCTGCGCGAGAGCCACTCGCGGATGCGCACCTATATGGAACATGTCGAAAGCATCGAGACGCCCGACGATCACACGGTGGTCTTCAACCTCAAACAGCCCTTCGGCCCCTTCATCGGTATTTTTGAGCCCGGCACCGCGCCGATGATCCCAAAGCACATCTATGAAGGCACGGATTTCGCCAATAACGAGGCGAACAATACGCCCATCGGCACCGGCCCCTTCAAGTTCGACAAATGGGAAAAGGGCAGCTTCATCCATCTGGTGAAGAACGAAGACTACTATATGGAGGGGAAACCCTACGTTGACGAAGTCTATTACCATGTGATCCCCGATGCGGCCTCCCGCGCCGTGGCCTATGAGACCGGCAAGGTCGACGTGCTGCCCGGCGGCTCAGTCGAGAATTTCGACGTGGCGCGCATTCAGGCAATGGAAAACACCTGCATCACCGACAAGGGCTGGGAATACTTCGGCCCGCTGTCTTGGATGTGGGTGAACAACGACAACAAACCGCTCGACGATGTGAAGGTGCGCAAGGCGATTATGCATGGCGTCGACCGCGAGTTCGCCAAGGACGCGCTGTGGAACGGTCTGGGCAAAGTTTCGACCGGGCCGCTGTCCTCCTCTACGCGTTTCTATGACGGCGACACGCCGGATATCTCCTATGATCCGGAAAAGGCCAAAGCCCTGCTGGAAGAGAGCAGCTATGACGGCGAGACCATCCGCATCTTGGGCCTGCCTTACGGTGAGACTTGGCAGCGCTGGGCCGAGGCGGTCAAACAGAACCTGAGCGAGATCGGCATGAAGTCCGAGATCGTGCCCTCGGATGTGGCGGGCTGGAACCAGAAGGTTGCCGACCGCGACTTCGACCTCGCCTTTACTTATCTCTACCAATACGGCGATCCGGCGCTTGGCGTTTCGCGGACCTATATGGGCGACAATGCCGCCCCCGGTTCGCCTTGGAACAACGTGGCGAACTACCAAAACCCCGAGACCGACAAGCTCTTTGCCGAAGCGGCCCTGATGGCCAGCCCGGAAGAGCGCAAGGCCGCCTATAAGGAGATCCAAGACGCGATCGTCGAGGATGTGCCGAACATCTGGCTTTTGGAACTGGGCTTCCCCACCATCTACCGCTGCGACGTGAAGAACCCGGTCAACACCGCCTTCGGCGTGAACGACGGTTTCCGCGACGTATGGCTCGATAAGTAACAAGAGCGACAACGCTCATGGCCCAAGCCGCCACGGCGGCTCGGGCATCTAACAGAACAACACGGGGCGGATAGCGTGATACGTTTCATATTGGGCAGGTTAGTCAAGGCAGTGTTTATCCTGCTGGCGATCCTTGTCTTCAATTTCCTGCTGATCCATGCGGCACCGGGTGACCCTGCGGCGGTCATGGCGGGCGAAGCCGGGGCGGCGGACGAGAAATTTCTTGCAGACCTGCGGGCGCGTTTCGGCTTGGACCAGCCGCTCTACATGCAGTTGTGGATTTACATCAAAGGCGCGGTGCAGCTCGACCTTGGCTATTCCTTCCGCCAGCAGATGCCAGTGGCCGAGATGATCGGCGACCGCCTGCCCGCGACGCTTTTGCTGACCGGCGTGGCCTTCGTGCTGTCGCTGGTGCTGGGCGTGACCGCCGGTGTTGCGGCCTCTGCCCGGCAGGGGCGGTGGGGTGACACGATCATTTCGACCTTCGCGCTGCTGTTCTATGCAACCCCGCTCTTTTGGGTGGCGCTGATGGCGACGCTGGTGTTCTCGGTCTGGCTCGAATGGTTGCCGGGCTTTGGCTATTCCACCATCGGCGCGGGTTATACGGGCCTCGCCCATGTGTTGGATGTGGCGAAACATTTGATCTTGCCGGCTTCGACGCTGGGGCTGTTCTTCACGGCGATCTACATGCGCATGACGCGGGCCTCGATGCTCGAAGTCTCGCGGCTGGATTTCGTGAAAACCGCCCGCGCCAAGGGGCTGAACCGCGGCGTGATCCAGCGGCGGCACATCCTGCGCAATGCGCTCTTGCCGGTGATCACGCTGGCCGGGCTTCAGGCCGGGCAAATCTTTGGCGGGGCCATCCTGACCGAGACCGTCTTTGCATGGCCCGGCATCGGGCGGCTGATGTTCGAGGCGATCAACCAGCGGGATTACAACGTGATCCTCGGGGTCTTTTACATTTCGGCGGCCATGGTGCTGCTGTTCAACCTGATCACGGATGTCATCTATGTCATTGTTGATCCGCGGATAAGGCTGACGACATGATGAGTTTTTGGAAACGTTTCAGCTATAACCGTGGCGCGGTAATCGGCTTGGTCATCCTGACCTTCGTCATAGCCGCCGCCATCCTTGCGCCCATCCTCTTTCCGCAGAGCCCGTGGAAAATGGTGCAACGCCCCTTCCTGCCGCCCTTCACCCAAGACGGGCTGCTTCTGGGCACCGATGCGCTTGGTCGCGATGTCATGGCGGGGCTTGCCCATGGCGCTTATGTGAGCCTGCTGGTCGGGCTGGTCTCGACCATCGTGGCGCTGGCCATCGGCGTGCCGGTGGGAGCCGCAGCGGGGTATTTCGCAGGCCGGATCGACGACGCGCTCATGCGCTTTACCGAGTTCTTTCAGACCATCCCGAGCTTTGCGTTGGCGATCGTGCTGTTGGCGATCTTCCAGCCCAGCCTGACCTTTGTGATCATCGCGATTTCCATCGTGTCATGGCCCCCGGTCGCGCGTCTGGTGCGGGGCGAGGTGTTGTCGCTCAGAACCCGTGAGTTCGTCGAGGCGGCGAGCCTGTCGGGCCTCGGCAACCTTCAGATCATCACCCGCCACATCCTGCCCAACGCACTACCGCCAATCATCGTGCTGGCCTCGCTCATGGTGGCGCAGGCGATCCTGCTGGAAAGTTCGCTGTCCTTTCTGGGGCTGGGCGATCCGAACATCATGTCTTGGGGCTATATGATCGGGGCTGCACGCACCGTGATCCGCACCGCATGGTGGCTGTCCTTCTTGCCGGGCATGGCGATCCTGTTGACCGTGCTGGCGCTGAACCTGATCGGCGAAGGTCTGAACGACGCGCTGAACCCGCGATTGACGAGGAAATCCGAATGACCCTGCTTAGCATCCGTGACCTGTCTATCGCTCTGCCCATGGGGGCGGATCGGCTCTATGCCGCTAAGGACATCAACTTTGACCTCGCCCCGGGGGAGATCCTTTGCATCGTGGGCGAAAGCGGATCGGGCAAATCCATGTCGGCCAATGCGGTGATGGGGCTGTTGCCGCAGGGGGTTCTGCCCGACAAGGGCAGCATCACCTTTGACGGGCAGTCGATCCTTGGGTTGTCTGAGAAAGAGATGCTGAGACTGCGCGGCAGCCGCATTTCGATGATTTTTCAAGAACCCCTGAGCGCGCTGAACCCGCTGATGCGCATCGGCGCGCAAATCGCCGAGGTGTTCGAGGCCCACGGCGCGCTCACCGGGGCCGAACGCCGCGCGCGGGCGCTCAAGCTGTTGGAGGAGGTCGGCATTCCCGACCCCGAAGCAGCGATCCGGGCCTATCCCTTCCAGCTTTCGGGCGGGCAGCGGCAGCGGGTGATGATCGCGATGGCCTTGGCGTTGGAGCCTGACATCCTGATCGCGGATGAGCCGACCACCGCGCTTGATGTGACCACGCAGGCGCAGATCCTCAAGCTGATCGAAGACCTGCGGCGCAAACGCGGTATGGCGGTGATCTTCATCACCCATGACTTTGGCGTGGTGGCCGATATCGCCGACCGGGTGATCGTCATGAAAAAGGGGGAGATCGTCGAGGCTGGCCCGGCCCAAGAGGTGCTGCTGAAGCCCCAACACCCCTATACCCGCGACCTCATCGACGCGATCCCCCGGCTGACCAAGACCGAAGCTGCGGCAGAAGTCGAACGCAGCCCACTTTTGAAAGTCGAGGGTCTGCAAAAGACCTTCTCCACCGGTTCTGGCACGCTTTTTGGTAAACGTCGGGTGGTGAAGGCCGTGCAGGACGTGAGTTTCGAGCTTTATGCCGGCGAAACCATCGGCATCGTGGGGGAGTCCGGCTCGGGCAAATCCACCGTCGGGCGCTGTCTGGTGCGGCTGCTCGACCCGGACGGGGGGCGCGTGTTGATGGACGGTGTCGACATCGCCGAGATGTCGGGGTCAGAACTGCGGGCGCAGCGGCGCAAGTTGCAGATGATCTTTCAAGACCCGTTCTCGTCACTCAACCCCCGCGCGCGGGTGTCGCGCATCCTTACCGAGGGGCTGGTTGCCTATGGCACGCCGGATAAGGAGGCCAAGGCCAAGGCGCGCGAGTTGCTGGAACTGGTCGGGCTGGACGAAAGCGCGATGAAACGTTTCCCGCATGAGTTTTCGGGCGGGCAACGGCAGCGGATCGGCATCGCCCGTGCATTGGCGCTGGACCCGTCGATCATCATCGCGGATGAGGCCGTCTCGGCCCTCGACGTCTCCATTCAGGCCCAAGTGCTCGACCTCTTGGCCGAGTTGAAAACCCGGCTGCATCTGTCGATGCTTTTCATCACCCACGACCTGCGCGTCGCGGCGCGGATTTGCGACCGGATCATCGTGATGCAAAAGGGCCAGATCGTTGAGGCGGGGCCGGTCAGCAAAGTGCTGCACGACCCCGATACCGCCTATACGCGCAGCCTGCTCGACGCTATTCCGGGGCAGGACTATGAACGCGCGCTGGCGGCGGCCGATTAGGGCGCTACCTCAGCCGCTGCGCCCAAGATGGATCAGACAATGAAACCTGCGGAAAACGACCAAAAGACGCTGCTACTGACCGGTGCCAGCCGGGGCATCGGTCATGCCACGGCCAAGGCTTTCGCCGACAAGGGCTGGCGGGTGATCGGCTGCTCGCGGCAGGCGTTTTCACCCGAATGCCCTTGGCCGGGCGGGGCGCAGGACCATGTGCAGGTCGATCTGAGTGACCCGAACCAGACGATAGAGGCGGTCGCGCAGGTCAAAAGGCTGTTGGGCGGTAACCCTTTGCATGCTCTGGTGAACAACGCGGGCGTCTCGCCCAAGGGTGAGGATGGCGCCCGGCTCAGCACGCTCGACACCGATTTGCGGACGTGGGGCGAGGTGTTTCATGTGAATTTCTTCGCCTCCGTGGTGCTGGCGCGCGGGCTTCAGGATGAGCTTTCCGCCGGGCGCGGGTCAGTGGTGAATGTCACCTCCATCGCCGGGTCGCGGGTGCATCCCTTTGCCGGGGCCGCCTATGCGACCTCAAAGGCGGCGCTCGCCGCACTGACGCGCGAGATGGCTCATGATTTCGGCCCGCTTGGCGTCAGGGTCAACGCCATTGCACCGGGCGAGGTTGAGACGGCGATCCTCAGCGAGGGCACCGACAAGATCGTACGCGACATCCCCATGCGCCGCCTCGGCCAGCCTGATGAGGTCGCGCGGGCGATCTATTTCCTGTGCAGCGAGGAAAGCTCTTACGTCTCTGGGACCGAGATTGAGGTGAACGGCGGGCAGCACGTCTGAGGCCACACGCGCGCGCCTTCGTTCTGACAATTCCGTGATGACGTCAATCTGGCGCTGTGCCTGCGCTGCATTAAACCTATGTACAGCTCCTCATGTCAGGGCAGCTATACGCGCGCTCCCCTCAGGCAAATCATACCCCAAGGGACAACCACTTCATGATAAAATTCGAATTGAACGGGCGGCAGATCTCTGTCGACGCAGACCCGGACATGCCCCTACTGTGGGCGATCCGCGATGAAATCGGTCTTACCGGCACCAAGTTTGGCTGCGGCATCGGCGCATGCGGCGCTTGCACCGTGCATATCGACGGCACCGCCACACGGTCCTGCATCACCTATCTCGCGGATGTAGAGGGCCTGTCGGTCACCACGATTGAAGGGCTGGACGAAGAGGGCAAGCACCCGGTTCAAGAAGCATGGCGCAACCTGCGCGTGCCGCAATGCGGCTACTGCCAGTCGGGCCAGATCATGCAGGCGGCGTCTTTGTTGAAAGACACGCCCAACCCCAGTGACGAAGACATCGACGCGGTGATGACCGGCAACCTTTGCCGTTGCATGACCTATCCCCGTATCCGCCAAGCCGTGCGCGACGCCGCCACCGCAATGGGAGGCTCCGACAATGGCTAATCTGATGTCCCGCCTGAAAGGCTCCGACGCGCAACCGCAGATGACCCGCCGCGGGTTTCTGGTGTCGATGACCGCCGCGGGCGTTGCCTTTGGCTTCCCGCAAGCGTCGGATGCCGCGATGAACCCTGCCGTGCCCGATGGCACGCCGATCGCGCCCAATGGTCAGCCCTTTGAGCCGTCTATGTGGTACTGGATTGATGCCGAAGGTCAGGTCAACGTCAACATCATCCGCGCTGAGATGGGTCAGCACGTCGGCACCGCCATCGCCCGCATTCTGGCCGATGAGTTAGAAGTCGCTTGGGAAGATGTGCATATCACCCATGTCGACACGGCTGAGAAATGGGGCCTGATGGTCACCGGCGGCAGCTGGTCGATCTGGCAAAGCTGGCCGGTCTACCGTCAGGCGGGTGCTGCCGGGCGCACCGCGCTGATCGAAGCGGCGGCGGCCAAATGGGGCGTCGATGCCGCCGGTCTGACCGCGCGCGACGGGGCCGTGACCGATGGCACGCAGAGCATCAGCTACGGCGATCTGGTGGCCGAAGGCCTTGACCGCAGCTTTACCGAAGACGAATTGGCGGCCCTGCCGCTGAAACCCCATGCCGATCTGCGGCTTGTGGGGCAGGACGTGCATCCGCTTGATCTGGATACGAAAACCACGGGGCAGGCGATCTATGGTCTGGATGCCAAGGTCGATGGCATGGTCTACGGCGTGCCGATGCTGCCGCCAACGCGCTATGGCGCCAAGGTGAATTCCGTCGATGACAGCGCCGCGAAAGAGGTCAAAGGCTACCTTGAGACCGTGGTGCTGGATGATCCCTCGGGCACCGTGCCGGGCTGGGTCGTGGTGTTGGGCAAAACGCTCCACGCCGCGCGGATGGCCACCTATGAGATCAGCGTCGATTGGACGGCGGGCGAGACGGCGGATGTCTCAGAAGACGATATCCAAGCCCGCTCACGCGAATTGATCGACAGCGATGCCGGGTCGATCCTGCATACCGAGCAGCCCGAGACCCGCGCCGCTTTCGATGCCGCCGCCGAGACGCTAGAGGCTGAATACACCACGCAATCCGTGCTGCACTTCCAGATGGAGCCGGTCAACGCGACCGTCTTCCAAAACACCGATGGCGTTTGGGAGACCCATGCAGGCAACCAGTGGCAATCACTGATCCTGCCGACGCTGGCCGCCGCGCTGGAGGTGCCTGCCGACAAGATCGTGATGCGCAGCTATATGCTGGGCGGTGGCTTTGGCCGCCGGTTGAACGGGGATTACATCGTGCCCGCCGCGCTGGCCTCCAAGGCCGTGGGCAAGCCGGTGAAACTGGTCTTCTCCCGCGAGGAAGACGCCCAGTTCGACAGCATCCGCTCACCTTCGGTGCAAAAGCTGCGCATGGCTTTCGATGAGGGCAAGGCCATCACCGGGATGGAGCATCACGCCGCCGCCGGTTGGCCGACGCAGGTAATGGCACCAGGCTTCATGCCCAAGGGCGTTAACGAGGAGCCCTATGACCCCTTTGCCATCGACGGCGCGGACCACTGGTATTCGGTCGGGGCCCATCGCGTGCGGGCGATTTCGAACGATCTGGCCAATGCGACCTTCCGCCCCGGTTGGCTGCGCTCGGTCGGGCCGGGCTGGACCAACTTCGCCGTGGAAAGTTTCATGGATGAGGCGGCGCATAAGGTCGGCGCCGATCCGTTGCAGTTCCGTCTGGATCACCTGAAGGCCGAGGGTCTCAACGCAGGTTCCGCCCCCAATGCGGTGGGCGGGGCGTCGCGGCAAGCCGCTGTTTTGCAGCGCGTGGCCGAGATGTCAGGCTATGGCCAGACAGAGTTGCCCGAAGGCACGGCAATCGGGATCGCCACCACCTTTGGCCAATCGCGCACCATGCCGACTTGGACCGCCGCCGCCGTGAAACTGGCGGTGGATGCCGAAACCGGTGACGTCGCGGTCGAGAAGATGTGGCTGGCCTTCGATTGCGGCACTGTGGTCGACCCCGACGGCGCGCGCGCGCAATGCGAAGGCGCGGCGCTTTGGGGTCTGTCGATGGCTCTGCATGAGGGCACGCGGATCGAAGGCGGCAATGTCGTCGACCTGAACCTTGGGTCTTACACGCCGCTGCGGATGGTCGATGTGCCTCAGATCGAGGTCGCTTTCGTCGAGAGCACGGAAGTGCCCGTGGGTCTTGGAGAGCCGGGGACCACGGTCATCGCCCCGGCGATTGCCAATGCGATCTTCAACGCCACCGGGGCGCGGGTGCGTCATCTGCCGATCACTGGCGATGCGGTTCTTGCGGCGCTGGAAAGCTGATAGGAGAAGGCGGGCGCGGCATGTCGCGCCCGCCTTTCATTTGGTCTGAGGGCGCCGACTAGTGAGGCGGGCTGCGCATTCGCTGGGCAGCGCGGCGGTTGCCTAATTTCAACGGCTCAAATTTTGGGCATTCACGCTTAAAAACTTAGAAAATCGCCCATTGCGCCATAATTCTGACAGGTTTCGAACAATAATCTAAACGAGCTATCTGGGCTTCTTTGCGGGCGGGTACGAAGGACGATCTGTGGCACCTACCGAGACATATGAACAACGCGTCGCCGCGACGCGAAAGCGCTTTATCGAAGGGATGCCGGAGCGGTTGCAGGCCGTGGCCGATGCGCTGCGCGAGACGGATGGCGCTGACCCGCGCGAGACCAAGGCGCGCAAGGTCCACCGCATGCTGCACGATCTGGCTGGCAATGCCGCGATGTTGGAATATGCTGAGATTGAAGGCTGCCTGCGCAAGGGGTTGCGCGTTGCCGAAGATGCCGATGAATCCTCTTCGCCGTTGTCGACTGACGATATTCGTATAATTAAGATGGCTCTGTCTGATGCCCGCAGCGTCGCTGAAAAAATTTAAGAAAGCCTCTCCATGAAGTATCCCGCAATCGGTTTGTTGGCGGCTCTGCTGCCGTTTCAAGTTCACGGCCAAACAACCACGGGTGAGGGCGCGGTGAGCGTCCCTGCTGAGCAGACTCAGGAGGGGCTGATCGCGCGGACCTTCGATCTGGCGGAGCTTGGCTTTCAAAACGGTCTGTCCTTCCGGCAGCTTTCGGGCAATGCGACGATCTATATCCCGCTGCCCAACCCGGATGCGCTGAGTTCGGGCAGCTTGCAGCTTGAGCTTGAACATGCCTCCACCACCGAGGTGGACCGCTATTTGCAAGTCTCGGTCGCGGGCCGTCCGGTGACCTCGCAGGCGTTGCCCGATGGGGCAGGGCGGCTGAGCGTTCCGGTCCCGCTTAGCCCCGAGGACGTGTCGGGCGGGTTTATCGCCGTGGGCCTGTCCTATTCCGGGGCTTTCAGCGATCGGGTCTGCGTGGACGAACGCGCTTCGGGCGATTTTCTTGAGATCACGGCGGCTTCTTCCGTGACCTTGCAATTGGACCCGTCTGAGATCGACACATCGGCGGCATTCGCCGGGCTGCGCCCTGCGGACACGCGTCTGGCCATCGGGGGCAACGACTCCCTCGCCGCCTTGGCCGCTGCGACCCGCGCCGCAGCGCTGTTTGACGCTGAGGCCGGGCGGCTGACCTTTGGCGGTGACGGGGTCAGCACATCGGGTGCATGGTCCGAAGGGGTCATCGAACTGGACGTGACCACCTCGGGCGCGGCGAGCGAGATGGCCGTGGACAATGTAGCCGGGCTGCCCGTCTTGAACCTGCGCGGCAGCGATCCGCAGGTGGGGCTGTGGCAACTGGTCTCGGAATGGTCCGCCCTGTCGAACGAAGGCGCGACCGTTGTCGATGTGGCCGGGGGACCGGCCCGCTTTGACGACCGTTTGCCGCTGTCGGCGCTGGAGGGCGACCTCACCCCGCGTCCCGTGGTCTCGACCGAAGACTTCTTCGTGCCGTTCCAATCCTCCGACCTTCCGGCGGGCAAGGGTGTGTCTGGCGTGAGCCTGCATGTCGCCGCAGCGCTTGACCCCGAAGGGCGGGGGGCGACGGCTTCGGTCTTTCTGAATGACACGCTGTTGGGCAACCGCCCCCTTGGCAGCGGCAAGCCCGAGCAGCTGACCTTTTCGGTTCCGAACGGCCTGCTGGGCCGGGATAACCTGCTGCGCGTGTCGATCCAGCGCCAGCCCTCGGGCGGCGAATGTCGTTTCAAACCGCAGGGCTATCCGGCGCAAATCCTGCCCGGCAGCGCCCTGCTGCTTTCGGATTCCACAGCGCAGGATCGGGACTTCTTTACCCTGAGACAAGAATTCGCCGATGGCGTTCAAGTCGTGCTCGACCCCGCGCTTTCGCTTGATTTCGCGCAGACCCTGCCGTGGCTGGCAGGTGTCGCGGGCAGTGTGATCCCGGACCGCGCCCCTATTCTGCCGCGCGCCTCTGTCGAGGCGCTTGAGGGGGATGAGCCTTTCTTTGTGATCTCTGACCAGAACCCCGGCGATGCAGAGCCACTGATCACCTTCAATCAGGGCCGGATCGAGGTGCGCGACCGTCAAGACAACCTGATCTATTCGGGCGAAGACCTGTCGCGGCTTGGCGTTGTGCAGATCGTCACCCGGGGCGACACCCGTGGCCTGTGGCTGCGTCCGGGCAATGGCCCTGCACCAGAGCTGACGCCCGAACGCCCCATGATGTTGGACCGCGGCGATCTGGCGCTGATCGGGCAGGAGGGGGTGATCCTTGCCACCGCCACCGACCGCAGCCCGCTCGTTGATGTCGTCTACCCCGACCGCACCAGCCTTGCACAGATGTTGGCCAAGTACCGACCCTGGATCGTGGGGGCCATCTGGGTGCTGGTGACGCTGCTTGTGCTGATCGTGTTCCAGCGCGTCTACCGCGCCCGTCGCGGCAAAGACGAGACGTAAGCCACCGTGCCGTTGGATGCCGAAAGCGAAGCCATTGGTTCGCTGCTGCTTGACCGTGGCGCGCTGACGGCGGAACAGCTCGACGCGGCAGAGGATTTGGCCGAGGAGTGGAATGTCTCCTTGGTCAAGGTTCTTCTGTCGCGGCGCTGGCTGACCACGCAGACACTCTACCGCGAGATCGCCTTTTACCACGGGCTGACGCTGGTCGATCTAATCGAAGATCGCGCCGATGACGATCTGATCCGCCAGTATGATCCGGTGGTGATGAACCAATTCATGACGGTGCCGATTGGCCGGGCAGAGGATGGCACGCTGACGGTCGCCACCTCGCGCCCCGGCCCGCGCACGCTGCTGCACATCCGCGAGGTCTATGGCTCTGGCGTGACCATCGTCGTAGCCTCGCATTTCGATGTATCATGGCAGCTACAGCGCGCCTTCCGCGAGAAACACTCGCATGAGGCGGTCTTTGCACTGGCCGAGCTTGACCCCGACATGTCGGCGCAGAACGTCGTCACGCCGCCGCAGATACTGGTGATCTACCTCATGATCTCGGCGCTGCTGCTGGGGCTGGCCTTTGCGCCCGTGGTCACGCTGATCGTGCTGAACGTCCTGCTGACGGTGTTCTACACCGGCAACTTCCTGTTCAAAGCGCTGCTGGTCTGGCTCGGCGGCGCTGCACAAGAGACTTCATCGCGGGCCATCGCGGCCGAGGCATCGCTGCTGCGCGACGAAGACCTGCCGATCTATACCGTGCTGGTGCCGATGTTCCGCGAGCCCGAGGTGCTGCCGATCCTTGCCCAAGCGCTGCGCAACCTCGACTATCCGTTGGCCAAGCTCGACATCAAGATCGTGCTGGAAGAGGGCGATCACGAGACCATCGACGCGGCGCGCAAGCTCGACCTTGAAGGCGTGTTCGAGATCATCCGCGTGCCGGCCTCCCATCCGCAGACCAAGCCCAAAGCCTGCAACTTTGCGCTGCGCTATGCGCAGGGTGATTTCCTCGTGATCTTCGACGCCGAGGATAAGCCCGAACCGGATCAGCTGAAAAAGGTCATCGCCGCCTTCAACCAATCCGCGCCCAATACCGCCTGCATTCAATGCCGTTTGAACTATTACAACGCGCGGGAGAACTGGCTGACGCGGATGTTCACGCTGGACTATTCGCTGTGGTTCGACCTGATGCTGCCTGGGTTGGAGCGTTTGGGCGTGCCGATCCCGCTGGGCGGCACTTCGAACCACTTCCGCATGGACGTGCTGCGCGAATTGAACGCATGGGATCCCTTCAACGTGACCGAGGACGCCGATCTGGGCATTCGTCTGACGCAGAAGGGCTACCGCGTGGGCGTCATCGATTCCACGACCTTTGAAGAGGCCAATGTCTCGATCCCGAACTGGGTGCGCCAGCGCTCGCGCTGGATCAAAGGCTATATGCAGACCTTCCTCGTCCACAGCCGCAGACCCATTCACCTGTGGCAATCGGTCGGGGCGGCGGGCGTCTTTGGCTTTGTCTTCTTCATCGGGGGCACTGTGCTCTCGGGCCTGTTGAACCCGGTCTTTTGGTCGATCTTTGCCATTTGGCTGATCTTCGGGACCGAGGTGATCACCCCCTATTTCCCGCTGCCGGTGCTCTATCTGTCGTTAGTGAACCTCTTGGCGGGCAATGGGCTGCTGATCTATCTCACGATGGTCGCACCCTTCCGGCGCAGGTGGACCGATCTGGCCCCTTGGGGGATCACCGTGGTAGGCTATTGGGTGCTGATGACCGTGGCCTCTTACAAGGCGCTGTCGCAGTTGATCTTTAACCCGTTCTATTGGGAAAAGACCCAGCACGGCCTGTCCAAACACACCGCCAATGAGGTGGCCGAAGCCAGTGCCGAAGCGACGGAGGCCGCGCAATGATCCGCGCCGCCTCATGGTCTTTCGGCTTTGTCGCGCTGGCGCTGGTGCTTTTGCTCACCCTCGGCTGGACCGAGGCGCATGGCTTCCTGTCGATGGACGTGACCGACCTTTGGGCCAAGTCCATCGTGCAGATCGAGGGGCCGGCGCAGTTCAAGGCAAGCGATGCTTTCTACCCGCCCGTGCCCTATGCGCTGTCGCTTTTGGGGCAGGCGGTCTTGCCCGATACGCAGGTGCCGGTGCCCTTCGTGCTTTCCGCGCTGGTGGGGGCAGGGCTGCTGGTCTTGTGGTTCCTCAACCTGCGCGATACGGGCGGCTTTTCGGGCATAACCTCGGCGCTGGTGGTACTGCTTTTGGCGCTGAACCCGTTTTTCCTGCGCGCCTTGGCCGATGGGCCAGAGACGATGTTTTGCATCTTGGGCACATGGCTTTTCGCGCGCGGGATCGTCAATCTGCGCCTCACGGGCAACGCGCCGGATATGATGAAAGTGGCCGTGGGGCTTTTGGTGGTGGCCCTATCGGACAGCTATGGCCTGATGCTCTGCCTCGGGGCGATGCCCTTCATGATCGTCGCGGCACGGCCCAGCATGATCGCGGTCTCCTCGACCGGCTATCTGGTGGCGATGTTCTATCCCGTGGCCGCCGCCGTGGGGGCGCTGATGTTCGTCAGCATGATCTTCGACAGCCGCCTGATCCCGCTTTTGTCGGAAAGTGCCACGCCGCTGACCTTGGGGGAGCATCTGCTCATTCTGGCCGGGCTGGGCCCGGCGGCCCTTATCGCGATCCTGCGCAATATCATGGTGCCGCGTCTGTTCATGCCGCTCTTGGCAGCGGTCGGGGCGGTGCTGGGCGGCTATACGCTTAACGTCTTTTTCCATGTCGAAGGCGACCCGGCCATGGCGCTGGCGCCCATGTTGGGGGTCTTGGTCGCCGCGATCCGCTTTTGGCCGAACCTGTCCTTGCGTGAGCCGATTGCCATCGCGTTGATGGCGCTGTCGCTGCTGACCTCGGCGGTTGTGATGCGCCATGTCGCCCATGACGAGACCCGCGCTTGGACCAACGCGATGCTCGGCGCGGAAAACGCAGCGTCCCGCCCCGCGCGAGAGGTCGTTTCATTCTTGCGCGACAAGTCTGATATAATGGTAGATGTTGAGAGAAACCCCGAGATCGTCGTCGGTCTGGGGAATATCGACCGGCTGGTGATCGCCGGAGAGCCTGCCTACGACTGGGCGCTTGAGGGGGGCGTGCCGCGCACAAGGTACATCGTGGTCCCGCAACAGGCGGAAGGGCAGGCCACAGCAGACAGAATTCTGCGCAGGTTCCCGCAGCTGAAGCAATCGCAGATGCCGGGGTATGAGGAGGTTTTTCAAAACAGCCGATGGCGTGTTTTTGAAAGAGTTAACGAGTGGAATTAAAATCATGAGCCCACGAATTATCGCAGTCGACGACTCGGATATCGCGCAGGATTTCATCAGCGCGACGCTTTCTGAGCTTGGCTTTGACGATGTCGTCAGTTTCATCGATCCGCGCAGTGCACTCGACGCGATCGAAAGCGATGAGGCCACGGCGGACCTAATCCTGATGGACATAATGATGCCCGATATCGATGGTATCGAGCTTTGCGCCCGTATCCGTGCCTTGGACAGATGGAGCGATGTGCCGATCATTATGCTGACCAGCCGAACAGACATGGGGTCTCTCTCCGAAGCCTTCATGGCGGGGGCCAACGACTATGTCACGAAACCCTTCAACCGGATCGAGCTTCAGGCCCGTATGCGCAGTTGCCTGCGGCTGAAATCCGAGTTGGACCGCCGCCGTTCGGGCGAAAACCGCAGCGCGCGCCGCCGTGCCGCGCCGAGCGTGTCAGAGGCCACGGTGCCCAGCCTTTTGGGCAGCAAATCGGGGTTTCAGGGGCATCTCATGTCGCTGTCGCCCGCGATGCAAAAAGACCTTGGCCTGATCGTCTTCCGCATTGATGGCGACCGTGACCAATCCGACGCGGCGCGCGCGCAACGGCAAGAGCTTCAGCGCCGCGTGGCGGGGCTTTTCGGCAAGGTCGAAATCCCCGCGCAAGACGGGTTCGCCCATTGGGAGGATGATCTTTTCGTCTATGGCGCGCTCCACGCGGATCGCGCCCAGCTTGAAGCGCGGGCGCATCAGTTTATCTCAGCCGTGGCTGAGGCCTCGGCCACCGTGAAAGAAGGCTGGACCTCGCGGCCCTTGAGCGTCAGCGCTTGTGTCGTGCCGCCCTCGGATGCGGCTGTCGCCACCTCGCTTGCGCGGGGCATTCAAGGCGTCGAAAGTGCTGGAATAACAAGCGCGCCGGGCAGCATTTGCCTTGCCGCCAATGACATAGGACACCAAGCCGAGAATGGTCAGCACTGAGCCCACCAACAAAGCTGATGCGGAACCGTCTTCGCGCGCGCAGACCCTGTTCTGGGCGCTGATTTCGGCTGCCGTGCTGATCTATTTCGTGGGGCTCGCGGTCCTGACCTGGTCGGACTACAAACGCGCCACGACCCGGGCAGAGGTGGAGCTTGAGCATTTCGCAGAGCTTTACGAGCAGGCGGTCGATGCCTCCCTCTCGGTTGCGAATGTGCGGATGTGGGGGCTGATCGATGAACTGTCTACCGCGCGTCTGAGCAACCCTGAGCAGTTCGAGGCGCAATACGGTGATCTATTGAACGCCGCCGTGCGAGAGACCGAGCAGGTCGATGCGCTTGTGCTGATCGGCGCCGATGGGATCGTGCTTTGGGCCACGATCAAACCCCTGATGGGGCAGTACCTTGGGGACCGGGCCTATTTTCAGGCGGCGATTGGCCTTGATGTCGATGAATACACGGTCGGGGTGCCTATCGTGTCGCGTGCCGGTGGGCGGCGGCTCACTCCGATTGCATGGCCCTTGATCGGCATCGATGGCCGGGCAAGGGGGGTCTTGGCTTCCTCCTTGGGCGAAGATTACTACTCGGAACTGCTTGCGATAGATGGGCTGCAACAGGACATGTATGTCGAGGTGGTGACCTCCAACGGAGAGCGGGCCTTTGTTTCGGGGCGGCCTCCACGCGACCCCGATACGCCCGTGTTCCGCGCCCGCAAGGAGATCCCGGCGCTGGACCTCTATATCGACGTGACGCGCAGCAAGCCGGCGGTGCTGCAAAATTACTGGCAGCGCACCTTGGTTTTCGTGGGGCTTGCCACGATCCTGTTCCTGACGGTGATCAACGCGGCGATCCGCGCGCGGCGGCAGTCGACCCAATTGGCGCAGGCCCTGCGCACTTCCGAACGGCACCGCGAACGGATCCGCGTGGCGCAGAGCGAATTTGACGCGATCTTTGAAAATGTCGGCGACGGGCTGATCGTCTATAACGACAACAACAAGCTGCACCGCTCCAACCGCAAGGCGCGTGAGTTGATGGGCGTGTCCTCAGATATCGAAGCCGTGCAAAAGCTGCGCGGCATGGTCCCGCCCTTTTCGCAGATGGACGAAGACGTCGCCGTTCACCGTATTCAGATCACCACCGCCGAGAACGAGAGCGTTGCGGTGCAATGCCGGGTGATGAAGCTGCATCTGCATGGGGATTACATCGCCTATAACGTGCTTCAGGACATTTCTGCCGAAGAGCGGCTGGTGGCGGCGCGCACGGCCTTTGTCACCTCGGTCAATCACGAGCTGCGCACGCCGCTCACGTCCCTCGCCGGGTCGCTCGAAATCCTGCATGACCGCTTTGGCGACAGCATGCCAAAGAACGCGGGCAAGCTGTTGTCGATGGCCACCCGCAATGCCGACCGGCTGTTGGTACTGGTCAACGATATCTTGACCCTTCAGGCGATCGACCAACGCCAACTCAGCATCCAGACTGAGCGGGTCGCGGTGTCGGAGGTGCTGTCGGAAGCCATCGCGGCCAACACCGGCTATGGGGTAAACCGCGACGTGCAACTCGACATCCACACAGGCCCCGACGCGGCGCAGGAGGCCTATGTGCGGGTCGATACCGTGCGCATGCAGCAAATCTTCTCCAACCTCATTTCCAACGCGGTGAAATATACCCCGCGCGGCGGTACGGTAAAAATCGGTGCCGAGGTGGACGACCAATGGGTCACGTTCTATGTCTGCGATGCAGGGCCGGGCATACCCAGAGCCGCCCATGATCGTATGTTCAAAAGGTTCGCTGACCCCGTGCATTCCCGTGAAAATCAAGCGAATGGGACGGGGCTGGGGCTGGCCATCACGCGGGAGTTGGTGTTGCGACAAGATGGCGATGTGAGCTTTGAGACACGCTCGGAAGAAGACGGCGATGAGAACCCCGGCACCACGTTCTATGTGCGTTTCGCCCGGGATACAGACGCCGCGCCCAAGCAGGGGGCATCGGCATGAGAGTGTTGTTCGTCGATGACGAGGATGACATCCGCGAGTTGATCGAGTTTGCGATCATGACCGAAGATGACATCGAACCGACCTTTGCGGCGACCGGGCTCGACGCGATTGCTACGATGGAAACGCAGGCGTTCGACGAGATCATGCTGGATGTAATGATGCCACCCCCCGACGGCATGGAGGTGCTGCGCTGTGCGCGGGCCAATGCGGATTTGGACGACACGAAGATCGTGATGTGCACCGCCAAAACCTCGCCCGAGTCGGAGAAGAAGTTTCGCGACCTCGGGGCAGATCACATTCTGCACAAACCGTTCAAACCGCTGAAGCTCGCGGATTTCATTCGGTCGATCGTTTAATACCTCATCGCTCAGCCTCTCGCGGCTCTGAACACGCGGAACTTACCATGCGCAAAACAGCGAAAATGCCTTCTGACCTCACGCGGCGGTTCTTACCCCGCCTTGTTGTCCTCTCGGCCATCGGTACCATCGCCCTCCCGGCAAGTGAGGTGGCATCGGCGGCGTGGCCGCGGGGCGAAGACAAAAGCTTTGTCACCCTGTCCTATGAGACCACCGCAGACGGCCCCGACTTTGGTAATTTCGGTGCGTTTTACTACGAATACGGGGTGACCGAGAAACTGACTTTTGGCCTCGACATCGGCAAGAGTCAAAGTGGGGGGCAGGTCAGCGCCATCGCCTTTCTGCGCTATCCGCTTGAGCTCTCTGGCGGGGACAATGTTTTCGCCGCCGAAGTCGGTCTTGGCTGGGCCGAACGGGATGGCAGCGCGGTGGCGGCTCTGCGGCCCGGCCTGTCTTGGGGGCGTCCGGTATCGGGGGCTTGGGGCAGCGGCTGGCTGGGGGTGGAAAGCACCTTTGCCATTTACGAGGACGGCGAAACACTGGGCAAGATCGACAGCACCTTCGGCATCAACCACGAGAATGGCAACCTGTCGATTTTCAAGCTGGAGTTCGCGGCCCCGTCAGACGGAGATGAGACATTGGCCTTTGCGCCGTCGCATGTGATCAAGGTCTCGGAAAACAGCTTTCTGGAACTGGGTCTTTCGCATGAATTCACCGACGCTGTGACCAAGGTCAAAGTCGGGGTCTGGCACAGCTTCTGACGCGCTTCGGGTCTGCTTAATCCCGCCAATCGGGGCGGTTGCCGAGGTGGGCAATCAGAAAGTCGATGAAATACCGCGTCTTGGGTGTCAGCACGTTCGAGCGCGGATAGACCAGCCAAAGCACCGACCGGTCGTTCATCCGCCAGCCCGGCAACAGCCGCAGCAATCGGCCCGAGGCAAGCTCGTCCGACACGCTCCAAAGCGAGTTGATCGAGATGCCAGCCCCCGCGATGGTCGCTTCGCGTTGCGCATCGCCATCGTCCATGATCACGCGGCAGGTCATCTCATGCGGGTTGAGCGTGGCGGCTTCGCCCTCCGGCCCGATCAGCGCGCGGGGCTCAAGATCGCCCCAAGCGATCAGGTGATGATCCCGCAGCGCAGCGGGGGTCTTGGGCAAACCGTGGGCCTCCACATAAGACGGCGCGGCGCAAAGAACGCGGGTGTCATCGGCCAGCTTGCGCCCCCGCAGGCTGCTGTCGGTCAAGGGCGCGCTGCGCAGGGCAAGGTCAAAACTGCCTTCGATCGCGTCGAACCGGGTGTCGGAGAGGCGCAGATCAAGCGTGAGCTCGGGGTAGGTCTCGTGGAATTCCGGCAGCAGCGGCATGATGTGACGCTGCGCAAAACTGCTGGGGGCGGCGAAGCGCAGGATGCCCTTGGGCCCCGCCTTGGTCCCGCCCAGAATGGCCCGCGCGGCATCGGCTTGGGCCAATATCTCGCGCGCATAGGGCAGAAAGTCAGACCCATCGAGCGATAGCGAGACCTTCCGCGTCGTGCGCCGCAAAAGCTCAACCCCAAGTTCTTGTTCCAGCTTGGCCAAACGCGCGCTGGCGACTGCCGGGGCCATCCCCAAAGCGCGCCCGGCGGCTGAAATGTTCAGCCGTTCGGCAGCCATGACGAAAAGGCGAAGGTTGTCGATATCCATGGGCCGCGGTCCTTGCTGCGGATCATCCGCCGGGGCAGTATATAGGGCTTGGTATTATATTCAATAACGAGAAACTGAACTCAAGTTTCATCCGATTATCTGGCACGCCATGTTGGCCTATCTCTGTCTCAACGCAATGTTAACGGGAGATAGACCGATGAAATCCATGACCCTCACCAGCTATGGCGCAGAGGCGCCTTTTGTCGAAGCCGATTTGCCACGCCCCTTGGCCACCCCCGGCCATGTGGTGCTGCGCGTCAAGGCGACCAGCGTGAACACCATCGACACGATGATCAAGAACGCGGGCAAAGACCTGCCTCTGTCGCCTGACCTGCCTGCCGTTCTGGGCATGGATTTCGCCGGGGTGATCGAAGAGATTGGCGAAGGTGTCACCGGTTTCGCCGTGGGTGACGAAGTCTACGGCTGCGCCGGTGGTCTGGCCGATTTGCAAGGGGCTTTGGCTGAATTCATGCGCGCCGACGCGCGGCTCATTGCCCATAAACCCAAGTCGCTGTCGATGCGCGAGGCGGCGGCCCTGCCGCTGGTAGGCATCACCGCTTGGGAAGGGCTGCACCGCGCGGGCGTCGCAGGGGGCCAGAAGGTGCTGGTCCAAGGCGGCGCGGGCGGCGTGGGCCATTTGGCGGTGCAACTGGCAAAGCACATGGGGGCCGAGGTCTCCTCGACCGGCACCGGGGGTGACCAAATGGCGGTGATCGAAGGCTATGGCGCGCGGGCCATCGACTTCAAAGCCGAGAAGATCGAAGACTATGTGGCCGCCCATACCGCAGGCCGCGGTTTCGATGCTGTTTTCGACACTGTGGGCGGGGCCAATCTGCCGAACTCTTTTGCCGCCGCTGCGCTGAACGGCCATGTGGTCACGACCGTGGCCCTGTCGGCGATCGACCTGACCCCGGCGCATTTCAGCGGGCTGTCCTTACATGTGGTCTTCATGCTCTTGCCGATGCTGCATGACGTGAACCGCGCGGTTCATGGGGAAATCCTTAGCAATCTCGCCACGCTGGTCGACGAGGGGGCGGTGAAGCCGCTGCTCGACGAAAAGACCTTTGATCTGAGCGCGGTTGGCGATGCCTATGCGCGGCTGCAAAGCGGGCAGGCGATCGGCAAGGTTGTGGTCGACGTCTAAGTCAGGCCGAACACTGATTAATATCACGCCCCGCTGCGCCTCCCGCGCGGCGGGGCTTTTAACGGCCTGCGCCTTCCCTCAACAACTGCCGCTGGCGCGCAACTGCCAAAGAATGCGCCATTGACCCAACGGTAGGCTGCCTCTTTCTCTCTCATCCCCGGTTTCACGGCAAATTCGGACTTGCCTCTGCCTGTCAGTGTACAGTTAATTGGCCGGACAAGCTGAATACAGCGGCGGCGCGCGGCACCCTGTGCCGACGCCCGTTAAGAGCAACCAAGGGAGAGAGACATGAAATTCACCGCAATCCTCGCCGCAAGCACCATTCTGGCAGGCGCTGCCGTCGCTCAGGACATGGATAAATCCGACTGGCCGAGCAGCTTCACCGTGGGCACGGCCAGCCAAGGCGGCACCTACTTCGCCTATGGTTCGGGCTGGGCGAACCTTGTGGCCAAGGAACTGGGCCTGACCGGTGGTGGCGAAGTCACCGGCGGCCCGATGCAGAACATGGCGCTGGTCCACACCGGCGAGGCGGCCTTCGGCATGACCACAATGGGCCCGGCGGCGGAATCGCTGGCTGGCACCAACCCCATCGCCCCCGGTTTGGAAATGACCCAAGCCTGCGCGATGTTCCCGATGTATCAGACACCCTTCTCCGTGACCGCGCTGTCGTCCTCGGGTATCTCCTCGGTCGCCGACATTCCGGCAGGTGCAAAGATCGGCTTTGGTCCGGCGGGCTCCACCTCAGACACCTATTTCCCGCGCATGATGGACACGCTCGGCGTCGAGTATGAGCGCCGCAACGGCGGTTGGACCGATCTGGGCGGCCAGTTGCAGGACGGTCTGCTGGACGTGATCGCCTTTGCTGCCGGTGTGCCGGTGCCTGCGGTCAGCCAGCTTGAGGTGCAGACGGATGTGAACATCATCGAGTTCACCGAGGAAGAGCAGGCCAAACTGCTCGAAGAATTCCCGGTGTCCGAGTTCACCATCGACGCAAGCACCTACACCACGCTGGAAGAGGGCGCGCGCTCGGTCTCCATGTGGAACTTCGCGATTGCCAACTGCGATCTGCCGGAATCCTTCGTCAAAGCGGCTGTGGATGTCGTCATGTCCGACAATGAGCGGATGAAAGGCATTCACAAGGCGGCGGCCTCGACCCTGCCTGAGAACTGGGAGAAGAACACCGTTCTGAAATGGCATCCCGGTGCGGCAGCTTGGTTCAAAGAGAACGCGGATGCCGATATTTCCGACGATATGATCTACGGCAACTAAGCGAACGCCTAGACAAACTTGCATGCCGTCCCTAATCGGGGCGGCATCTTGCCATCATCCCGCCTGATTGTCGGGACAGATCCCGCGCAGATATCGGGAAAGGAAGCCTCCATGACAGACCAGCATAGCGCCGCCGATCCGCAGGGCCCGATTGTCGCCGAAGGGGTGGATGACGAACCGGTAGAAAGCAATCGCCGCATATTCACCGGGCGCACCTATCTGGTCGTTGCGGCCATGTCGGCGATCTATGCCTTCTTTCACATGGCGGCACTCAACGGCATGTCCATCGGTGAGTTGACAGGCATCCGCATCCCGCTGTTGCCGACCTTCCCGATGGAGACATGGAATTTCCGCATCGTGCACATCGCGGGCGCGCTGATTCTTGGCTTTACCCTCTATTCCGCCCGCGCCTTTGTGGATGAGGGCGCAGGGCAGGGCCGTCACCCGCTGGATTTCGTAGCATGGGCTGCAATGATCCCGGCGCTTTATTCGATTTGGACCGCGTGGAGCATCGCCAGCCAGATCAATTCCGGGGTGCAGTGGAACGGCATGAGCCCCGAGTTCAAGAACCTCGAAATTTACCACTACGGCTTGCCGCTGGTGGCGGCCACGGCCATCGGCATCGTCGTGGGCTGGCTGCGCGGGCGTGAGCGGGGGCAGGTTTCCCCTGCGGACCTGCTGCTGTCCATCTGCGGGGTGGCCGTGGCGATCTACCTGATCACCATGTACGGCACCTTGATGCGCAACTCGACGGGCACGCCCTTTGCGCCCATCGGTATCTCCATCGCCGCAGTTGCAGGCACCGCGCTGATCATGGAGCTGACGCGCCGCGTGGCGGGGCTTGCGCTCATCGTGATCTCGGGTGTCTTTCTGGTCTATGTCTTCGTCGGGGACATGCTGCCGGGCTTCCTGAACGCGCCCAACATCCAGTGGACCCGCTTCTTTAGCCAAGTCTACACCGATGCGGGCATTCTGGGGCCGACCACGGCGGTGTCATCGACCTATATCATCCTCTTCATCATCTTCGCGGCCTTCCTTCAGGCGTCGAAGGTGGGGGACTATTTCGTCAACTTCGCCTTTGCCGCGGCGGGCCGCTCGCGCGGGGGGCCAGCCAAGGTCGCGATCTTTGCCTCGGGTCTTATGGGGATGATCAATGGCACCTCGGCGGGCAATGTGGTGGCGACAGGCTCGCTGACCATTCCGCTGATGAAAAAGGTGGGCTACCCGGCCCGGACCGCAGGCGCGGTCGAAGCCGCCGCCTCGACCGGGGGGCAGATCATGCCGCCGATCATGGGGGCGGGTGCCTTCATCATGGCCGAGATCACGGGCATCCCCTATACCGATATCGCCGTGGCGGCGATCATCCCGGCGGTGCTCTACTTCGTGTCGATCTACTTCATGGTGGATTTCGAAGCGGCCAAGCTGGGCATGCGCGGGATGCGTTCCGAGGAACTGCCCAAGCTCAAGGACATGCTGCGGCGGGTGTTCCTGTTCATCCCGATCATCATCCTGATCTACGCGCTGTTCATGGGCTATTCGATCATCCGGGCGGGCACGCTGGCGACGGCGGCAGCGGCGGTTGTGTCGTGGTTCACCCCCTTCCGCATGGGGCCGCGCAGCATTGTCAAAGCCTTTGACCTTGCAGGGATCATGTCGATCCAGATCATCGCGGTCTGCGCCTGCGCGGGCATCATCGTGGGCGTGATCAGCCTCACCGGCGTCGGGGCGCGCTTCTCCTCGGTCCTTCTCGGGCTGGCGGAGGCGAGCCAGTTCCTCGCCCTATTCTTCGCCATGTGTATCGCCATCCTTCTGGGCATGGGTATGCCCACGACAGCGGCCTATGCGGTGGCGGCCTCGGTCGTGGCCCCGGGTCTGGTGCAACTGGGCATTCCACTGCTGACGGCGCATTTCTTCGTCTTCTACTTCGCCGTCGTCTCGGCCATCACGCCACCCGTGGCGCTGGCGAGCTATGCCGCGGCGGGGATTTCGGGCGCCAACCCGATGGAGACTTCGGTGGCCTCCTTCAAGATCGGCATCTCGGCCTTCATCGTGCCCTTCATGTTCTTCTACAACGGCGCGATCCTGATGGACGGCACGTGGTTCGAGGTGATCCGCGCGGGCGTCACGGCGATCTTTGGGGTCTATCTGCTGTCTTCGGGTATGCAGGGCTGGTTCGCGGGCAGCGGTGCGGCTTGGTTCATCCGGCTGGGCCTGATCCTCGCGGCGCTTTGCATGATCGCGGGTGGTCTGATGACCGACCTCATCGGCATCGCAGTGGCGGCGGTGATCTTTGCGGTGCAGTGGAAGTTCCGCCCCGCACCCGACGCCCAAATCGCAGTGCACGGCAGCGATTGATCCGTGATTGATCCATGTCCCGGCCCTTTGGGGCCGGGGCCGCCCGTTTGAGGCAAGGCTCCCTGTTGCATCTGGGCCAAGCCGCGCCTAGGGTCCGCGCGATCCTTCCGGGCGGTTAATATGTTCACTATCTTTCTGGCCATCGCGCCGGTCTTCGCGCTGATCCTCATGGGCTATGGCCTGCGCCGGGGCGGTATCCCTTCGACCAAGTTCTGGAACCTGAATGACCGGCTGGTCTATTGGGTGCTGATGCCCGCGCTGTTCTTTGCCAAGATCTCGGCGGCGGACCTCAGCGGCGGCTTGGGCGACTATGCGCTGCTGCTCTACGCCGGGTTCTTTGCAGCGATCTTTTGCGGCTGGCTGTTCGGTCGGGCCTATGCCGCGCCGCAGGGCAGTTCGCTGATGCAGGGCAGCGCAAGGTTCAACACATTCATCGGCCTCGCGATTGCCGAAGCCGTCTTTGGCACGGCGGGGCTACAGATTGCCGTGCTCGGTTCGGCCCTGCTGGTGCCGGTGGTGAATGTGACGGTGGTGACGCTGATGACCCGGCAGTTGGGCGGCGGCGGCAAATCTATCGTCAAAGGCTTGGTCAAGAACCCGCTGATCCTCGGCATTCTGGCGGGGGTGCTCTTCAACTTCGCGGGGCTGCACCATGTGCCCGTCTTGCATGAAAGCGCGCGCATCTTGGGGGATGCGGCGCTGCCGATCATGCTGCTTTGCGTCGGCGCCAACCTGCGGCTGCGCGGGTTGTCGGGCTCGGTCTCGGTGATCGGCCTGTCGATCATCGGCAAACATCTGGTGAACCCGCTGGCGGTGCTGCTGGCCGCGCTGGTGCTGAACCCTGCGCCGCTGACGCTGCAAATCGCGCTGATCTTCGCGGCCCTGCCAACCGGGGTGGCCAGCTATACGCTGGCGCGTGAGATGCGCGGCGATGCGCCCTTGATGGCCGCGATCATCACCACGCAGACGCTGCTCAGCTTTTTCACCCTGCCGCTCACGCTCTATCTCGGCAGTCTGATCTCCGCGCCCTAGACCCCGTTCCATGTGCAAAACGCGATTGTGATCTGCGCAGGCCGCATGGCGGCGGATTTACAGGTTGACATATTTGGTTCGAATGTCCAATTGCGCCTTGACCAATGCCAAGGAGCCCGCATGACCGAACTTGAAAAGACCGTGCTGGACGCTGCGCTGCATGTCTTTTCCCGCTATGGGGTCAAGCGCACCAGCATGGGCGATCTCTGCGAAGAGGCCGGTGTTTCGCGCCAGACCCTCTACAATCGGTTTCGCAACAAGGACGACATTCTTCGCGGGCTCATCGCGCGCTATACCGAACTGGCGCTGGAAGAGATTGCCGAAGAGATGCCCAATGCGCCCGATCTGGCGGCGCAGCTCGATCTTATTTTCGATCGGATGGTGGTGCGCGGCTATGACACGATGCAGGCGATGCCCAATGCGCAGGATTTCATCGCCGGGGCCAATGCTGTCAGCCAAGAGGCGCTGCAATGTTCCGCCGGGCGCTTTCGCGACGTGATCGCTAAGGTGCTGATGCCCTATGAGGCGTCGATCACCCGCAATGGCTTGAGTGTCGAGGCGCTGGCCGATTTCATCCAACGTTCTGCCAAGGCCGCTGGCATGCATGCGCTAGACCGTGACCACTTTCTCGCGCAGTTGCGCACCCTCAAACAACTTAGTCTGACCGCCGCCCTTGGGCCCGTGCCGGATGCTATTCATAAGGAAGACTGACCATGGCCAAGTGGCTTGTTGAGACGACGCGCGGGACCGGCGCGGGGCGGGTGTTGGGATTTGCGCTGGCCTTGGTCGGCGGTATCGCCGCGCCGATGGCCGCTGCCGCCGAAATGCCGGTGGTGAAGCTGCAAACGGTCAAGGCCAGCGATGCCGAGATGGAGCGTGTGTTCTTTGGCAAGGTGGTTGCACGTGAAACCGTGGACCTTGCCTTTCAAGTCGGCGGTCAGATCGAGGAATTCCCCGTCGAAGAGGGGGCCACGGTCAGTGAAGATACGGTCGTCGCCCGGATGGATCTGGAGCCGTTTCAACTGGCGCTAGAGCAGGCGCAGGCCAATGACGCGCAGGCGCGCCGGACGATGGAACGTTATCAAAAGCTCGCCGGGTCTTCGGTGGCCGAGGTCAATCTGCAAGATGCGGAAACCGCCGTGACGGTCAACGATATCGCCGTGCGCAACGCCGAGCGCGACCTTGAGAACGCAACCCTCCATGCGCCCTTCGATGCGATCGTCGCCTCGCGGCTGGTGCCCAATTACTCGACCGTCAGCGCGGGCACGCCGGTGGTGCGTCTGCATGACATGTCCGAGTTGCGGGTCGAGATCGACGTGCCCGAAACCCTGTTTCTGCGCGCAGGGCGCGACCCCAGCGTGCGGTTCATGGCCAAGTTTCCGGCCAACGCCAATACCTACCCGATGCAAATACGCGAATACAACGCCGAGACGGCGGATGTCGGTCAGACCTATAGCATCACCCTTGGGGCGGAATTGCCCGAAGATTTCGTGCCGCTGCCCGGCGCCTCGGTCGAGGTGCGCGCCACGCTGAACATCGGCGGTTCGAGCATCATCGTGCCCGACACCGCCATCGTGGTCGGCAATGACCGTGGCACCTATGTCATGGTCTTCGACCCCACCGGCGCGCGCGAAGGCACCGTGACCCGCACCGCGGTTGAGATCACCCCCACCGCGCGCGGCGATGTCAAAGTCGAAGCCGGGCTTTCCGATGGGCAAGAGATCGTGGTGAGCGGCGCAAGTCAGCTTGAAGACGGTGCCGCCGTGCGCCGCTTCGTCGGTTTCGGAGACTGAGCGCATGGATATCGCACGTCTGTCGATCAACCGCCCGATCTATACTTGGATCATCATGCTGACCTGTCTTTTGGGCGGCATCTGGGGGTTTGCCACCCTTGGCCGTCTCGAAGATCCGGCATTTACCATCAAAACCGCCGTGGTCGTGACCCAATACCCCGGTGCCTCTGCCGAAGAGGTCGCCCTTGAGGTCACCGAACCGCTGGAATCGCAAATCCAGAAGATGTCCGAGATCAAGGACATCGAATCCATGAACCAGCCCGGCCTTTCGTGGATCACGGTCAATATGCAGGACACCTTTGACGGGTCGGAACTGCCGGAAATCTGGACCAAACTGCGCAACCGCGTCAATGAGGCGGCCCTGCCGAGCGGGGCCACGCAGCCCTATGTGAACGACGGTTTCGGCGATGTTTACGGGCTTTACTATGCCGTGACGGCTGAGGGCTATTCCGACGCCGAGGTCAACGAACTCTCCAGCTATCTGCGGCGCGAATTGCTGCTGGTCGATGGTGTGTCGGATGTGGCGCTTTCGGGCCTGCCCAATGAGGTCATTTATGTCGAGCCGCAGCTTGCGCTGAGCACCACGCTCGGCATTCCGCCCTCGGCCATTGTCGGCGCGGTTTCGAGCGCGAATGAGATCGTCGACGGCGGCGCCATTCAAGACGCGGACGGGCGCACGCTGATCCAGCGGCCCGAAGGCTCTGACAGCGTGTCCGAGATCGCCGCCTTGTCGGTGGGGGTTGGCGGTCAGGTGATCAACCTTGCCGATGTGACCAACATCTACCGCACCCGGGAGGCAAACCCCGATCTGGTGATCCGCCACAACGGGCAGGAGGCCTTTACCCTCGGGGTGGCCGGGATCGCGACCGAGAATATCGTCGATATCGGCAAGCGGGTGGACGACAAGCTTGCGCAGCTGCGCGAAACGCTGCCCTTGGGCATCTCGATCGAGTCCATCTACCGCCAGCACGCGGTGGTCGAAGAGGCGTCGAACGCCTTTTTGCTGAACCTCGCCATGTCGGTCGCCATCGTTGTGGCCGTGCTGGCCGTCTTCATGGGCTGGCGCGCGGCGGTGGTCGTGGGCTCGACCCTGTTGCTGACGGTGGTGGGGACGCTCTTTTTCATGGCGCTCGGCGCGATTGAGATGGAGCGTATCTCACTCGGGGCGTTGATCATCGCGATGGGGATGCTGGTCGATAACGCCATCGTTGTGGCCGAGGGGATGCAGATCTCCATGCAGCAGGGCAAAAGCTCGCGCGAAGCGGCGACCGAGGCGGCGAGCAAGACGCAGATCCCGCTTTTGGGGGCGACCGTCATCGGCATCATGGCTTTCGCCGGGATCGGGCTGAGCCCCGATGCCACGGGCGAATTCCTCTTCTCGCTCTTTGCCGTGATCGCGATTTCGTTGTTGCTGTCTTGGGTGCTGGCCATCACCGCCACGCCGCTTTTGGGGCACTACTTTTTCAAACGCGGAGTCGAAGGCGGGGCTGGCGGCTATGATGGCGCGATCTTCAAGGGCTATGCCGCCGTGCTGCGTGCCTCGCTCAAGCTGCGCTGGCTGGTGATCGTGGCGCTGATTGCCGGGACGGCGGTGTGCTATGCCCTCTTTGGTCAGATCAAGCAGCAGTTCTTCCCCGACAGCAACACGCCGCTTTACTTCGTGCATTACAAACTGCCCCAAGGGTCGTCGATCCATCAGACATCCAACGATCTGGCCGTGCTCGAAGACTGGCTGGTGGCGCGGGACAATGTCGAAGACGTGACCTCCTACGCGGGGCAGGGGGCTGCGCGTTTCATGCTGACCTATCAGGCCGAAGACCCTAACCCCAGCTATGGGCATCTGATCGTCCGGGTGTCTTCGCTTGAGGTGATCCAAGACGAGATGAACGCGCTTGAGGCTTTCGCCGCAGATGCGGTGCCGCAAGGGGAGTTCCGGGCCAAGCGCTTGGCCTTTGGCCCCGGCGGCGGTGCCCCGATCGAGGTGCGCTTCTCGGGCCGCGATCCCAATGTGCTGCGCGATCTCGCGGATGAGGCGATGGACCGGATGCAGGCGGCGTCGGACAATATCATCACCCCGCGTCAGGACTGGCGCGAGCGTGAATTGGTGCTGCGTCCGATCTATGCCGAAGAACGCGCGCAGGACGCCGGCATCTCGCGGACCGAGATCACGGAGACCCTCAAATTCGCCACCGAAGGCACCAGCGGCGGCACCTTCCGCGAGCGGGATCGTCAGATCCCCATCGTGATCCGCGCTCCGCAGGATGCCGATTTGGCGCTGACGGATCATGTGATCTATGCCCAAAACACCAATGCGCTGGTCCCGATGGAGCAGGTGATCGACGGTTTCCGGTTCGAGCCGCAGGACACGCTGCTCTACCGCCGCGACCGGGCCGATGTGATCACCGTGGGCGCGGATATCCCGCGCGGCGTCACGGCGGCACAGGTGCAGGCCGAGGTGCAGGAAACCATCGAGGCGATGGAAATTCCCGAAGGCTATGCCATGGAATGGGGGGGCGAGTTGGAAAGCGCGGGCGAGGCGCAGGCCGCCTTGGGCAAGCAATTGCCCTTCAGCATCATCATCATGGTTCTGATCTCGGTCCTGCTGTTCAACGCGCTGAAACAGCCGATCATCATCTGGCTCTTGGTGCCGATGGCGGTGAATGGGGTCAGTCTGGCGCTTTTGGGGACGGGTCTGCCCTTCACCTTTACCGCGCTTCTGGGGCTCTTGTCGCTCTCGGGGATGTTGATCAAGAACGGCATCGTGCTGGTAGAAGAGATCGACCTCACCCGCGCCGCCGATCCGACGCTTGACCTGAAAGAGGCTATCGTCACCGCCTCGACCTCGCGTTTGCGCCCGGTCTTCTTGGCCGCCGCGACGACCATTCTGGGGATGCTGCCGCTGTTGTCGGATGCCTTCTTCCAGTCGATGGCCGCGACGATCATGGGCGGGTTGGCCTTTGCCTCGGTCCTGACGCTGATCGCGGCACCGGTGCTCTACTTCCTCTTCTTCAAGCGCAGCGCCGCGCGGGAGGCGGAGGCTGCCCGCGCCGCCTGACCGGCGCGTGGCGGCAAGGCAAAGGGCGCGTCCGGCCACTCCGGGCGCGCCCTTTGTCGTACCCGGGCGGTAAAAATTCCGCGCCGCCGTGCAATCCCGCCTTGGTTTCGCGAAATGGCCAGCTACCTTACCGTTTTCAAACGGCATGTCGCCGTGTCAGGCCATTGTTTCAAGGAGTTCTCGCCCATGGGTCCCCGCATTCTTTCCACTGCCGCCGCCGCTGGCCTTGCCGCCACTCTGGCCTCTGCCGCCTCGGCTGAGATCACCGTATCGTCGAAGATCGACACCGAAGGCGGCCTGTTGGGCAACGTCATCGCACTGGCGCTCGAAGATGCGGGCCTGCCGGTAGAGCGGCGTCTGCAACTCGGCGGCACGCAGGTCGTGCGCGAAGCGATCCTGTCGGACCAGATCGACATTTACCCCGAATACACCGGCAACGCGGCCTTCTTCTTTAACGAAGCGGAAAGCGATGTTTGGAAAGACGCGGCCAAGGCCCATGCTCGTGCCAAGGAATTGGACGGCGGTGAGAATAACGTCACATGGCTCGACTCCGCACCGGCCAACAACACTTGGGCCATCGCCGTGACCGGCCCGGTGGCCGAGGAAAATGACCTCACCACCATGTCCGATTTCGGCGCATGGGTGGCCGAGGGCGGTGAGGTGAAGCTCGCCGCCTCGACCGAGTTCGTGTCCTCTCCGGCTGTCTTGCCCGCGATGCAGGAGACCTATGGCTTCGAGCTCAGCCAAGATCAGACCGTAATCCTGTCGGGCGGCGACACGGCTGCGACCATTCAGGCGGCGGCGCGTGGCACATCGGGCGTGAACGCGGCGATGGTCTACGGCACCGATGGCGGCGTGGGGGCCACGGGTCTGGTCGTGATGGAAGACGACAAGGGCGTGCAGCCGGTCTATGAACCCGCCCCCATCGTCCGCGCCGAGGTGTTGGAGGAATACCCCCAGATCGCCGAAGTGCTGAACCCGATCTTCTCCGGGCTCGACATGGCGACGCTGCAAAAGCTGAACGGTCGGATTCAAGTCGGCGGGGAGCCGGCGGAAGCCGTGGCACGCTCCTATCTGACCGAGACCGGGGTGCTGGACTGATCTCCGCCGCCCGCACAATAACTGGCCCCGGCGCAGGGATTTCTGCGCCGGGGCTTTTGTTCGCTGTGCTGGGCGCGGCAGCGCTTTGCGTGCCTTTCATGACCCTTGCCGCCAACCGGATCGTGGCGGGCGAAGGGGTGATGGCATGGGGCGTGGCCAGCCTGCCGGTGGTGCTGCCGGGGCTTGCGGCGATCGGGGCGGGGCTGCTGATGGGGCTGCCTGCGGGCCGTAATGGTCTGCGTATTGCCGGGGCGGCTTTGGGCTTGGGCGGGCTGTTGTGGCTGTTGACCCAAGGCGCCTCCGGCCTGCTGGCCGAAGCGGGTGACTATGCCCGTGTCTCGCCCTCAGTAGGCTTTTGGTGTCTGCTGGTTGTCTTCATGTTGCTCATGGCAGATGCGCTTGCCGCAATGGCACCGGGGCCGCTGATGCGCGGGGCCGTGCTGGCGGGCGTGCTTGCGGTGCTTGGCGCGATCCTGTGGTCGGGGGCGCTGTCGGAGCTTTCGGTGATGCAGGAATACGCCAGCCGGGCCGATGCCTTTGGCCGGGAGTTCCTGCGCCATCTCGGGCTGGCCTTCGGCTCTCTCGCCGCGGCGGCGGTGATTGGCTTCCCGCTTGGCGTGCTCTGTCACCGTCTTGTCGGGCTGCGCGGCGCCACCTTGCCAGTACTGAGCTTTTTGCAAACCATTCCCTCGCTGGCCATGTTCGGGCTGATGATCCCAATCCTCGGCTGGGTGGGGGCCAATTTGCCGGGCGCGCGTGCGCTTGGCATCGCTGGCATCGGCTTTGCGCCCGCCTTTCTGGCGCTGGTGCTCTATTCACTGCTGCCCGTGGTCGGCAATACCGTGGCGGGTTTGGCCTCTGCCCCGCCTGCGGCGCTTGAAGCCGCGCGGGGCATGGGGATGACGCCGCTGCAACGCCTGTTGCGGGTGGAACTGCCGCTGGGCCTGCCGATCATCCTCACCGGGCTGCGCATCGTCTTGGTACAGAACATCGGGCTGGCCGTCATCGCCGGGCTGATCGGCGGCGGCGGGTTCGGCACGTTCGTCTTTCAGGGGCTGAACCAAACGGCGACCGACCTGATCCTGCTGGGTGCCCTGCCAACCGTGGTGCTGGCCCTGACGGCGGCCATCGTGATGGACATATTGGTCGAACTGACCCGCAAGACCCCAAAGGACAGCGCATGATCGAGATCGACCGCATTACCAAGACCTATGGCGACATCCGCGCGGTGGATTCCGTGTCGATGACGGTTGAGACGGGCACGATCACGGTGATCGTCGGCACCTCAGGCTCAGGCAAGACCACGCTGTTGCGGATGATCAACCGGTTGGAGGAACCGACCTCGGGCGAGGTGCGGATCAACGGCGACTCCACGCTGTCGGTCAAGCCGCATGTCCTGCGGCGGCGCATCGGCTATGCCATTCAGGGCCACGGGCTGTTCCCGCATCACAAGGTGGGGCGCAATATCGGCGCGGTGCCGCAATTGTTGGGCTGGCCGCGCGAGAAGATCGCGGCGCGGGTGGATGAGCTGCTTGCGCTTTTCTCGATGGACCCCGCGCAATTCCGCGACCGTTATCCGGCGGAGCTTTCGGGCGGACAGCAGCAGCGGGTTGGCGTGGCGCGAGCCTTGGCCTCAAGGCCCGATCTGTTGCTGATGGACGAACCCTTTGGCGCGCTCGACCCAATCATTCGCACCCGCGCGCAGGAAGACCTGCGGCACATCCAGCAGCGGCTGGGGTCGACCATCATGCTGGTGACCCACGACATGGAAGAGGCGATCCGGCTGGGCGACCGGGTGGCAGTCATGGACGGGGGGCATCTGGTGCAGCACGGCACCCCCGCCGAGATCATCGCCGCACCCGCAACGGATTTCGTGGCGGATATGGTGGGCGATGTGGAGCGGCCCCTGCGGCTTCTTTCACTGATCCCCGTCGCCGAATTGGTGGAAGAGGGCAGCGCCGAAGGCGAAGCGCTGCCCGCCGATGCCAGCCTGCGCGACGCGCTCTCGGCCTGCCTGTGGACAGGGCGCGCGGCGGTGCCGGTGGCGAAAGACGGGGTGCCGATGGGCCGGGTGACCCTTGATGCAATCCGCGCCCGGGCCGGGCAGCACGCATGAGGATCGGCTGGATCCTGCGGCCGCTTCTGGTGGCGGTGCTGCTGGCGCTGGTCCTGCGGCCTGAGTGGTTCACGCCGCTGCTGGCCCCCTTGGCCCCGGCGAATGGCCCGGTGATCTACACCCGAGCCTCGCTCTTGTCGCTGTCGCTAAGCCATCTGGCGCTGGTGGCCATGGCCTCGGCTGCAGCGACGGTGGTGGCGGTGACGCTGGCGGTCCTTGTCACCCGGCCTGCGGGGGCGGCGTTCCGCCCGTTGTCACGCACCATCACCAACATGGGGCAGACCTTTCCGCCCGTCGCTGTTCTGGCGTTGGCCGTTCCCGCCTTGGGCTTTGGCGCAGGGCCAACGCTGGTGGCGCTGTTTCTCTATGGCCTGCTGCCGATCTTCGAGAATGCGGTCACGGGCCTCACCAACCTGCCGCCCGCCACGATGGAGGCCGCGCGCGGCATCGGGCTCAGCCGTTGGCAGCGGCTCTGGCGGGTGGAGCTGCCGCTGGCCCTGCCGGTGACGCTGACGGGCATTCGGCTGTCGGTGGTCATCGCGCTTGGGACGGCGACCATCGGCTCGACCGTGGCAGCGCGGACCTTGGGCGAGGTAATTATCGCGGGGCTTTTGACCAATAACACCGCCTTTGTGGTGCAGGGCGGGCTGGCGGTCGGCCTGTTTGCGGTTCTGATCTATGACGCCATGGTCCAGCTTGAAACGCGGCTGGCGCGGCGCATGGGCGGCTGAGGATCAGCGCCCGTTCGCGGCGATGATCTGCTCGGCCAAATCGTCCAGGTCGTCCGAGAGGTAGTGCGGCTGCGGCACGTTTTCGGCCTCGATCAGATTGTTGTTGGGGCGGGTCAGAAAAGCCCCCTGACAGCCCGCCGCCTGCGCGCCGATGGTGTCCCACAGGTGGCAGGCCACCATGCAGAGATCATCGGTTTGCAGATCAAGCGCCTCGGCCACCATCTGATAGGTCGCGGGATGAGGTTTGAATTTTGCGACCGCGTCGATGCTAAAGCTCCGCTCGAAGAAATCGGCGATCCCGGCTTTCTTCAGCGGGGTCGGGGCCGGGGACGGGGGCGAATTGGTCAGCGTGACCAGCCGAAACCCCGCCTCTTGCAGCCTGCGCAGGGCAGGGGCGACATCCGCGTGGGCGGGCATGGAGCCGATGCGGGATTTCAACTCGGCCAGGTCCTCCTCCGTCACCGCCACGCCTTTGTTCGCGCCGACCATTCGCAAGACGCCACCCGCCAGCGCGCCGAAGGGCGCGTAGCGGCCTGAGAGGGTCATGGTCTGGGAATAGAGGATCAGCTCGGCGAACCATTCGCGCAGCACCGAGGCGTCGCCGAAGAGGCGCGTGAAGAGCGGCTCCAACGTGGTGATGTCGAGCAGGGTCTCATTCACGTCGAAGACGATCACGGACGCGGGCTTTTGATCGGGCATGGGGGTCCTTCCACTCATGACGTGCGCCGTGCCCGCCACTGTGAAGAAACCCCCAGCCCTGTCAAAAGGTTTCAGACACCCAAACGGTCGCGCAGCCCGTACCACCACGACCCCACGACCGAATAGGGCACGCGGAACATGCGCCCGCCGGGGAAGGGGAACCATGGCACATTGGCGAAAACGTCAAAGCGGGTGAGGTCGCCGTCGATCGCCTCGGAAAGGATACGCCCGAAGGTATGCGATCCGGTCACGCCGTGGCCGCTGTAGCCATGGGCGAAATAGGTGTTGTCACCGATCCGGCCCATCTGCGGCACGCGGCTGAAGGAGAGGGCGAAATTCCCGCTCCAAGCATAGTCGATCTTCACGTCTTTCAACTGGGGGAAGACCTTGTCCATATTGCGTTTGAGCTTGACCTTGATGTCGCGCGGGTCCGCGCCGCCATAGACGGTGCCGCCGCCAAAGAGCATCCGTTTGTCACCCGACAGGCGGTAGTAGTCGAGGATATAGCGAATGTCTTCGACGCAGGCATCGGTGGGCAGCAGCGCATGGGCCTGCGCCTCGCTCAGCGGTTCGGTGGCCATTACTTGGGTCGAGACGGGCATCACCCGCGGGGCCAGCGTGGGCACCACGTGGCCGAGGTAGGCATTGCCGCAGAGCACCAGTGTCTTGCAGGTCATCGTCCCCTTGGCCGTGCGGACCACAGGGCGGGCAGCCTCGTGATCGACATGGGTGACCGGGGACATCTCATAGATCGTGCCGCCGTTCTTCTCAAATGCAGCCGCTTCGCCGAGGGCGAGGTTCAGGGGGTGCATATGGCCGCCCGAATGGTCGATCAGCCCGCCCTCGTAGAGGTCGGAATTGACGTGGGCGCGCAGCTGGTCCTTGTCCAGCATCTCTTGATTGTCGATGCCGTAGCTTTGCCAGAGCTTCTGCCGCTCCTCCAACTCGCGCATATGCGCCGTGGTGAGGCCGGTGAAGATGTTCTTGTCCTTGAGGTCGCATTGGATGTCATAGGTGCGAACCCGCTCGCGGATGATCTCGCCGCCCTCTTGCACCAGACCGGCGACGAAGGTCGCAGTGTCCTGCCCATAGCGGCGCTTGATCGTTTGGAGGCTCGCGTTCAGCCCGTTGACGATCTGTCCGCCATTGCGCCCCGAGGCCCCCCAGCCCACGCGCGCGCCTTCGATGATGGAGACCTTATAGCCCTTTTCGGCCAGATGCAGGCCGGTCGACAGCCCGCTGTAGCCCGCGCCGACGATGCAGACGTCGATCTCGTGATCGCCCTGCAATTCGGGGCGCGCGGGGGCGGGGTTGGCCGAGGCGGCGTAGTAGCTTGACGTATGGCTGCCGTCTCCGGCGTAGGGATGGCGCGACATCAGACGATCTCCAGATAGGTGTCATATTCGAAATGGGTCACTTGCCGCGCGAATTTGCGCAACTCCTGCGTCTTGCATTCGACCATCATGGTCTGCAACCGGGCAGAGAAGAGGCCGGGCACATCCGGCCCCTTGCGGAAGGCGTCGATGGCCGTGGCCCAGTCGAGCGGCAGGTTGTCGAGCTTCATTGTATAGGCGTCGCCGGTGATCGGGGCGACGGGCTGCATGTCTTGCTCGATCCCCAACAGCGCGCCGCCCAAGATGCTGGTCAGCACCAGATAGGGGTTGGCGTCGGCCCCGGCGACGCGATGCTCGATGCGGCGGGCCTTGGGGTCGCCGCCCGGGATGCGGATTGCCGCGGTGCGGTTCTCATAGCCCCAAGCGACATTGGTTGGCGCATGGGCACCCGGCAGCAGGCGGCGGTAGGAGTTTTCATGCGGCGCGAAGGTCAGCGTGTTTTGCTGCATTGTGGCCAGCAGACCGGCGACGGCGTTGAGCATCAGGGGTGTGCCTTCCTCCCCGCCGTTGTCGAAGACATTGACGCCGTTTTCATCCACCAAGGAAAAGTGAACGTGAAAGCCGCTGCCCGCCAGATCGCCATAGGGTTTGGCCATGAAGGTGGCGGCGAAGCCGTGTTTGCGGGCGATGCCGCGCACCAGACGTTTGAACAGCACCGCGTCATCGGCGGCGCGCAGCGGGTCGTCCACATGGCGCATGTTGATCTCGAACTGCCCCGCCCCGTTTTCCGAAATGGCCGCATCCGCCGGGATGCCCTGCAATTCGCAGGCGTCATAGACCTCGTTCAGGAACTCGTCGAAATGCTGCAACTCGTCCAGCGACAGCGCGCCGTCGGAATCCAGCCGTTTGCCCGTGACCGGAGAGCAGGGGGCCTGCGGGTGATCCTCGGTCGGGTCGAAAAGGTAGAACTCCAGTTCCGTGGCGACCACGGGGGTCAGACCGCGTGCCCTGAACTTGGCCGCCACTTCGGCCAGCGCGCGGCGGGGATCGCCGGGGAAGGGCTTGCCGTTTTCCTGACGCATCCAAAGCATGGCCAGCGCCGTGGGGCGCGTGGTCCATGTGATCGGCATCAGGGGCCGCCCGGTGAAATCGCAGAGCCCGTCGGAATCCCCGGTCTCGAACACCAACTCGCTATTTTCGACATCCTCGCCCCAGATATCCATGCCGACGATGGACAGCGGCAGGCGGAGCCCGCCTTCGACGACTTTGGACACCTGATCGGCGGGCACCCGTTTGCCGCGCATGGTGCCGTTGAGGTCACAAACGCAGGCAAAGATCGATTCGATCTTGGGATGTTGCGCCAACCACGCTTCGGCTTTGCTCTCGGACATGGGGTTCCTTTCGATATCGAACCTAAAAATGTGATACCATTTATTGTAATGTCATATCACTATCCGCTTGTCTGTCAATTGTCCCCGCGCGTATGGTCAGCGGCGAAAGACCAAAGGCGGCCAGATGATCGACACCGATAACGATGCGCTCAACATTCCCGAAATCCCCGAAATCCCGGGCGGGACGACGCAGGAATATGTCTATGAGCGGCTGCGCAACGCGATCATGCTGGGCGCGATCACGCCCGGCACCTCGCTGACCATGCGCGGCATTGCGGAGCGGCTCGGCCTCAGCCCGACCCCGGTGCGCGAGGCGGTGCGGCGGCTGAGTTCGGAACATGCCATCCAGATCAAGGACAACCGCCGCTTGACCGTGCCGCTGATGACCCCCGAGCGGTTTGAGGAACTGGTCGCCCTGCGCATCGCGGTTGAGACCCACGCCGCCCTGCGCGCCTTGCCCTATATCTCGGACATCGTGATCGACCGGCTGACCGAGATCGACGGCAGCATGGACCGCTTTGTGGCCGAGAGGGACGCAGATCAACTGACGCTGCTGAACCAAGCCTTCCACCGGATGCTCTATTCCGTGAACCCCGCGCAAGCGTCCTTGCCGATGATCGAAAGCATCTGGCTGCAACTCGGCCCTTTCCAGCGGCAGGTCATCACCGAGGTGGCGGAATACTATCAGATCGACCGCCACAAAGAGGTGTTGGCGGCCTTGTCCGCGCGCGATGGCGCGGCGCTGAACGCCGCGATTGCCAATGACATCGTCGACGGGGTGCTCGACACGGGCCGCAAGCTGCTGGCGGCAGAGGGGGGCAGAGAGATGGGGCTTCCGTAGGTGAAAAGCGGGGCTGTTTCGTCGCAGACGCAGGGGCCTTTCGTCTATGACTTTATGCGCCGATTGGGCTAGAACTGCGCCGAACGAAGGGCCGGGGGGGCGTTATGCAGGGACATGGGATTGGGGGCCGGGGGCTACAGACGCTCTGCGCGGTTGCGGTGGTCTTGCTGTCGGCCTGCGCACCGCGCCCGGGCGGGGAGACTTTGACCGTGGTGCCCGAGGCCGAAGCTGCGCAGAGTTTGGCGATCACCGTGGCCTCGACCCGCGGGCGCGATCCGCAGACCGGCACCTATACCGACGCCCGCGCGCGGGCGCTGAATTACGAGCGGTTCACCATCGCCATCCCGCCCGACCATGAGGCCAGCAAGATCGAATGGCCCAATGAGAAGCCAGACCCGAACCGCAGCTTTGCGGTGACCGCCCGCGATCCGCTGCCCGCGCTCGATATCCACCGCAGCGGGCGGGGGCGGCAGGATGTGATGGTCTTTGTCCACGGCTATAACCAGACCTTTCCGGAATCTCTGTTCCGTCTGGCGCAGGTGACGGCGGATGGGCATTTGCCCGAGCAGCCGATCCTGTTTGCTTGGCCCTCTGCGGGGACCGTGGTGGGCTACGTCGCCGATAAGGACGCGGCGGCCTATTCGCGCGATGAACTGGCCGCCATGCTTGCCACCCTCGCCGCCGATCCCGACGTGGGGGAGATCACGCTTTTTGGTCACAGCATGGGCGGCTGGCTGGTGGTAGAGGCGTTGCGGCAGTTGCGCCTGTCGGGGCAGGACAGGGTGATCGCACGGCTGAGCGATGTGGTGCTCGCGGCCCCCGATATTGACGTGGATGTCTTTCGCAAACAGGTCGAGGTGATCGGGCCGCTTGATCCCCCCATGGCCATCCTTGTCGCGCCGGATGATCGGGCGCTGCGCATCTCGGCGGGGCTTGCCGGGGCGCGGCCTCGGATCGGGCGCACCAGTGCCAGCTCCCCCGCGGTGCAGGCGCTGGCCAAACGCTATGGCGTCTTGCTGGTCGATATCTCGGCCATTGGCGCGGTGGACGGCACCCATCACAACCGCTTTGCCTCTCTCGTGCAGTTGATGCCCGAGCGGCGCGATGGGTTGGCGCAGGCCCGGGCGCAGGTGGGGGCCTTCATCCTCGACCCCGTCTCGGCCACGCTGGTCGCGCTGTCGCGCTAGGGCGGGCGGCTTGCACTTGGCCCGCGCCGCGCAGTATGGGGGCGCAAGCCACCATTGACCGATTTCCCCAGCCGCAGCGGAGCCAGCCCCATGACCATCACCCATCTCGTTACCCATTCGGGCGGCTTTCACGCGGATGAGCTTTTGTCCTCCGTCATTCTGACGCGGCTCTACCCGGAGGCGACGCTGGTGCGCAGCCGCGATGCCCAGTGGATCACCCCCGGCGCGGGGCGGATCATCTATGACGTGGGCCGCGACTATGACGCCGACGCGCTGATTTTCGACCACCACCAACGCCCCGGCCCGCTGCGCGAAGATGGCCAGCCCTTCAGCTCTTTCGGGCTGATCTGGCAGCATTATGGCCGCGACTATCTGCGCAGCTTTGACGTGCCCGAGGCGGATGTGGGTGATATCCACCAGAGTTTCGACCAAGGCTTCGTGTTGCCGGTCGACCTGATCGATAATGGCGCGCTTGAACCCTCGGTCGCGGGGCCGCTGGCGGGCATGACCCTGCCGGTGCTCTTGGAGACGCTAAAGCCCGTTTTCGACGAACGTGGTGAGGATGCCGACGACCGCGCCTTCATGGCCGCCCTGCCTGTCGCGCGGGCCTTTGTGGAGGCCGCGATCAAGGGCAAAGCCGCCAAACGCCGGGCCGAGGCGATGGTGATGCAGGCGATCGCGGCGGCAGGCAGCGGGTGCGTCTTGGAACTGCCCTCGGGCATGCCCTTCCGCTCGGCGGTGGAAAAGGCCGGGGCCGATCACCTGCTCTTCGTCGTGCATCCGCGCGGGGACGATTGGGCCCTGACCACGATCCGCAAAAGCGGTGATAGCTTTGAGGCCCGCGCCGATCTGCCCGAGGCTTGGGCCGGGCTAACGGATGCCGATTTGGAGGCCGCAAGCGGCGTGCCGGGGGCGAAATTCTGTCACAACGCGCGGTTCATCGCCGTGGCGGCAAGCCGCGACGCGGCGCTGCGCATGGCCGAACTGGCGGTCGCGGAGGCGGGGTAAGGCCGAGGCCCGAAAGGGCCTCGGGCGCAGTCACATATAGGCGTCGGAGGTCAGGAAAAACATCGTTTCGCTGACCTGAACCTCATGGGCAAACGTCCATGTCGGCGCGTGGCGTTGGTAGCGGTCGGAGGCCATGAGCGCGCGAAAGGCGGCTTCGGTCCCCGGCCCCCATGCGCCGTCGATGGCCCCCTTGTAATAGCCCTCGTGTTTCAGGCTGTCCTGTACCATCCGGCGCGCGCCAAGGTCGCGGCTTTGGAACAGGGCGCGCACCTCGGCAAGGGTCACCTCCGCCGATTGCGCGCAGAGCGGGCTGACGCTCAAAGACGCGGCACCGATCGCGGCGGCGGTGAAAAATCCTCTTCGCTTCATCGTAAATCCTCACAAACTATGCCGAAGCCGGAATAAAAACGCGGTGGCCTCGGCGCCCCCCTCCCCTGGGCGGCATTTTCAATGGGGCTTTGATGGAATCGAATTGCGGTTTTTTCTTGTCCGGTATTCGCTATTTAGGGGAATTTTTGGAAATAGTTCCCGTAAATGGATATGGCCGTGTAATTATCGTTGATCGTCCAGCCAGATCGACAGAAACCCTTCGGCTTGGGCGGCGGTCTCGGCTTTTTGCAGGGCATGCCTGCGGGCCTCGGCCCGGCGGTTGCGGATCAGGTCGATGCGCTTGGCCTCGGCAAAAAGCCCGTTCAGCCTGTCGTGGATGCCTGCGCTGTCGGCGCGCAGGCGCTCGGCCTCGGCCTCTTTGCGATGGATGGTTTCCGAGACGTTGCGGATAAAGGCCGAAACCACCCGCGTTGATTCCACCGCATCAGGATCGCCCCGGTCGTTGAGCTGTTCCATCAGGCTGTGGCGTTCGTTCTCGATCTGGGTCAGCGCGCGGTTGACCTCGGCCATCTCCAGCGCGACATTCTCCATCTCAAAGCGTTTCAGCCGCGAGAGTACCGCCAGCCCGTCGCCGCGCTTTGGCTTCACTGCTCTGCGGCCTGTGACAGAACGATGAGCCGCTCACGCATCCGTTCCAGAACCTCGGCGTCGAGCAGCGGAAGCCCCTCCATTGGGGGGACATGGCCGATGACACCGTGGCGGCGCATGGAATTGGGCAGCCGGGCCTCTGCTTCGGCGGTCTTGTCGACCTCTTTCGCGTCTTTTTCCTTGGTCGGTCCCGCCGCCAGCCCCGGCCCGGCAAGGAGCGCGATCAGCGCGATCAGGGGCAGGGGGCGCATCATACCGCGGGCAGTTCGCGCTGCGAGGCCTCCACGGCGGAGAAGTTCGGCTGTTTCGTCGTGGGAATGTTGCCGCGGCCCAATTCGATGCAGATGCTGGGCGGATGGCCCGCCACGATGGCCACGATGACATCACGGATCACCGTATACATCGCGCCGTCTTCTTCCTCGATCTGCTCCAACCGGCCTGCGATGGGCTGCACCATGCAATAGGCAAGGAAAACCCCAAGGAAAGTGCCGACCAAGGCACCGCCGATCATCGCGCCAAGGATCTCTGGCGGCTTGTCGATCGACGACATGGTTTTGATCACCCCCAGAACAGCCGCGACGATGCCGATGGCGGGCAGGCCGTCCGCCATGCTCTGGATCGCGCGGGCCGAAACGAGCGCCTCATGGTGGTGCTTTTTGATCTTTCGGTTCAACACGTCTTCCATCTGGAAGCGGTCGTCAAATTGCATCGACATCATGCGAAAGCTATCGGCGATGAGGTCGGTCAGGAAGTGGTCTTTCATCAGCTTGGGGTAGCGCTGAAAGATCGGGCTGGCCTCGGGGTTTTCGATATGCTCGTCCATCGCGACGATGCCCTTGGTCTTATAAAGACGTGCCAGTTCGAACATCAGCGCCAGCAGATCGTTGTAATCCGCCGCCTTCCAGCGCGGCCCCTTGATCACACGCATCACCCCGGCCAGCGATGACTTCACCACCGAGAAGGAGTTGGCGATCACGAAGGCCCCCAGAGAAGCGCCGCCGATCATCATGCCCTCGTAGGGGAGGGCGTGCAGGACGATGTCCATATTGCCCCCCGACAGCATGAAACCGCCAAAGACCAGACCGAAGACCATTACAAGACCAAGCAAGAGTGTCATTGCTGCACACGCCTCCAAAAAGAAACTATTCTTACTTTATCCTTGAGTGGATGGGCCTATACAAGTATTATCTAGGAAAGAACTTGGGTTTCTATGATGAATAGTGGTTTTTCGGTCAAAGAAGAGTTGAAGGGTGATATCGACGCTCTGCAAGAGCCCGATGCCTTCGCCTATTTCGTCGATCCCTCCGAGCTTTCGGTGCTCGTGCCGGGCTGGCCCGAAGAGATGCGGCTGCTGCTGTGCATGGATGCCGCCGGTCTTTGCGAGTTCGTGGTCTTTCACAATGACGAAGAACATGCAGTTTTCGATCGGGTGGCGGATATCCTCGACCGTCCCGTGGGCAGCTTTGCCGTCAGCCCCGAGGTTGAGGGACACCCCTGCCGTAGGCTGTTGTTTTCTGAGGAAAATGCGCTGTTGAAGGCCATTCAAGACAGCAAAACGCTTGAGGAAACGGCGGCGGATTATCTGATCAACTACAATTTCGCCCGCGAAGAGGGGCTGGATTTCGACGAGTTGATGCGCCAGCGGCCCGAATTGGACCAGTTCCAACGCGTCAGCACCAACAAGATCTTTCCCATCGGCAACCGCAAGCGCCGCAAGCTGCGCTCGGGCCCGCCCGAAGGCTATATGCCCTCTGCCGAGGTTCAGCCGGGGGAGTGTTTCTATGTCCGTCTTGAGATGTGGCTCGCCGGGGGGCGGATGCGAATCGCCTCCAACCCGGAGCAGCCGCTGCCCATGGTGCCGACCTTGGTGCGTGACATCGCTTTTCGGGATGATTTCGCCTCGGTCTATATCCCCCGTGACACGCTGGCGGCAGAGTGGCGGCCCAAGGATGACATGGTGATCGACATTCCGGCCGAACTCTTCCCTGCGGGCTTCAGCGACAGCTGTGCGCGGCGCGAGGTGAAGGTCGCGGTCATGCCGCGCGGCATCTTTGTGGAGTTCGGCGCGCCGATCGAGGTGCCCCCGGCGCCCGAGCCGGAGTTGCTCGACCCCGCCGCATTGGCACCGCAGCCGCCCGCGCCCCGCAAGAGCCTGTGGAAGTCCCTGCATGTGCCGCTGATCGCGGTGGCAGGGCTGGGGGTGACCGGTCTGTTCAGCACAATCATCGCCCAGACCACCGGAAATGACGTGGCCCCCGATCCGGCCCCGAAAAGCGCGATCTTCAAAACTGTCGCGCAGATGGAGCCGTGATGCATTCCGCACGATATGGCGAAAAAGTGCTTGCCAATGCTTGCGCGGGTTCCAAATACAATTCGAATCGTGATAAGAATAAACGGCGAAGAATTATTTATCTTTGCTGCGTCCCTTGCGAAGCGCTCTTTGAATGCTTCGCGAACCTTGCAGAAGGCAAGATTAACTTAACAAGGAAGTTGCTTCATGCCTAATGTACCCCCCAAGCAGAATCTGAGCGATACCGCGATTGCGACCATCGTTTCGGGGTTCGCCAGCCGCAACGACGTGACCATCGACGATATCCTGACCTTGGTCGAGCGTCTGCGCGCGACCCCCGCTGAGGCTCCCGCCACCGCATTGGCCAATATCCCCGCCGCCGCCGTGGCCCCCGTCGCGCCCAAGGCGCAGGGCATGACCGCCGCACCGGGCGAGCAGCCGATGACCGAAGACACGATTTTTTGCCTGTGCTGCGGCAAGGGGTTCAAGATGCTGAAACGTCACCTCGGGGCCGAACATGGGCTGACCGAAGCGGAATACCGCGTGATGTTCAACCTGCCTGCCGACACGCCGCTGGTCGCGCCAAGCTATTCCAAGCGCAAGGCCGAATACGCCAAACGCGCAGGGCTGGGCAAATACAGCCGCGACAAATCGGACAACAACGCAGAGCTTTCCTGATCTGGCCCCCGTGCCCGGTCTTGCGTAATCGGGAGGCCGCGTGATGGCTGACAAGAAGAACGCGATGATCATCATCAAGCGCTACGACGCGGAGGGCGGCCACGCCCACCACGGCGGCGGTTGGAAGGTGGCCTATGCGGACTTCATGACCGCGATGATGGCGTTTTTCCTGCTGCTGTGGATCCTCGCCGCCTCGGATGAGGAAAAGCTGCGCGGGCTGGCCAATTACTTTACCCCCACGGTGTCGGACGGCGGATCCTCTTCGGATGCGGCGGCGGACCTGCGCCCGCTGATGGCCGCAGGGGTGATGACCGGCGCGGTCGACAACACCGGCAATGTGCAAAAGCCGACCTTTGGCCGCGACAATCCGATGATGGTCTTCGACAGCCGCCTGCGTGACAAGCCCGCCGCCGTGGTCGTGGAATATGCCGAAGCGCCCGAGCCCGCGGCGCCCGCCGATCCCGCCACACTCGCCGCGATCGAGGAAACCGAGCGCCGCCAGTCCGAGATCGACCGCATGGCGGAGGACATCGCCGAGCGGATCACCTCTGACAGCACCCTGAATGATCTGGCGCGCAATGTCCGGCTGGAGAAATCGAACGGGGCGCTAACGGTTCAGGTCTTGGACCAAGATGAACGGTCGCTCTTTGCGCGGGGCAGTGCCGAAGTGACCCCGAAGACCCGCGAGCTGTTGCTGGCCATCGGCGATGTGATTGCCGAACAGAACCAGCCGGTCGAGATTGTGGGCCATACCGATGCCGCCGCTTTTGGCGCGAACAATGGCTACACGAATTGGGAGCTTTCGGCAGACCGCGCCAATGCCACGCGCCGCACGTTGATGGCCGCAGGCATCGCAGGCGCGCGCTTTATGCGGGTGTCGGGTGTGGCCGACACGCAACCGATCAACACGGTCGATCCCTTGGCCCCGGAAAACCGTCGCATCTCGATTCGCTTGGTCTATCAAGCCGAGTAGACCTTGTTTTCAAGGCTCTATCGGCCCGGTTGTGCGAGATTTCCATCCTAGGCAAAAGTGCGACATCCCTGCCGCTGATTCCCAAAAAAATGGCACGGTCTTGTAAAATTGTTGACGGTCAAGGTCTTGCGATCTAGACCTTATGTAATAATCGAGCACCGGGCACCTAAAAAACTCTTAAAAATCGCCCGGATAAACCATGGACAGAACGTCCTGAACGAGGCGGAAATGCAGGTAAACTCACTTATAGGTGGCATCTGGAAGGGTGCCTGCCACATGGATTCATCGGCCGATGGCCGTCATTTCAACATGCTGATCCGGGCGCTGATTCCGGTTCAAGCTTCGGTCTTCGAGATGCAGGATTGGGCCGGTCATCCGGTTGCAATGCCAGATTGCATCGAACCGATCCCGGGCATTTGCCTTGGCGATATCCTTGCCGAAGAACTCGACGCCGATGTGCCGTATGGCTCGCTCGTCGTTATTCGCAAAAGCGACAATTTCACCAATATCTCCCAAGCCGCCGGTGCGCTGGTGGGCGAAGTGCTGATCGGGATCATCGGGCGCGGCCTGTTCCCGATGATGGACGAAGACAGCGTTCTGCACGCTTTGGGGCAGGCCTACCATCACGCCGCTGAGGCGGATGAGCTGCTCAAGCTGGGGCTTGAGCCTGCGGCCTTCCGCATGGGGCTGAGCGCGGTTTTGGGGCAGTACTGGGGCCGTCCGGTCGACAGTCATTCGGTCTTTGCAGCCCCCGCGGAGGGCGCGCAGATCTCGCTTCGTGCGCTGACCGGGACAGAGACGCCCGTGACCCTTAACCAGTGGACCCTACGGCTGAAAGCCCTCGTCGAGGCCCGCAGCGCACGCCGCGCCTTTGAAGATCAGCGCGGGAACGTGCGGATCTCCTGATCCTACAAGAGCCTTCGGAATCCCGCCGTGGATCCCAAGTTGGAGGACGTCAGATGATCGCTCAACTTCAGGCAGCACCTGCGGTGCCGAATGCCGCAGGTCTCGGGCAGCCCTCGGAGAAGGGGGCTGCCGAAGGTTTTGCCGCCCTGATGCAGGGGTTGGCCGGGCAGGGGGCCGCGTCGGAGGCGCAGGGCCAAGACGTGCAAGCCGCCGCGCCAGAGGTGGAAGCCGCTCCCGATCCGCTGCCCGAGGACATCGACCTTGAGACGGCAGAGGGGCTGATGGCCCTGATGGATCACACCCTCGCGGGGTTGGAGGAGACCAGCCAGCAAATCACCCCGAAAGCTGCCCTCGCCGCATTTGCCGAAGCCTTGGGCGAAGCGCCGCCTGAAAACCTCGGCGCGCTGGAGGCGGTGGCGCAGTTGGATGATCCTAGCCTTGAAGCCGCATTGGAGGAGAGGATCGCCGGTGCCCTGCGCCTGCCCACCCCGGCGAGCCAATTGAGCATCGCCTCGGCCGCGCTGCCGGTTGTGGGACGTATGGCCATGGGGCAGGCTCAGCTGGGCGCGCGCGTGATTGCCTCCGAAGGGGCCGCGCCAGTGTTGCAGGCCGAAGGCCCTGCCGAACAGAGCGGGTTTAAAACGGTCCTGCCGAGTGAGGGACCGGCCCCGAGAGCCGCCACCGTAGGGGCGACAGAACCGCCCCTCACAGCGAAGGTGGACTTGAGCATTGAAGCCGCGGACCCGCGCCTCACCGCTGCCGCCGAGCGTTTCAGCGCCGCTGTCGATGCCGCCAAGGTAGCCCAGCCCGGCACAAATGCCCCGGCAGCAGAGGCCGTCCTGCGCGAGGTCGCCGCTTTGACCGCGCCGCAGGCACCGCAGAGCGAGGGGCTACGCCTCAGCCCGCCGCAGCCCACACCGGCCCCCGCGCCGAACCCTGCCGCCGCGCCGGAAGAACAGCTTCGCCAACACGTCAGCCAACAGATCCGCAGCCTTGATACGGCGGACAACAAGCTGCGTTTCTCGCTCTCCCCCTACGGTATGGGAGAGATCGAGATCGAGGTGGTGCGCAGTGAGGCGGGGCGCATGCAAATCGCCATGACCACCGAAAGCGCCTCGGTCCTGAACATGCTGCGGCAAGACCGTGAGCAACTGCTGGACGCGCTGCAATCGCGCGGCATCAGCGCCGAGAATGCGGACCTCGATTTCCAGACTTTCGGCGACCGCGGCCGCAATGGCGGACAGCAACAGGGCCCGGCGTTCACCCAGACCACAGCACAGGCCGATGATGCGCAGGGCGGTGACGCCGCGCCCACGGCCCAGACCCCCAGCCCGCGCCTTGGCGCCGGGCAGCTAGATATCCTCACCTGAAAGGCGAGACCATGATCGACGCGACCACAGCAAGCACCCTGAGCACCGCCAACACTTCGGCGGCGGCGACCTCTTCAGCCGAGCTTCAGGAAAGCTACAACAGCTTTCTCACCCTGCTGACGGCGCAGATTTCGAACCAAGACCCTCTAAACCCGGTGGATTCGACGCAGTTCGTCTCGCAATTGGCGCAGTTGACCCAAGTGGAGCAGAGCATCGCCACCAACGCGAGCCTTGAGCAAATCTCGACCATGCTTTCCACCGTGGGCGCAATGTCGGACCTGCAATTGATCGGGCGCGACGTGCTGGTGCCCTCGACCCAAGTGCGCATGACCGAAGATGAATTCCCGCTGAGCTACCAGCTCAACGCCGGGGCGGAGGAGGTGACCGTTCGGATCTTCTCCGAAGACGGCACCCTGATCCGCGAGATGCCCGGCCCCTCCACCGCCGAAGGGGAGGTGATCGACGTGGAGTGGAACCGCCTCGATTCCGTGGGCCTGCCGGTGCCGCCCGATACCTTCCGGGTTGAGATCACGGCAACGGATGCCGAGGGCAACGATGTGGGCGTTACCCCGCTGACCCGGTCCGAAGTGACGCGGGTGAACTTCACCGCCTACGGGCCGGAGTTGGAACTGGATAACGGGGAATCCGTGCTGTCGAACGTGGTGCGTTCGGTTCTTTAAGCCTGCGCTGTGGCGCGTGTCAGAGCCGCGCCACATCTTGTTTGTAGAGCGATACGAACATCACATCATCGACGCCCTTATGCTCTTTGCTGATCAGATCCCGCAGCAGCCGCGACAGGGCTTCGCTGTCGATCGCCACGCCGCGCAGCACGGCGCTTTCGGCGGCTAGGTTCATCGCCTGCAAGAGCGAATCGCGCATCCGCGTCGCGTCTTCCACGCGGCGGTAGCGTTCGGCCAATTCCAGTGACCCCATCTTGAGCGCGAAATCCGCGACCACATAAGAGACGCTGTTGGTCTTCTCCACCGGGATCGTCATCTGCCCAAGACGCACCACCGTGCGGTCCTTGGCCAGTTCATAACTGTCCAGCGGCGCGTGATCATCACCCTTGGCGGATTTCTCACCTTTCTCGCCATGGGCGTCTTTCTCGGGCGCATGGGCGGCGTCCTTTGCCGTCTCCTTTGCGTCATAAGCGGTCTTGTCATCACTCTTTGTCCCCGCCGCTTCGGCTGGGGCAGGGGCGAGGGCCAGACCGGCGCCATAGCCCGCACCCATGCAAAGCAAGGGGAGTGCTATAAATGCGATTGCTGCCTTTTTCATGTTCGACCTTTCCTGAGCTTTCGTCAGGTTTAACGGTCGATTGCGACGGCAATGGTCTCACTTTGTGACCAAGTCAGGAATTAATAGGGCAGGATCACATCCATCGCGTCTTCGCCGTAGCTGCGCTCTTGCGCGCGCGACAGCGTGCCTCTGCCGCCATAGGCGATGCGGGCCTCGGCGATCTTGTCGTAAGAAATGGTGTTGTCATCGCGGATGTCGGCAGGGCGCACGATCCCGGCCATGCGCAGCTCGCGCAGCTCCTGATTAACCAGTATTTCTTGACGTCCGGCGACGACGAGCGTGCCGTTTGGCAGCTTGTCGATCACCAAAGCGGCGACTTTCAGCTCGATCCGTTCATTGCGCGAAATGGCACCCGACCCGCTGGCCTCAGAGGCCGATCCCACCTCGACGATATCGCCACTCGGCAGATCGGCGGCGCTGATTCCGGGCAGAATTGCGGCAATTTTCGCGCCATAGCCAAAGAATGTCGGGAATCCGACCGAGCTTGCCCCCTCGCGCTCACGGTCCGTCGAATTGCGCAGCTGTGCGCGGTCGTCGATGGAGATCACGACCGTAACGATATCGCCGATGTCATCGGCGCGTTGGTCGGAAAACAACGGCTGGCTGCGCGCGGTAAAGAGCGAGGCTTTCGCACTGCCGCGCCGGGGCGGCTCCATCGCGACGGCGGGCATCGGCACCTGCACGCGGGAGACCTCGGGGATGGCTTGGCCATCCACCACGATTGGGGAGGGCTGTGGATCGCGGTCGAAATGATCGGCGGTATCGCAGGCGGACAGGGCAAGGGCGGCGCCGAGCATCAAGACAGAGGGGCGCGCGAAAGCGGTGGTCATCGAATGATCTCCACGGTCCCTTCGCCGGTGGCGATGCCGGTGACCGTTTTGTTGCTGACAAGGTTCACGATACGGATTTCCTGCCCCTCATGCGCGTCATCAAGCGCGCGCCCGGGTGAGGAAAGGGCCAGAAGCCCGTCGCTGAAATAGATCTCCACCCGCTCGCCCCGGTTGATAACCAGCGGCTGGATGATGGACTGCGTCTGAATGGGCCGCCCCGGCGTCAGCACGCGGCGCACCTGTTTGCCGACGACCTCTTCCATGTCCGTCATCACATAGGCGCCGATCCTGCCCACGGGCAGGCGCATCACGGTCAGGTCGTCTTCCATGATGATGTCATCGGGCAGCAGGCGGGTGATGGGCACAGGGACCGGCATGGTGACAAGGGCGTAGCCCGCGATGCGCTGCACCTCGCCCGTCTCAAGCACCGCATTGGCCAGAAACTTGCCGCTGCGCGGGTCCATCCAGAACTCGGCCAGCGTCAGCACCTCTTCGGCGGGGGCGTCCTTGACCGTGATCTCGAAGGCACCCTCTTGCGGCAGGCTGTCGGCGTAGTCCACCCGCGCGCGTTCCTCGACCAATACGCCGATGGGCGCCGAAAGGGCGGGGCCCGTCAGCGCCATCAGGCCAAGGAAGAGGGCGGCGAGCCGTCGCATTAGCGGATTTGGTTCGCAGCCGAGAGCATCTGGTCTGCGGTCTCGATTGATTTGGAGTTCATCTCATAGGCGCGCTGTGCCGAGATCAGATCGGTGATCTGCTGGATGACGTTCACGTTGGACGCCTCAAGATAGCCCTGACGGATCATCCCCGCGCCCGGATCGCCGGGGTTCACCACCTGCGCTTCGCCCGAGGCTTCGGTCGCCAGTAGGAAGTTGTTGCCCACCGGACGCATCCCCGGCTCGTTAACGAAGGTGGTCAGGTTGAACTGGCCCAGTTCCACCGGCACGGGATCATTCTCAACATAGGCCATGACGACGCCCTGTTCGTTGATCTCGACCGCCGTGGTGTTCTCGGGCACGACCATGCCGGGCTCGACGCGGTAGCCCTGCATCGTCACGATCTCACCCTCGGGGGAGAGTTGGAACGACCCGTCGCGCGTATAGGCGGTACCGCCATCCGGCAGCGTGACCGAGAAATAGCCCCGCCCGTCAATGGCGACGTTAAGCTGGTTTTCCGTGGCCACCATGCCGCCTTGGGTGTTCAGCCGCACGGTGCCGGCGGTCTGCACGCCCATGCCGATGTCGATGCCCACGGGGCGGGTCGATCCGGCCTCCGATGTGACGGCGCCTTCGCGTTGCATGGATTGATAGATCAGGTCTTGAAAGGCGGCGCGGCTGGCCTTGAACCCGGTGGTATTCGCGTTGGCGATGTTGTTCGAGATCACATCGACATTGGTCTGCTGCGCCATCATGCCGGTCGCTGCGATGCTGAGTGCCTTCATTGTCTCGTTCCTTCCGTTCTACGGATGCCGGGTCAGACCGCCTGCGCGATCCGTTTGAGCGAGTCGCGGCGCAGGTCGTCCGCATTGCCCATCATGGTATTGGTGCGCTCATAGGCGCGCTGCACGTCGATCAGCCGCGTCATCTCGCGCACCGGGTTCACGTTGCTCAGCTCAAGCGTGCCTTGGCGCACCTGCACGGCTTCGGCCACGCCCGGTTTGGCGGCCCCCTCGGGTGCGACGAGCATGCCGCCACCAAGCCGTTTGTAGCTTTGAATCTCGGGGATATCGAAGACGCCGATCCGGCCCAGCGGGCCGGTCTCACTGCCCGAAATGGTGCCATCTTCGGATATGTTGATATCGCCCATGCCCGCAGGGGGCAGTTGGATCGGCGCACCGCCCGCGTCGAGCACTTTGGCCCCCGACAGCAGCGTCAGATTGCCCTCAGGGTCGATCGCAAAGCTGCCATCGCGGCCAAAGGCCTGCTGCCCGTCGGCGGTTTGATAGCTGAACCACCCCTCGCCATGCAGCGCCACGTCCAGCGGGTTACCGGTTTGCGACAGCGCGCCGGGGCGCGTGTCGATGTACGAGCCGGTATCGCTGACGAAAGCCGCCTGATCGTCGCCAAGCGCGGTGTTGTCCTGCAACAGCGCCTCGAACACCACATGTTCGCCCTTGTAGCCCGCGGTGCTGGCGTTGGCGATATTGTTGGCGGTGATGTCGAGTTGGCGCTGGAGGGAAGTCGCCAGCGACATGCTGATATGGCTGGTTTCCGTCATAACGGGCCTCAGTTTGGGCAAGGATGGCGTGACATTATGAAGATCAGTGTGAAATAAAGAATGGATCTTTACAAGAATAAAGTGCATCTATTCATATAATGAAGCATCTGCACAACATTGTTCTTGGCCTGTCTTTGCTCCTGGCCCCGGCCGCGACGGCGGAGGAGGGTGCTGTCTTTGCGCCTTTGACCTTGGCCGAGCAGGGGGAGCAGGACTTTCTCGCCGCGCGCGAAGGATTGATGACGCAGCTGGCAGAGGTCTCCCCACCGGAGGATCCTGCGCGGGCCGAGGTGTTGCTGGGGCTGGCGGAATTGCACCTTGCTTGGATGATGCGCCCCGAGGCGGCGGGCTTTCTTGAAGCCCTCGACGACGAAACCCTCACCGGCGATGCCGCGCGGCGGCATCGGACCCTAAGCCTCGCGCTCGCCCTGCTCGACGAGGGTGCGGGTGGCGATCTGGGGCAGGCGGTGTCATGGTCCGTCGGCTGGGGGCAGGGGCAGGCCCTGCGCGCAGCGGCCTTTGCCCGGCTGGGCGCGGTGGAGGAGGCGGCCCGCTTGATGCCGCGCACCTTGGAAAGCCTCGCCGACCTGCCGCCAGCCATTCAAGCCGCCGTCCTGCCCGATCTGCTCGAAGCGGCGCTGGAGGCCGAGGATTGGGAGGTGGCGCAGGCATTGGCCGCGCAATTCCCCGACCATGCCGAGCTGCGCGATGGCCCCGCCTATCGCTACCTTCTGGCCCGCGCCTCCGAAGTGTCGGGTGATCTTTTGATGGCTTTCGAAGGCTATGTCCAAGCCGCACAGGGCCGCGATGCCTATGCGCAACGGGCGCGACTCGCGCTGGTCCGGATGGGGCGCGAGACCGAGACCCTACTGGGACAAGACGCGCTGTCGCTATTGAAAACCGCGCGTTGGATGTGGAGCGGGGATGCCCTCGGGCGCGAAGGCGCGCAGCTTTTGGCAGAGGTCGCCGCAGAGCAGGGCGACACGGATACCGCCTTGTGGGCGCTGCATAATTTGCTGCGCACCGCCCCTGAAGAGGAGGCCGGGGGGCTACGCGTGCAGGCACGGGCGATCTACGGTGCCTTCTATGCCGCAGGGGCGGCGGGGGAGATCGACCTTGGGCCATTCCTTGAAGGGCACACCCGTGTCAGCGCCCGCTGGCGTTTCGATCCGGGTTTTGTCGGCCATGCCATGGCCGTGCCGCAACGCCTGCTGGATACCGGGATGACCGCCCTTGCCGCGCGGGAGTATCGCGCCCTGCGCGAAATGGCCCAGACCTTGGAGCGGGGCGGGGCGACTGCCCCCGATGCCAGTCTTATGGCCCGCTTGCGGCGCGGTGAGGCCCGCGCGCTTTTGGCAGGTGGGCAGGCGGATGCGGCAGTGGACCTGCTCAGCGGCTATGCCGACGATCAGGGCGCCGAGGCCGAAGCGCTTTTGGTCGAAGCCTTGGCGCAGGCGGGCCGGTCGGATGAACTCGCCGCCCTGCGCCTGCGCGCCCAAGACATGGACCTGCGCCGCAGCCGCGCCGTGGCCCTCTACGAGACCGGCAAATGGGGCGCTGCACGGCAGGCCTATCTTGAGATGTGGGAGGCGCACCCCCAGCAATTTGCCTTTGCCGATGCCACGCGCCTGACCCTTGCTGCCTATCAGGCGGGCGACAGTGCCACGGTCTCAAGGGCCGCCACGGCCTTTCCTGCGCTGGCCGACCTGCCCGGCTGGGCCGAGATCGCCACAGGGCTGGGCGCGCGCCCTGCCGAAGAGGGGCAGCTGGGGTCAGACGTGATGCGGCTGAGCATGGAGAGCGCGGACCGTATCCTAGATGCCGTGACCAAAGTGACGGACGTCAAGGAAAGTCAGTGACATAAATATCAAATAAAAATTTTATTCTTGCTTTAGTCATGAAGAATCGGCTTTCTCATGTATAAGTCAAGAATAACAAGAACGAGCAGGATCAAGTCATGAGCATTACAAGCGCCCTTCAGATCGGGGTCAGCGGGTTGCAGGCCAACTCCTCCCGCGTCCAGAATATTTCTAGCAATATCGCCAACGCCAATACCGTAGGCTACCGGCGGACCTTCTCGGAATTCGTGACACAGAACACCGGGTCGACGCAGGCGGGGGTGCTGACGGATGTGCGCGCCGATATCTCGGCCAATGGCAATATCATGGGCACGGGGCGCTCGACCGATCTTGCGGTGCAGGGTGACGGCTTCTTCGTCGTCTCGCGCAACCCCAACGATCCTGTCGAATCCAACTACTACCTGACCCGCGCCGGTTCCTTCACCCCGGATCAGAACGGCAACCTGCGCAACTCTGCGGGCTATTTCCTCTCGGGCTTCCCCACGGATGCCAGCGGCGCCACGGGCAGTGTCAGCAGCACCAGTTACAACGACCTCAGCACCGTCAATGTGGCGAGCTATCAGGTGCAGGGGACGCCCAGCACCCGCGTTGGCGTTTCGGGCAATGTCCCCGCGCAGGAGACCGGCGCTGGCACCACCGGCACGGCCTTTGAATCCACCCTGCGCTATGTGAACCAATTGGGCGGCAGCGATGCGCTGAACCTGTCTTGGACACCGGGGGCCACGGCCAACGAATGGACTGTCAGCATCAGCGATGAAGCGGGCAACAGCTACGGCGATGCGACGGTGAATTTCACCGACAGCGGCGTCAACGCGGGCAGCCCGGCGAGCTACACGCCCGGCAGCCTGCCGATTGATCCCGCGACCGGTGTGGTGACCCTGCAAATCAACAACGGCGGCACCCCACAACCGCTTGAGATCGACTTCGGCGCGCCCGGCACCTTTGAGGGGATGACCCAATTCTCGGGCGATTACACACCCCCGGCCTTTTCGGATGACGGCACCGAGACCGGCAGCCTCGAGCGGGCCGAGATGAGCGACAGCGGCATCCTTTACGGCGTCTTCGACAACGGCCAGCGCCGCGCGCTGTTCCAAGTGCCGCTTGCCAATGTCGCCAACCCCGACCAGATGCGCTCGGTCGACGGCAACGCCTATGTGGCGACCCGGGATTCCGGCGCGGTGAGCATCGGCAACCCGATGTTGAACGGTCTGGGCAGCATCAACAGCGGGGCGCTCGAAGGCTCCAACGTGGATATCGCGGAAGAGCTGACCGACCTGATCCAGACGCAGCGGGCATATTCCTCCAGCGCCAAGATCATCACCACCAGCGATGAGATGCTGAGTGAAACGCTAAGCATCAAACGCTAACCCGGTGCATGAATGAGCATCTCATCTGCCTTTAGCATTGCCCGCAGCGGGCTGAGCACGACAGAGGGTCGCGCCAACCTTGTTGCGGGCAATATCGCCAATGCGCAAACCGAAGGCTACGTCCGGCGCGAGGCCGCGCAGGTCACGACCAACGGTCAAAGTGGCACGGTAGAGTTGCGCATTGCGCGGCAAGTGGATGAACGCCTTGCAGGCATGTCGCGGAATGCTTCGGCTGAATTGGGCCGCGCCTCTGCCACCAGTGAGATACTCGGCAGCTATCTGATCACTCTGGGTGAGCCGGGCGATGAAGTCTCCCCCGCCGCCCGTCTGGCAGAGTTTCAGGCAGGGCTCGACCTTCTGGCCAACAACCCCTCCGACCCCGCCGCGCAGAACGACCTTTTGTCGCGCAGCGAGACCTTGGTGCACAGCATCAACGAGGCCGCCATCGGGCTTGAGGCCAGCCGCGCGCAGGCTGGTGACAGCCTTGTGGCGAGCGTGGCCGAGGTGAACGCGGCGCTCTCGGATATCGCCGCCTTGAACGAACGTCTGGCCCTTGCCGGGACCGATCCCACCGGCACCAGCGGGCTGATGGATGAGATGAACCGCCGCCTTGATGCTTTGGGCAGTCAGATGGATTTCCAAAGCCGTTGGGAAGCGGATGGAACGCTGACGCTGCACACCACCGGCGGCACGGAATTGGTCCATGGCGAAACCGCCGTGCCGCTCAGCGCCAACCCCGAGACGGGGCGGCTGATGGCAGGGGACATCGACATCACGCCAAACAGCGCCACCGCGCGCGGGTCCGACAGTGGCCGCCTTGCGGGGCTGAGCGGGTTGATCGCCAATGACCTGCCGCAGATGAAGCTGCAATTGGATGAACTCGCCCGCGGGCTGGTGCAGAGTTTCGAGGCCGCAGATGCCTCCCTCGGGGCCGGGCAGCCGGGGCTCTTCTCTGATGCAGGCGGGGCTTTCGATCCGGCGCAGTTGGACGGGCTGGCCGGGCGACTTGCGCTCAATGACAGCGTCCAGCCCGACAAGGGCGGTGCGCTTTGGCGTCTGCGCGACGGTGCCGGAGCCACATTCCCCGGAGAGCCGGGCGACACCACGCAATTGAACGCCTTTGTCGACGTGCTTGAAACGGGCATGGCTTTTGACGCGGCCACGGGCCTCAGCACCAATGCGCGTTTGGGGGATTACGCCGCCGATCTGGTCAGTCAGCAAAATGTGCTGCGGGTCGGGGCGGACGGGCAGGCCGAGACGGCCCGCGTGCGGCTCATCACCTTCGAGGACAACCGCAGCAGCATCGAGGGCGTGAACGTCGATACCGAATTGCAAAAGCTTCTGGAAATCGAACAGGCCTATGGCGCGAATTCGCAGGTGCTCACCAGCCTGAGCGATATGCTCGACACCCTTTTGGCCAGCGTGTGAGGATAGGATGACCGAGATTTCCCGCACCGTCTCCACCGCCTTGCAAAGCCTGCGCCAGCGCGAACAGACCAGCCGCCTCGCCGCCGAGATCTCGGACGTGTCGAAAGAGGTGACAACCGGGCTGAAGGCCAACCCCTATGACGATCTGGGCCACCGCTCTGCCGATGCCATCGCCATTCGCATGCAGATCACCCGCAACGATGGTTTCTTGACCTCCAATGCGCTTTTGGACCGCCGTTTCCTCGCCGTCGAAACATCGCTTGGTGCCATGCGCGACGTCGGTCAGAGTGTGCTTGAGCAAGCCTTCACCACCGACAACGCGGGCGGGCTTTCGGCGACCTATCTGTCGCAGGCGGCACGCACGGCGCTTGACCGGGTGTTGGAGCGTGCGGCGGTCAGCGACAGTTCGGGCTTCCTGATGTCCGGTACCCGCAGCGACACCAACCCGCTGCAAGCATGGGACGAGGTCAACCCGCGCACCGGCGAATCCCCGGCGATTGCGGTCGATCACATGATCGGCGGCCCTCTGACCGATGTGGCGGATGTGCAGCGCGCCATCGATGACCTCAAGGCGGGCTTTGGCGACAGTTCGGTGTTTCCCAACCATAATTTCGAGAACACTTTTTACAACGGCGCGCCGTCGGGCAATCCGCCGCTGACCTCGCGCACTTCTGAGACCCAGACCCTGACCCAAACCGCCCAAGCCAATGATCCGGCAATCCGCGATCTGGTCCGCGGTCTGGCCATGCTGAGCGCGTTTAACCCCAGCGACATTCCCGATGAGGCCGCCCGCGATGCGTGGCTAACCGAGGCGCGCAGCGCCATCGGGGCGGGGCTTGAAGGGCTGACCGATCTGGAAACCCAGACCGGCCTGAAACGCGCACAGCTGGCCGATACGATCGCGGCTCAAGAAAGCCGGGCGCTGTTTCTGGATGGGGAGGTGATGAACCTCGAAGGGGTCGACCAATATGACGCGGCCACCCGTCTGACCCAATTGCAGAACCAACTCGACTCCAGCTTTGCTATCACCGCGCGGCTCTCGCGCCTGTCCTTCCTGAACTACCTCTAACCGGAACCGCAACCCATGAACGCCTTGTTTAAACTTTTGCTGATCGGCCTCACCTTCGCGCTCGCCGCGCCGGCGGCAGCACAGGTGCGGATCAAGGATATCGTCACCGTCGAGGGCGTGCGGTCGAACCAATTGGTCGGCTACGGGCTGGTCGTGGGGCTGAACGGCACGGGCGACAGCCTGCGCAATGCGCCTTTCACTGAACGCGCCATCGAAGGCATGTTGGAGCGTCTCGGCATCGGCAACCTGACCGAAGACCAGATGCGCACGGCCAATACCGCCGCCGTCATGGTCACCGCCTCCCTGCCGCCCTTCGCGCGGGCCGGTAGCACCATCGACGTGGTGGTCTCTTCGCTGGGTGATGCGTCTTCGCTGCGCGGCGGTACGCTGATCGTCACCCCGCTGACCGCGGCCGATGGTGAGATCTACGCCGTGGCCCAAGGCCCGATTGCCGTCGCCGGTTTCGCGGCACAGGGGCTGAACGCCTCCATCGTCGAAGGCGTGCCGACAGGCGCGCGGATCGACAATGGCGCCATCGTCGAACGTGAGGTCGATTTCGACTTCAGCGAGATGAACAGCATCAAACTGGCCCTGCGCAACGCCGATTTCGTCACCGCACAGCGGGTCGAGGCCGCGATCAACCAAGCCATGGGCCCGATCGCCAAGGCCATCGATTCGCGCACCATCACCGTGTCGGCTTACGGCAAGGGATCGTTGATGGAGACGATGGCCCTGATCGAACCGCTGCAAGTTCAGCCTGATCAAGTCGCCAAAGTGGTGATCGACGCGCGCTCCGGCACCATCGTCATCGGCGCCAATGTTCGCATCGACCGCGTCGCGGTCAGCCAAGGCGGGCTGACCGTCACCGTCCGCGATGATTTCAACGTCAGCCAGCCCGAATCGCTGTCCATCGGCGGGACGACTGTGGTGGTCCCGAACTCCTCGGTCGGCGTGGAAGAGAAAGACGCGAAATTCGCCGTCATCGACGGGTCGGTCAGCCTGCAACGGCTCGTCGACGGGCTGAACGCCATCGGCGTCGGCGCGACCGAGACGATTTCAATCCTTCAAGCCATCAAGGCGGCGGGCGCTCTGCATGCCGACCTTGAGATCATCTAGGGGCAGGTCATGGAATTCGCATCTTTCCCAATTCCCGTGCCGACCCCGGCGGCCAAACCGGCAGCCCCGCAGGCCGATGCCGTCACCGCCGAAAAGGCGCAGGAGTTCGAGGCGATGTTCCTCGGCCAGATGGTCGATGAAATGCTCTCGACCGTAGACATCGGCAGCTTCGGCGGCGGCCATGCCGAAGAGACTTGGCGCAGCTTTCTGTCCAACGCGATTGGCGAAAGCATCGCCGAGCAGAGCAGCACCGGAATCGCCCGTACAATTGAAACCGCCATGCAGCGCTATCAAACGGGGGCCGACCGATGAGTGATCCGCGCAAAGCACTCGCCGCCGTTGACGCATTGGGCAATCTGCTGCGCCGCGAAATCGCCGCGGTGGAGGGCGGGGCGTTCAACCAATTGGTCGAATTCGCCAGCGAAAAGGCCCGACTCACCGCCGTCTTGGAAGAGCAACTCAGCCACGACCCCGAGGCGGTCAGCAAAGATAAATTGCGCGATCTGAAAGATCTGATCGCGCGCGATCATGACCACCTGCAATTGGCCCGCCAAGCCACGTCTGAGATGATCTCACAGGTTTCTCAAATCCGGGAAAAGCACAGCATTGCAGGCATTTACGGCCGAAGCGGTGCGAAACGTGACAACCGCGCAACACTGATGGCAACCGTGGACAAAAGTTTCTGAATTGCCTCAATGTTGCCAGTTTTTCGCGTAAAAACGTAATTAAGCGGGTTCGCCCCGCAGTTGTCAGAAAGACGACATGACGAACTAGAATAGTCTGGAATAAGAATATGTCTTCGATCAATACAAACAACTCCGCAATGAATGCTCTCGCGACTCTGCGGAGTGTCAACTCGAACCTTAACCAAACGCAAGACCGCATTTCGACTGGCTTGAAGGTCAGCTCGGCAAAAGACAATGCATCCTATTTCGCGATTTCCGAAGGGATGAAAGGCGACAGCGGGATGACAAAAGCGGTCAACGAGGGGCTAACTCTCACAAAGAACTCCATCGCCACTGCCCGAGTAGGGGCCGATTCGTTCAAAGATCTCGCAGCACAATTTGCTGAGAAAGTTCTTACTGCAAAGAACAACAGCACAGGTCTGAGTGAAATCGAAACTGACCTAAAGGCTCTTGTTGCTTCGATGGAGACAACGATTACCCAGTCAACATTTGCCGGTGATGACTTGGTAAACGCGGCTGGAACTGCAAAACAATATAACGACGGTACAAATGACGTTGATGTTGTCGTTAAAATGACTGCTGCAGGTGAACTGCAGTATGAAGATCCCGCTGCAGCAGGTACCGCAGTTACACCCACTATCGAAACTACTGAAACTCGGTCCGTGACCACAGGGATTACGCGAACCGGTGGGAGCATCGGCACTACGTCTCTCGATGTGCAAACAGTCGATCTTTATGATATGATGAGCAAGTTCAAAGCCATCGCAGAGAACTTCGAAACGAATGCAAGCGCCGCATTTGCATATACTGAAGCGGGTGGGGATGCGAACGCCTTCGATGAAGGTATAGATACTGTAACCGCAGGCGGGGAGTATTTTCTGAATGGGGCATTGAAAGAAGCTGACGCGCTTGCCAGCTCCGCGATCGATGCTTCGACCAGCCTCGGTATCGCTGAAAAATCCATCGAGAACCAGCAAGAGTTCCTGACCAAGCTCTCCGACAACCTCGACTCCGGCGTTGGCGCGATGGTTGACGCCAACATGGAAGAAGAAGCCGCCCGTCTTCAGGCGCTTCAGGTTCAGCAGCAGCTGGCATCGCAGTCTCTGTCGATTGCCAACCAGGCGCCGCAGAACATCCTGAGCCTGTTCCGTTAAGGATTAGGGTTTTCGGGGCCGGAGCCTGGCGCTCTGGCCCCGATCCAACCGCCTCAGAATTTGCGGTTGGCAGGCAGCAAACGATAAAAACAAGGAAGAATTCCTATGGGGCTGGCAGCATACAAACGAACAATTCGCGAAAGCGAAACCCCGCGGCAGATCGAGCGCCGCATCCTGAGCCGCGTTACACATGACCTTGCCGAAAAGGGCCAAGGCTTCGATGCGACAGACGATAAGAGCGAACGGTTGAACATCCTCGCCTCCGGTCTGCGCGACGCGATCTACGAAAATCAACGGTTCTGGTCGGCCCTGCGCTTTGACCTGTCCGAGCCGGAAAACAAGATGCCCGACGGGTTGAAAGCCTCGCTCATTTCCATCGCGCTTTGGGTGGACCGTCATAGCACCGCGCTGATGGCCGGCGAAGGCCGCTTGGCGGGTCTCGTCGAGATCAACGGCAATATTGCCGCCGGTTTGGCCGGGCAGGCCGCGCCGCAGATGCAGGAGGTGTAAGATGCTGAAACTCACCCTCCGCCCCCGCGAACGCGTTGTTGTAAACGGCTGCGTCATCCGCAACGGCGACCGTCGCCAAGCGCTGACGGTCGAGAACCGCGCCGACATCGTGCGCGAGTCCGATCTGTTGAAGCCGGATGCGGAATCCACGCCTGTTTCCAAGGTCTATTTCTTGGTACAAACCGCGCTGATCCGTCCCGATACACGCGATCAAATACTGCCGATGATCCAGCAGGGCTTGGCCGATCTGGCCTGTTGCTTTGGCGCCGAGATGCGCAGCCGGATCATGGAAGCGGCGAATTTCGTCTCCATGGCCGATTTCTACAAGGCTATGAGCGAACTGCGCGCGGTCCTGAAATACGAGACCGAACTCATGCAGCTGCGCCCGGTGCCGCCCGCCTCTAGCCATGAGGCCGCGCACGCATGATTTCGCTGGGCGGCATGGGCACGCAGGTGGCGGTCAAACTGTTTGACGCAACGCGCGACAAACAGCTCGACCTTGCCGCCAGCAACGCCCTGAACGCCCGGCAGATCGAAGCCTTTGAAGAGCGTATCGGCAGCATCTCTTCCCCGGAGGAACTGATTGCCGATACGGAAGTCTATACTTTCGTCATGCGGGCCTTCGACCTTGAAGATCAGATCTTTGGCAAGGCGATGATCCGCAAGACGTTAGAGAGCGATATCACCGACAGTTCCGCGCTGGTGAACCGCCTCAGCGACCCCAAGATTCGCGAGATGTATCTCACTTTGGGCTTCACGCCCGGAGGGGGAAGCAGTGCGAACCTTGATAAGGTCGATTGGCAGGCCGAGATGATCGACCGTTTCAAGGAACGTTTCGTGCTGAACGAGGCCGGAGAGGACAACGAAGGCGCGCGCATCGCCTTGGAGTTCAAAGCTAAGGCGGCTGAGATCGACTCTTGGCTCGACGTGCTGAAGGACGAAGACCTCGGCAAATTCATGCGCCGCGCGCTTGGTGTGCCGGATGAGGCGATTCAGGTCGATCTCGACCGTCAGATCGCGCTCTTTGAGCAGAAGTTCGACATCGAAAAGCTGCAAGACCCGGCGGAGGTCGACAAGCTCGTCTCGCGGTTCTCGGCGATTTACGATGCGGTCGAAGGTGTCTCTTCGTCGTCGAGCACGGTGCTTTCGCTGATGCAGGGGGCTGTCTCGATCGGGCAGGGCGGCAGCTTTACGGCCGCGACCATTGACATCCCCACGATCACCGGCGGCTATAGCGCGTCGAGCGTCTACCGCTGACCCCCATTATTCGATGAATTCGTCGTCATCGGCTGCCGAGGGCAGTTCGATCACGCCTTGATCGGCAAGGCTTTTGGCATATTCCACCATGGCGGCCTGTGCCGCGCGCACGTCGCGGCCCCGGACCGGGCCGGTGGCGGCCATCTCGTCCATCAGCATTTGGCGCGAGCGTTGCGGCAGGCATTCCATCAGGTGGTCGCGCTGCTCTTTCTTGGCCCCGCGCATCGCCATCGGCAGGGTCGCCCCATCGAGCCCGCGCATGACCTGCGCCAAGTCCTGCATCGGCAGTTTGAACAGGTCGTCAAAGACGAACATGCGCTGTTTGATGGCTTGGAAAGCGTCCGGAATACGCGCGTCCAGCGCGCCGGAAAGCTCCTCAAAGGCCTGCACATCCAACTGGTTGAACAGATCCGCCATGCGCTGATGCGTCTCGACCGAATTGGTGTGCATCGCATTCGACAGGATATCTTGTTTCAACGTCTCTTCGATCTGCTGCATCATATGCAGTGGCACGGCCTCCATCGCGATCATGCGCTCGGCGATGTCTTGCATCCGCTCAGGGCCCAGCAGCGGCAGCACCTTGGCGGCCACGCCGGTATCGACGTTGTTGAGGATCGCCGCGGCGGTTTGGTCATGCTCGCCCTTAAGGTAATTGGCGATCACGGTCTCATCCAGCGCGCCAAAGCCGCGCCACATGGCGCTTTCGCGCTCGCTGTTCTTGAGGCCTTCCATGATGCTGGTCACCTGCTCTTCGGGCATGAATTTGCGCAACATGGATTCCGCCGTCGACAGCGACCCCACGACCGATCCGGTGCCGCTGACGACCTTTTGGGTGAACTCTTTGAGCACATGTTCCACCACCTCCGCCGGGATCGGGCCGAGGCGGCTCATGGCGCTGGTGATACGCTCGATCTCGGCGGTGCCGAGCTTTTGCATGAGTTCCGATCCGGTCTGCTCGCCGAGGCAGAGAAAGGTGATGGCGGCTTTGGTCGGACCGTTCAGATCCTCCACCGTGATGGGCTTTCTGCGGGATTTGGAAAGGGCATTGGTCGACATGGAGAGATCCTTTCAGTGCAGGTCAGCCACCGGCAAGCGGCACATAGCTTTCAATCAGCGATCCCGCCAGCATGTACCAACCGTCGATCAGCACGAAGAAGATCACCTTGAACGGCAAGGAGATCAGCACCGGGGGCAGCATCATCATCCCCGCGCTCATCAAGACCGAGGCGACGATGAGGTCGATGGCGACGAAGGGCAGGTAGATCAGAAAACCGATGGTAAAGGCGCGGCGCAGTTCCGAGATCATGAAGGCGGGCACCAGATGGCGGAAGGTGGCCTCTTCCGCCGAGGCGGGCAGGGGGCTTTCTTCGGCCTCTTCATCCGCGGGCGCGATGCGCAGGAACAGGGCGTAGTCTTCGGGCCGCGTGTTGACGTACATGAAGGTCTTAAAGGGCGCGGCGATCCGCTCCAGCGCCTGCTCTTCGGCGATGGCGTTTTCCAACAGCGGTTCCACCCCGGCCTCATAGGCGTCCTCAAACACCGGCTGCATGACGAAGAAGGTCATGAATAGCGCCAGCGAGGTCAGCACGATATTGGGCGGGGTCTGGTTCAGGCCAAGGGCCGAGCGCAGCATCGACAGGACGATGACAAAGCGGGTGAAGCTGGTCATCACCACCAAAAGCCCAGGCGCGATGCTGAGCACGGTGATCAGCGCGATAAACTGGACGATCCGGCCCGAAAGATTGGCGTTTTCGTCACTGCCGGGCGCGGTATCGCCGATCACATCCGACAGGGTGCTGAGAAACCCGCCGTCTTGGGCCACGGCCATGCCGCCGCTGGCGAGAAGCACCAGCAGGGCAAGGCCCATCCGGCCCGACGCATGGCTGCGCAGAGAGGGGCGGTCAGTCAGGGACATAGTCCTTGACGATCTGGGTCAGGGACACGCCCAGCCGGTCTTCACCGACCTTTACGAGATCACCGCGCGCCACCAGACGGTCCGAGACCATGAGATCCACCGGTGCGCCGATCTTGCGGTTTAACTCCACGATAGAGCCGCGGGTGAGTTCCAGCAGACGCGAGATCGGCATACGGGCTTGGCCCAGCACGATCTGCACGTCGAGGCCGACGTTCAGCATCGCGTTGATGCCCGCGCCGCCTGCATCGGGGCGGGGGGCCAGCGCGTTGCGCGAATCTTCGGTGTCAAGCTGCGGGAAGACGCCCGCATCATCGCCGCCTGCGCTGGCGGCGTTGCCAAAGGCATCGGCGCGCGGCTGCTCTGGCGTGGCGTCAGGCGCTTTGCCGTCTGTGGCTTTGTTGTCGTCTTGGGGGGATTGCAGGTCAGGCTTGTCCATTTCCGTCCTTCTCCTTTTGTGCTTTCAGCGCCCGCGCATGGGTGTCGCGCAATTCGGCGAGCAGGCGGTCGCAAATCTTTTTGAACCCGTAATCAAGGCTGCCGTGGTCCCATTCCATGCGCGCATCGCCATCGGGCAGGTCGGCATCGGCCCGCAGGTCCAAGACGCCATCGCATTTGTAATAGACCGCGCGTTGGCGCAGGTCGGGGCCGATCTGGTCCAGCGTGGCGGGCGACAGGCGCACTTTGATATGGCTCGACCCGATGGCCATTTTCAGCGATTGGGTCACGGTCTTTTTCACCCGCTCGGTCGACAGCCGTTCGATCACCTCGGGCAGGACGATCTCGCAGGTTTGCAGGGTAAAGCCTACGATCTGCGCCATCAGCGCGTCTTGATGGGCCTGCATCGCATCTGCCAGCCGCGCCAATTCCTGCGCGAGCTTTTCGGCCATGGCGGCGTGTTCGGCCTGCATGGTCTGATGCATCTCGGCGCGGCCCGCATCGGCCCCGGCCAGATAGCCTTCGATATGGCCCTGCTTATGGGCCTTCTTGATCTTCGCTTCGATCTCTTCGGGGGTGGGCAGCGCCGGGTCTTGCGGCTTGCTCTTGCCGTCTTCGTCGAAGTTCTGAAGCTTGAGGCTCGTGATCACAGATCATCCCCTTCCGACAGCCATTCGCCCAGAACGCGCAGGGCGTCATCGGTGTTGTCCTCGGCCAGTTCGGCCACGGCGCGCAATTGGCTGTGCTGAACCGCCCCCTCGACCGAGGCAAGGTGTACCATGTCGCGGGGCATCTCATCCATCGGGCCGAGCACCGCACCGGTCTGCGCCCCTGCCGGGGTGGGCAGGCGGTTCTGCGGGGTCTCTGTCTGGGTGCCGCCGGTCAGCGCCTTGGGCGCGTGATCGTCCTCAGGACCGCCCAACAGTGCGGCGTCAGCGCCAGCACCGGCCAGCGCGGGTTGGGGCAGGGTGGCATCCAGCACCATGCGCAGCGGGCGGGCGCCCAGCACCATGATGATTGCCACCAGCGCCAAGGCAAAGAGCGAACGCAGGATGGTCATGGCGTTATCCGCCAGCACCGCGCCCAAGCCACGGCTGGCGGGGTTGCTGAACTCGGAATCGAAATCGAGGAATTGCAGGCTGTCGACCTGCACCTGATCGCCCCGGGCCTGATCAAAGCCGATGGCCGTGCTGACCAGCTGCGTCAGGCGCGCCATCTCCTCGGGGCTGCGCTCGATATAGCCTTCGGAGCCATCGGGCAGGGTGCCATAGCTGCCGTTGACCAGAACCGCGACCGAGATACGCTCAATATCGCCCGGCTCGCGCACCAATTCGCTCTGAACCGAGCCGATCTCATAGTTGATGATCTCATCGTTTTCCGAGCGGGTGGACTGGCCTGCGGCCCCGCCCGCATCGTCGCGCAGCTCATCGGGGATGTTGTTGGCCACATCCACTGTGGCCGCCGCCGGGTCGGTCTCGTTCGAGTTGCGCACGCGGGTTTCGATCGACCGGGCGACCTGCTGGGCGGGATCGAAGCTGCGCGAGACGCGGACTTCGCGCTCGGTCGTCAGATCGACGCTGACCCGCACGCGGGCATTGCCCGGCCCAACCCGGGCGTTGAGGATCGATTCAACCTTTTGCGCCAATTGCTCTTCGATCATGCTGCGCTGCCCTTGCAGCGAGAAGTCGGAGCTGCCGCCCTCATCCTTGGCCAGGATCGTCTCGCCCGAGGCTGACAGGACGGTCACGTTCTGCGCTTCCAAATCCGCCACGGCGGAGGCCACCAGCGCTTGGATCGCCTGCGCCTGACGGCGGGTCATGCTGGTATTGGCCTGCGACCGCACGATGACAGAGCCGCTGGCCTCGGCCCGGCTGCGCGAAAAGGCGGCGCGTTCGGGCAGCACCAGATGCACCCGCGCGGCCTTGATGCCGCTGATCGTCTGGATCGACCGGGCCAGCTCACCTTCCAGCGCGCGCAGGCGGTTCACCTTTTGCATGAAGGAGTTCATCCCCATGCCGGACATATTGTCGAAAATCTCCCACCCCGGGACGCCTTCACCGGGCAGCCCCGCATCGGCCAGCGCCATGCGGGCGCGGGCGATGTCGGTCTCGGCGACCGAAATGGTATCGCCGTTGCGCGACAGATCGACCGTCAGCCCCGCCTGTTCCAGCGTCTGCATCATCTGCGAGGCGGTGCCGGGGCTCAACTGGCTGTAAACCGGGACATAGGTGGGGGCGAGGATGGTCCGCGCGCCGATAAAGATGGCCGCGGTGATCGCCAGACCGATGCCGCCGAGGAGAGCCAGCCGCTTTGGACCCAAATCCTTAAGGTTTTCAACGATCTGATTCACGGCCCCTCACTCGGTTGTATGGCCCGAGCATTCTCCACTCGGCCCTCACTATGCAAGCATATATCGATTTATACTTGGCCGATCCGAAAAATAAACAGGTTTCTGTTGCAATAAAGCTTGTTTGAAGATGTATTTGTTCTTGCATGTGGCGCTTCGCGCGGGATCCGATTAAGAGTGAAAGAATGAAAAAGCCTCTCGCTATCCTTGCTGTCGTCTTGCTCTGCCTTCTTGCGGGTCTGGGTGGGGTCACGCTGGCCATCGGCCCTTCGGGGCTGCTTGAAATGGCCGGGCTGGGGGGTGAGGAAACCGCCGAAGAGACCGTTGAGACGGCTGAGAACGATCACGGCGAGAAGGGCGGCGAAGACGGCCACGGCGCAAAGCCAAAGACCGAAGTCAAAATGCCGGTCATGCCTTTTCCTGAGATCATCGTGAACGTCACCGACACCGGCCCGCAGGGCGGGCAGACCAGCCGCTTTCTCAAGCTTAACATGCTGATGGTCTATGACGAAACCGCCGAGGGCGCGGACCGTTTGATCGCGCGCGAGATTTACCTGCGCGACAGTTTCCAGGATTTCCTGCGCCAGTTGCATGTCAGCGACCTGTCGGGCAGCTATGGGCTGGCGATGCTAAAGACCGAACTGCTGCGCCGGGCGCGGGCTGTGGGGCACACCGACGCGCCGCATGAAATCCTGATTGCCGATATGGTGGTGCAATGACGATAGCGGCCTCCCCCGATGCGCTGAGCCTCGAAGAGACGATGATCCGTCAGGCGCGCGAAAGCTTCCAGCGCCTGCCCACGCTTGAGATCATCATCGACCGTCTGCTGCTGGCGCTGGTGCCCGACCTCAAGTCCTATTGCACCGTCGCCCCCGAGATCGAGCTGAGCTCGCTTGAATACATGCCCTATGAGGACGCGATGGAGAGCATCCAGTCGCCCTCGCTCATCGCCATTGCCAATGCGGAAAGCTGGGGCAGCCAGATCGCCTGCGTGGTCGAGCCTGACCTGCTGTTTTCGGTGCTTGAGATCATGCTGGGTGGCCGTCGCGCCACCAGTCAGCAGTGGAAACCCCGCGGCTTGACCGCGATTGAGCAGAAACTGGGCCGCAGGCTGGCGGAATTGTCGCTCAAAGGTTTGGCGCATTGCCTGCATGATGTCAGCCCGGTGCAATTCGACATTCAATCGCTCGAATCCAACCCCCGCTCGGTCATGCTGGCCGCGCCGCGCACCGCGACGGTGCTGGTCCGCTTGCATATGCAATTCGAAGACCGCAGCGGCCATATGGCGCTGGTCTTGCCCTATGGCACGCTGGATGAGGTCAGCGCCCAGCTTGCGCAGCCCTTCCTTGGCGGGCGCTCGCCAACCGACAGCAACGCGCGCAAGGATATGAACAGCCAGATCTCCAGCACCACGGTCACCATTACCGGCGTGCTGCAGCAGGTGACGATCCCGCTGCATGAGGTGCTGGAATGGAAGCCCGGTCAGGTGATCGATCTGGGCATGACCGTCGATACCCCCGTGGTTGGCATGGTGAACGCCCAGCCGATGTTCCAAGCCGCCTTTGGTCAGCGCAGCAATGGCGCTTTGGCGCTGCGGGTGATCCAATCCCTGCTCCCTAAGGAAAATCAGGAGGACAGCGACGATGATGCCGGCCTTGATTGATATCCTCATCATCGTGCTGCTGGTCGGCACGTTGGTCTATGCCTTTATCCTCGACCGCCGCGTTCGCGCCCTGATGGCGACCCTGAAAGAGATGGAGCCGATGGTCGGGGCCTTTTCCAATGCGGTCGATCAATCGGCGAAATCGGTCGAAGACCTGCGTGACCTCAGCACCAAGGTACAGCGCCCCGAGCCGCCAGTGCAGCGCGAGGCGACGCCGTCCCGTCAAGCCGGGCCCGAGCCTGCTCCGGCAGGCCAGAGCCCTGCTCAGATGCGCGCCGCGCGGCTCAAGGGCCGTGCGCAGGTCCGGGGCCAAGCGGCGGTACAGGGCAAATCCGAACTGGTCCGCACCTTTTTCGACATCACCAAGGAGCGTAAGGAATGAGCCGTATTTCCCTGCCCAAGATCGCGCTTTTTGGCCTTGGCGTGGCTGGTGTGCTCAAACTCACGGTTGAGTTCATGCCGATGATGGCCATTGCCAAAACCCCCGATGACACGCCCCCGGTCCCTGTTGAGCTTGCCGCCGCCCCCGCGCCACCCAGCTATGACGCCAGCGCCCCGGGCGAGAGCGGCATGTGCGAGCCAAGCCATCTGATCGCCGAAGCCATCGCCGAAGAGCGGGCGCTGCTGAAAGAGCAACGCGACACGATTGCCGACCGCGAAGCCAAGCTTGCGCTGGCCGAACAGAGCCTCAAGGCCGAACAAACCCGCCTCGCCAGCCTGCGCGACGAGATCGGCGCGCAGCTTAAGGTGATCGAAGAGGCGAACAATCAGGACATGACCAAACTGGTCGAACTTTACCGCAACATGAAGCCGCAGGTGGCGGCAGGCATCATGGATGAGATCGACGTGGAAACCGCTGTGCAGGTCATCGGTGCCATGCCCGAACGGGACGCCGCGCAGATCATGGGCTCGTTCAGCCTTGTCCGGGCGCGGTTGATCACGAAAATCCTGCTGGAGCGCTCCAAACTCCCCGCCGACCGCAACCTCGAAGGGCTGCGCCTGCGCTGAACGCGCATCACTCCTCGCGGATTGACGACCCGGCAGGGGGCTTGCGGCGCACGTTGCGGCGCAGGTCCATGACAAAGCCGATAATCTCGGCCACGGCCTGCCAATGCTCCATCGGGATGCGGTCGTCGACCTCCACCGCCGCGTGGAGGGCGCGGGCCAGCGGGCGGTTCTCGATCATCGGAATGTCGTGTTCCTTGGCCAACTCGCGGATGCGGTGGGCCATGACATCGGCCCCTTTGGCCACGCAGACCGGCACGTCATCGACGCCCTGTTCATATTTCAGCGCCACGGCGTAATGGGTCGGGTTGGTCAGGATCACGCTGGCATTGGGGATGGCCTGCGCGATGCGCTGGCGGGCCCGGGCGCGGCGCAATTCGGCGCGGCGGCCCTTGATCTGCGGATCACCCTCGCTGTCTTTATGCTCGTCGCGGATCTCCTTAAGGCTCATCATCTGTTTCTTTTTCCACTGCGCCCGCTTCCAGATGATGTCGGCGATGGCGATGGGCACCAGAAGCACGGTGGTGACCAGAAAGATCCAGCGCACCTTTTGCAGGGTCGCTTGCAGCAGCGTCTCGGGAATGAAAGCCTGCGTCTGGCCCAGTGACTGCGCGATGTCACGCACGGGCCAGACGGTGATGAAACCGATCACCAGCACCTTGGCCGTATTCTTGGCAAACTCCACGAAAGCTTCGGCCGAGAACAGCCGCTTGAACCCCGACAGCGGGTTCAGCTTGGAGAACTTCGGTTTGATCCGCTCGGCCGAGACGACAGTCTCGCCTTGGATTAACACGCCGAAGAGGGCTGCCAGCACCATGATCCCGACCACCGGCATCATCGCCAGCCCAAGCGTAAAGCCAAGCGATTTCAACACCTGGCCCGCTTCTGCAACACCAGTGCCGCCGGTGCCGATGGCGGTGACACCCGCCCCCAAAAGGGGGCTTTGTAGCGCCGCCACGATCCCGTCGATCGAGGCGGGCAGCACGAAGATCAGGATCATCAGCAGGGCAAAGACCAGCATCGCGGTGCCGGTCTCGCGCGATTGCGGCACGTCGCCTTTCTTGCGCGCGTCGCGGAGCTTTTTCTCCGTCGGCTCTTCGGTCTTACTGCTCTTGTCCTCTTCCGACATGGGCTAGAATCCGTAGGTGGTAAGCCAATTCGCGAAAGGCTCAAGAAACCCGCGCATCATGGTCGGAACCGCCAGCACCATCAAGGCCAGCCCGGCGGCGATCAGCAAGGGCTGGGCGATAAAGAAGACCTGAAGGCTCGCCATCATGCGGTTGGCCAGACCCATCCCGACGTTCAGCACCAGACCGGCGACATAGAAGGGGGCTGCGATGGACAGGCCAAGATAGAGGCTCACCTGCGTCGCCCGCGCGAATTGGTCGGTCAGATCGGCCAGCATGAAGGTGCCGGGCACGAAGACCTGATAGGACATCAGCAGCGATTCAATGATGAGGTGGTGCAGGTCGGTGATGAAGATCAGCGCCGTGGCCCCGATCAACAGCATCGCCGCCATAGAGGTCGCCCCCTCGAAGGCGCCAATGTTCGGGGCCAAAGCATTGGCCAGCCCAGACATCAGGGCCATCTGATAGCCCGCGAATTGCAGCGCCGAAAGCAGCGTGCGCGCCACCAGTCCGATCCAAAGCCCCACGGTGATCTCAGAGCCAAAGATCAGCAGCAGCGCGGCGGGGCGATCCTCGGCCACCGGGCCGAGGCCGGTCACGGGATAGAGCGCGGCGCTCAGGATCAGGCCAAAGAACAACCGATGCCGCATCGGCACCGAGGTCTCCCCGAACCCCGGCATGAACACAAGCGCGCTGCCGATCCGGGCAAAAACGACGAAATACCCCATTAGGGCGTCGGTCAGGAGGGCCGAGAGGTCCATCCCTAGCCCCCGATGGTGGCGACGGTCCGCAGGGATACCTTGCGATGGATCTCGGCGTTGGAGATTACCGGCGTCATCGGGCTGACCCGTTCCAGCATGGAGCGCACATAGGACCGCGCCTCGGGGTTGACCATCAGCGCGGGCCAACTGTCTTCCGAGGCGAAGCGCTGGATCTGCTGGCGCGCTTGCAGCACGAATTCCTGCACCCGTTTGGGCGACATGACAAAGGTGCGGTCCTCACCTACGATCTTGACCGCCTCGATGAACTCCGCCTCCCATGAGGGCGATAGGGTGATGACCGGCACGAAGCCCTGCCCATCGGCCAGACCTTGGCAAATCTGGCTCGACAGGCGGCGGCGCACGTTCTCCAGCACCAGCGCGGGCTTGGAAGTCTGGCGCGTGGCCTCGGCCATCGCCTCGACGATCAGCGGCAGATTGCGGATCGAGACGCGTTCAAGCAGCAGTTCCTGCAAGACCTGCTGCACGAGGATCGCGGGGGAGGGGACGGGCAGGTCGTTGACCAGCTTTTGATAGTTCCGGTCCAACCCTTCGATCGCCTCTTTCGCCGAGCCGTAGGTGAGTAGTTCCGACATGTTCTCTTTGACGACTTCGGTCAGATGGGTGGTGATCACGCTTTCCGGGTCCACCACCGTATAGCCCTGCGCCTCGGCCTGATCGGCGACCTTGCTGTCGACCCAAAGCGCATCGAGCCCGAACGTCGGCTCGCGCGTCGCCTCACCCGGCAGTTGCAGCGGCGCGCCTTCGGGATTGATCACCATCATCTGGTTGGCCCGGATGTCACCCTTGGCCGCGTCGACGCCGTGGATTTGGAAGGCGTAGCTGTTGATCGGCAGGCTCACGTCATCCTTGATCCGCACCGAAGGCATGGGAAATCCGAACTCTTCGGCGAAATGCTTGCGCAGGGATTTGATCTTGCTCGGCAGTACCGCGTCGGGGCGGTTGGCCAGCGCCACCAGCCCTTCGCCCAGCACCAGCCGCAGCTCATCCAGATGCATCGGATTGTTGTCGACCTCTGGCAGGTCCTGCTGTTTCTGCGCCTCGGCATCGGCCTTCGCCTTGGCCTCTGCCGCCTCGGCCGCGCCGCGCTGGATCATCAGCCCCAAGCCCACCATGGCCGCGGCCAGAAGGGCAAAGACCAGCAGCGGGAAGCCGGGCAAAAGACCGATGCCAAAGAGCAGCAGAGCGGCCATGTAAAGCGCCTTGGGGAAGTTCGAGAGCTGATCGAATACCGCCTCATTGGCGGCCCCCCGCGTGCCGCCTTTTGTCACGATCAGACCGGCGGCGAGCGAGACGACAAGCGCCGGAATTTGGCTCACCAGCCCGTCGCCGATGGTCAGCGAGGTAAAGACGTTGAAGGCATCGCCCACGCCCATGCCGCGCTGCACGACGCCGATGAGGATGCCGCCGATCACATTGATCAGCGTGATGATCAGCCCCGCCACCGCATCGCCGCGCACGAATTTCGAGGCACCGTCCATCGCCCCGAAGAAAGCGCTTTCGTCCTCAAGCTCCTTGCGGCGGCGGCGGGCCTCATCCTCGTCGATCAGCCCCGCGCCCATGTCGGCGTCGATCGCCATCTGCTTGCCCGGCATCGCATCCAACGAGAACCGCGCGGCGACCTCGGCGATACGGGTCGAGCCCTTGGTAATCACGACGAAATTGATGATCACGAGGATGGCAAAGATCACCACACCGATGACGAAATTCCCCGCCACGATGAATTTGGAGAACCCTTGAATCACATCCCCCGCCGCATGCATCCCCGCATGGCCTTCGCTGAGGATCAGCCGGGTTGAGGCCACGTTCAGCGACAGCCGCAGCATGGTGGTGACGAGCAGCAGCGTCGGGAAAGAGTTGAACTGCAAGGGTGACGGAATCCAAAGCGCCACCATGAAGATCAGCACCGAGAGCGAGAGCGACAGCGCCAGCCCGAAATCCAAAAGGATCGGCGGCAGCGGCAGGAAGAGCACCGCCAGCACCAGCGCCATGCCGACGGCAAAGCTCACGTCCTTATTGGCGCCAAACATGCTCAATTGCGGCAGAAGGGTATTGGGTTTCGTGCTCATCCCGCATCCTCCGCAGGGACGGTGGTGAACTGCGGCAGGACCGGCTGCATCTCATGCGCCGAGTAAAGCGAGCGCCGCGCGTTCGCCGCCCCGCCGATCTGCGCGCCCCATGTGGCCTTGGCCGCCAGCCTGTCATAGCGGCCCGCCTCACGCCGCGCCGTTTTGCGCGGGCGGGCGGGGGATGGGCTGGCACTGGCCAGGGCCTGAAGCTCCGGCAGCCGCGCGTTGGCGGCGGAAATGTTCTTTTGCAAACGGTCGAGGTAGGTGTCGCGGTATTCCGGCTCAAAGGAATGATACGACCCAGCCGCCTGTAGCCAACTGCCCGTGCGCCTGTGCAACCGCTTAAGGAAGCGCGCCGCGTAATCGACATTCACCCGCGGATCGAACCCTTGGGCGGGGCTGTCAAAGGCATCCGGGTGCCAGCGCATGTTGATCTGCATACAGCCCACATCGATAGAGCGGATACCGCTTGCCTGACGCTCTGCAATCCAATCCAGCGCGGCAGTGCGGCTGTCAAACAGCCGCCCTTCGCCCGCGGCGTTGACCGCATAGGGCCAGACCGTGAAATGCCCGTTGTGGCGGGTGCCTGCCTCTTGCAGGCCGATGGCCAGCAGCAGATTGTCGGGGATGCCATGGCGGGTTTGGGCGGCGAGGATCTCGCGGATGCAGACGCCTTCGGGCCCGCCCTTGGCGGCCAGCGTCCGCGCAGTCTTGGTCACCGCTTTTTTCTGCGATGGCTCATAGAACGACCCCCAGCCTTGGGCGAGTGCAGGGGTGGCAAGCACCGCCCCCAGCAGCGCCGCGCGGGCCATATGCCAAAACACCCTCACAGCCCACCGTTCTGCACGAGGTCAAAGACTGTATCCGACAGGTTCTTCAGCGTGGCATACATAAACGGCGTCGCCGCCAGCAGGGTGACAAAGATCATCACAATCTTGGGCACGAAGGTCAGCGTCATTTCCTGAATCTGCGTCAAGGCTTGGAAAAACGCGATCACCAGACCAATCGCCAGCGCCACCCCCAACACCGGACCCGAGGCCAGAAGCACGGCCCAGACGGTAGCAGAGATGATGTCATAGGTCTGGGTTTCGGTCATGGCCTAGATCGGCATCCGCAGAATTTCCTGATAGGCTTCGACAAAGCGGTCGCGCACGGAGACGGCCACTTTGACGGTGGATTCCATCGCCAGCATGGCTTCGACCACCTGCTGGGTATCCGCCTCACCGCGCAGCCCGGCTTGGGCCACGGCTTCGCCCTCACGCACCGTTTCCAGCGCGCTTTCCGAGGCTTGCTGCACCATATTGGTGAAACTATTGGCGCTGGCGCCTGCCTCTTCGGCGATGGCTTCGCCCTTTTGCGCCGTCAGAGATTGCGAGGTGCGATAGGCACCGCGAACCGCGGCGGTCGAGATCAGGGAGGCGGGATCGCTCATCTCAGGTCAGCCTCACTTCAGCAGGTCGAGCATCTGACCGCGCATCCGGCGGCCCGACTCGAACATGTTCATATTGGCCTCATAATTGCGCGAGGCTTCGCGCATGTTGGCCATCTCGATGATCGGATCGACATTGGGGCGTTTGACATAGCCGGTTTCATCCGCCGCCGGATGCGCCGGGTCATAATCGCGCCGAAAGGGGGATTGGTCGCGCCCGATACGGTCGACCTCCACCAAGGAGCCGCCGCCATTGCGGTCAATCAACTCTGAGAAACTGATGGTCTTGCGGCGAAACGGATCGGCGCCGGGCGTGGTGCCCGTTGAATCGGCATTGGCCACGTTTTCCGAGATCACCCGCAAACGCGCGGTCTGCGCGGTCATCCCGCTGGCGGCGATTTTGGCGATGGACTGAAGCGGATCCATGGGCTTTCCTTACCTGTTTCCGGTGACGGCCATGGTCAGCATGTCATAGCTTTTGCGGTAAAGCTGTGCGGCCAACCTGTAGTGATCGCCGATCTCGGCGGCTTTCACGGCCTGTTCTTCAAGGTTCACGGTATTGCCATCCAAAGTGGTGCCCTTGGCGTGGCCATCCGTCACCTCGCGCACGCCGGGCGTGCCATGGGCGACGCCGGTGAAATGTTTGTCATGGGTGGTCACCAGCCCGGTGTCGCGCGACAACTCGCCGCTGAGCATCGATTCAAAGGACGATACATCGCGCGCCTTGTAGTTCGGGGTCGAGGCATTGGCGACGTTTTCAGACACGACCTTTTGCCGGGCCGAGAGCCACTGCATCCGGTCCGACGCAAGTCCAAGAATAGAAAGATTAGACAAGTTCATTCTTTTGCCTATAGCCTGTTTAATCCTTGTATAGTAAATATTGCCCCGCGCTCCTAGAGGAAATTTATCCATGCAGACACTCTTTTCCGAGCTGACCAGTTTCGCCCGCGAGGCAGGCGAGGCCGAGATCACCGGCGAAGTGCGCGCGATCACCGGCATCACGCTGACCGCCGTGGGGTTGGAGCGGGTCTTGGGCATCGGCGAGCGTTGCATCGTGCATGGCTCCGATGGGCCGGTCCATGCCGAGGTGGTGGGGCTGGGCAGCCACGGCACCGAATTGCTCCCCTTCGGCTCATGGCGCGGGGTGGCGGCGGGCGACCGGGTCGAGGTCGCGATTGGCCGCGATGTGATCCGCCCCGATGAAAGCTGGAAGGGCCGGGTGATCAGCGCCTCGGCTACGCCGCTCGACGGGAAGGGGCATCTGCCCGAGGGCAACGACCCCCGCCCGCTGCGCGCCGCCCCGCCGGGCGCTTTCGACCGCAAGCGCATCGGGCCGAAACTGGCGACCCATGTGCGCGCGCTGGATGTTTTCACGCCGCTTTGTCAGGGCCAGCGCTTGGGCATTTTTGCAGGCTCCGGCGTCGGGAAATCGACGCTCATGGCCATGCTGGCACGCTATACGGACTGCGATGTGGTGGTGATGGCACTGGTCGGCGAACGCGGACGCGAGGTGCAGGATTTCATCGCCTCCGACCTCGGCCCCGAGGGGATGGAGAAGGCGGTTCTCGTCGTCGCCACCGGGGACGAGCCGCCGCTCACCCGCCGCCAAGCCGCTTGGACCGCCATGGCCGTGGCCGAGCATTTCCGCGATCAGGGCCAGCATGTTCTGCTCTTGATGGACAGCGTTACCCGTTTCGCCATGGCGCAGCGCGAAATCGGCCTCGCCTCGCGCGAACCGCCCACCGCCAAGGGCTATCCGCCGACGGTTTTCTCGGAGCTTCCGCAGATGCTGGAGCGCGCCGGGCCGGGGCCGGTGGGCAAGGGGGATATTACCGCGATTTTCACCGTTTTGGTGGATGGCGACGACATGAACGACCCGATCGCCGACGCGGTGCGCGGGATCACCGACGGGCATATCGTGCTTGACCGCAAGATCGCCGAAAAGGGCCGCTACCCGGCGATTGACCTGCTGGCGAGCGTCTCGCGAACGTTGCCGGATTGCCACAGTGATGTGGAATATACGCTGCTCACTGCCGCCCATAAGGCGCTGGCGGCCCACGCGGATATGGAGGAATTGATCCGCATCGGGGCCTACCGCGCGGGCAGCAACCCCGAGCTTGACCGCGCCATCGCCTTTGCCGGGCCATGTGAGGCGTTTCTCAGCCAGCGCAAGGCCGAACACACCCCGCCACAATCCTCTTTTGCCGAGGTGGCAGGGATGCTCGACCGGGCAGGCATCAGCCCGGGCTGAGCTTTACCGCAGATTGAACTTCTAGGGTCGCCCGGCTGCAGGCCGGGCAGCGCCGACCCGCCCCCCTGGGGCGGCGCTTTCAGCACCACCCCGCGGGTCGGCGCTGCCCTTCGTGGTATAAAAAATCTCGCCCCGATTGCCTCGCCGCCACCCCCAGCGTGGAGGGTGGGAAAGGCCGACCTACGTCGCCTACTGCAACCGCCGCAGCAACTCGACCGAAGGTTCACCCGTCGCAGGCAGGCCCACGCTGGCCTGATAGGCGCTGATCGCCTTGCGGCTGTTCGGCCCGATCACCCCATCCGCGCCATCGGTATCGAACCCCCGCGCGGTCAGCCGTTGCTGCAACGCGATCCGGTCGTCCTTGGTCAGCCCATTGGCATCCGGCGGGAAGCTGCCGCGCAGCGGCCCGCCGCCCGCAATCCGGTCGGCCAGATGGCCCACGCCAATCGCATAGCTGTCGGAGTTGTTGTAGCGTTTCAGCGCGCGGAAATTGCTGGTCACCACGAACTGCGGCCCGCCTGCCTGCGGCTGGATCACTGACCCGGCGCTCGCGGGGATACTGCCCAACTCGCCGCCCCATTTCACGCCCCGCGTCCAACCGTTGCGCGACAGATAAGCGGCGGTCGAGGCCAGCGCATCGCTGGGGTCTTCCGACCAGATATCGCGCCGCCCGTCGCCGGTGAAATCCACCGCGAAGGCTTGGTAAGAGGTGGGAATGAACTGCGTATGTCCCATGGCCCCGGCCCATGACCCGGTCAGTCGGTCGGCAGTAATATCGCCGTTTTGCAGGATCTTCAGCGCCGCGATCAACTGCTTTTCGAAGAACGCCCCGCGCCGCCCATCATAGGCCAATGTCGAGGTGGCCGAGACGACAGGCACATTGCCGCGCCGCTCTCCGAAATAGCTCTCGAGCCCCCAGACCGCCGCGACGATCTCTGCCGCCACGCCGTAGCGGCTCTCAATCGCGTTCAAAGTGCTGCGGTGGCGGGCAAAGGCGGTGCGCCCCTTTGACACCCGCTCGTCCGAGGCGGCGATTGACAGGTAATCTTCCAAGCTGCGGCTGAATTCCGTCTGATTGCGGTCGCGTTTCACCACCCCGGGCAGATAGCCCGTGCCGCGGAATCCGCGGGCCAAAGTGCTGGCGGAAATCCCCTGCGCCGAGGCGCGGTTTTTGAAAGCCGCGACCCATGCGTCATAGCCCGCGTTGGGCACCGGGCGCAGATCGTCCGGCACCCCCGCCGCCGCCGCGGGGCCCAGCGCGCCGCCCCCGGTCGAACAGGCCGAGGTCAGGCCCAATGCGGCAAGGCCGAATGCGAATGTTCTGCGTGAATGTCTCATAAAACCTGCCTGTCGCTGCGTTGTTGCCTTTTGCGAGCATATCGCAGGCAGGTCGCCCGACAAGGCGGGATCGCCCCAATGGCAAGGCTTTGCCTAAGCGAACCTTGGCTTTCCGTCCTACTGACCCGGCTGGTACAGGGGCACCGTCGACATCGATGTTTTGGCCGAGCCGTCTTGCACCCGCTGGCTGTGGCTGATGTAGATCAGCGTGTTGTTCGCTTCGTCGTAAATACGCTTCACCTTCAATGTCTTGAAGATGATCGAACGGCGCTCGCTAAAGACGTTTTCGCCTTCGTCGCCACGGTCGATATCGCCGATCTCAATCGGGCCAGTCTGACGGCAGGAGATCGAAGAGTTCGACGGGTCTTCGAACCAGTTGCCCTTTTGCAGCCGGTCGATTAGCCCGCGTTCGAAAAAGGCCAGATGGCAGGTCACGCCCTTCACCTTGGGGTCGGCCACGGCTTCGACGATGATGTCATTGCCCAGCCAATCCACATCCACCTTGCCGACCTCTTCGGCGCTGGCAGCGGTGGCGAAAATACTGGCGGAGAGGGCGGCGGCGCGGGCAAATGTCTTATTCATGGCAAGCAAACGCGCAGCGGGCGGCGCGGTTCCCGAAATTTTGCACGGCGGCGTCACCGGGGGTGTTTGGCCAGCGCACAGGCCGCCTCATGCTGGCTGAGAAAGACCTCCCCGGTCAGCTCTTCCAGAAAATGACTACGCTTCAGCCGGTCCATCACCGGGCCTTTCACCTCGCTCAAGTGCAGGCGGATGTCGGCGTCCTTCAGCCGGGTGTTGATCGCCTCAAGCGATTCCAGCGCCGAAAGGTCAATCTCATTCACCGCAGGGAACATCAGCACCACATCCGTCAGGTCCGGCTTGTCGGCGGCATATTGGGCCAGTTGATCCTCCAAGAACCGCGCGTTGGGGAAATAGAGGCTCTCGTCCACCCGCAGGCTCAGCACATGGGGCTGGGTCTCGACCTCGTGGCGCAGCACGTTGCGGAAATGCTCGGTCCCCGGCACCCGGCCCACCACGGCCATATGCGGGCGGGAGGTCTTGTAAAGATGCACGAGGATCGAAGTCACGACGCCTGCGCTGACACCGGCCTCGACGCCGAAGATCAGCGTCAGAAGGATCGTCACGCTGACGGCGGCGAAATCGGCATGGCTGAAGGCCCATGCGCGTTTCAGGATAGAGAAATCGACGAGGCTCAGAACCGCGACGATGATCGTGGCGGCCAGCGTGGCCTTGGGCAGGTAGTGGATGAGCGGCGTGAGGAACAGTGCGGCAAGGGCCAGTCCAACGGCCGTAAATGCACCGGCGGCTGGGGTCTCTGCGCCCGCGTCGAAATTCACCACCGAGCGTGAGAACCCCCCGGTGACCGGAAAGCCGCCGGTAAAGGCCGCGCCAAGGTTGGCGCTGCCGAGACCGATCAACTCCTGATCCGGGTCGATCCGCTGGCGCTTCTTCGCCGCCAGGGTCTGCGCCACACTGATGCTCTCGACAAAACCGATGACGGAGATCAGCAGCGCCGGGACAAACAGTTGCGACAGCAGGTCAGGGGAAAAGGAGGGCAGGGTGAGCGGCGGCAGGCTCTGCGGCACTTCCCCCACGATCGCAACACCCCGCGCGCCCAGATCGAAGCCCCAGACCGCCAGCGTCGTGGCCAAGATCGCCAGCACCGGCCCGGTTTTGGCCCCGATATCCGCCATCCGCGGCCCCAGCCCCATGCGCCGCAGCAGCGGTTTCAGCCCGCCGCGCACCCAGAACAGGAAGGCCGTGACGGCCAAGCCCAAGCCGAGGGTGATGACATTGACCTCCCCCAGATGCGCCCAGAGGCTGGACAGGATCTGCGGCAGCGTGTGCCCCTCGGCCTCGATCCCGAGGATATGCCGCAACTGGCTGGCGGCGATCAGGATGCCGGAGGCGGTGATGAACCCCGCGATCACCGGGTGCGACAGGAAATTCGCCAGAAACCCCAGCCGAAACAGCCCAAGCGCCAGCAGCATCGCGCCCGACAGAAAGGCCAGCGTCAGCGCCGCCGTGACATAGCCCGCCGTGCCGCTTTGCGCGATCTCGCCCACCGCCGCCGCCGTCATCAGCGAGACCACCGCCACCGGCCCCACTGCCAGCGCCCGGCTGGTGCCGAAGATGGCGTAGAGCACGATGGGCGCGATAGAGGCATAGATGCCAGCCTCGGGCGGCATCCCCGCCAAAAGCGCATAGGCCAGCGATTGTGGGATCAGCATGATCGTGACGATCACCGCCGCGATCATATCCCCGGTGAATTGGCCGCGGTCATAGCGCCGCCCCCAGTCGAGGATTGGCAGGTAGCGCGAAAGCGAAGGGAAAGGCATGGGCGGCGATCCGTTAGAAAGGGGGGGCCCAAGGGGCCACCCGGTTGGCTCAGTCGAAACGGTTCACGGGCAGTTTCAGGTAGTGATGGCCGTCATCCTCCGCCGGAGGCAGCCGCCCGCCGCGCAGGTTGATCTGCAATGCCGCGAGGATGCGGTTGGGCAGCGACAGGGTCGCGTCGCGTTTCTGACGGCGCTCGATATAATCTTCGCGCTTGGTGCCATCCTTGACGTGGATGTTATGGGCGCGGTGCTCGTCCACCGTGGCCTCCCACCGCGGCTCGTCACGGTTATCGGTGCCGTAGTCATGGCCGATGTAAAGCCGCGTGTCGCCGGGCAGGGCGAGGATGTCTTGGATCGAGTCCCACAGCTCCTCAGTCGTGCCGCCGGGGAAATCAGAGCGCGAGGTGCCGGCATCGGGCTGCATCAGCGTGTCATGCACAAAAGCCGCATCGCCACAGACATAGGTGATCGACCCCAGCGTATGCCCGGGCGACAGCATCACCTTCGCGTCAAGCTCGCCAATCTTGAAGGTCTCGCCCTCCTGAAACAGGTGGTCAAAATCGCGGTCCGGGTCAAAGGCATCGGGCATGTTGTAAAGATCGGCCCAAATCTTGGCGATCTCGGGCACCAGTGCGCCGATGGCATTGGGCGCGCCGGTGCGCTCTTTCAACCGGGCCGAGGCCATGACGTGATCTGCATGGGGGTGGGTATCGAGCACCCATTCCACGGTGAGGCCATTTTCCTTAACCAGATCAAGCACCTGATCCATGCTTTCGGTCGTGAACTTGTAGTTCTTCGGGTCGAAGTTCCACACCACGTCGATTAGCGCGGCCTTCTTCGTTGCCGGATCGGCGCAGATGTACTGGATCGAGCCGGTGTCGGGTTCATAGATGCCCCAGACATCGGGGCTGCCCGCCCCTGTTGAGGGGGAGTGGCGCACGACGGGTGAATTGAGAGGGTCGCTCATCAGGCTGGTCCTTTCTTGGTTTTAGAGGTCAAATCAGGGCTGTGTCGGGCGATCCACATGCCGCCCAGCATAAAGGGGACAAAGATCAAAGTGCCGCTGACCGCGATGGGCAGGGCGGTCAATGCCGGGCCGGGGCAAAAGCCGCCCAAGCCCCAACCGATGCCGAAAATCGCGGCGCCGGTCAGCAGTTTCGGCTCAAGATCGTTGCGGGTGGGCAGGCGGAATTTATGGTCGAAAAAGGGGGTCTGACGGCTGCGGAACAGCCATGCGAACCCCGGTGCCGTCACCGCGATGGCGCCGCCCATGACAAAGGCAAGGCTGGGGTCCCATGTGCCAAAAACATCGAGGAAGTTCAGCACTTTGGCCGGGTCGGCCATGCCGGAAACGATCAGGCCTATGCCGAACAAAAGGCCGGAGAGGAGGGCGAAGAACTGTTTCATGTCACCCTCCGATCACATGGCGCATGACAAAGACGGTCACGAATGCCGTCGCCATGAAGGTCACCGTCGCCACGATCGACCGCACGGAGCCACGGCTGATCCCGCAGACCCCGTGGCCCGAGGTGCAGCCGTTGCCATAGGTCGCGCCAAAGCCGACGAGCAGCCCGGCCACCGCCATCAGGACGGGGTTCGAAGGCACCCATTGCTGCGGCCATCCGCCCGAGGTGATCAACCAAAGCGGCGCCGCGAGCAAAAGCCCCAACACGAAGAAAAACGACACACCCCGCGCTTCGCCGTCGCTGTCGCGGGCGAAAAGCCGAGAGGTCAGCCCGCTGATCCCCGCGATGCGCCCGTTCGTGGCCATCAACAGCACCGCCGAGGCCCCGATCATCGCGCCGCCGCCCAGCGACAGCCATGGTGTGAATTCGGTTTCCATCTCTCAACTCCTTACGGCCCGCCAAGCGGCTTGCTTGTGTCAGACTGTAAATCAGTATATATTACTCCATCATAATATTCAATGATGCTAATATGAAAAACGCGGACGACTTTCTGGATGGCGATATCGCCGGGGCTGCGGCGCTTATGACGATGCTTGCGTCAGAGGCGCGGTTGCAGATCCTGTGCCGTCTGATCGGTGGGGAGCGCTCGGTCGGGGATTTGGCGCAGGCCTGCGGTCTGTCGCAATCCACCATGTCGCAGCAGTTGAAAAAGTTGAAAGACGCCGGTCTGGTCGACAGCCGCCGCGCTGGGCAGACGATCTTTTACCGGGTAAAGGGGCAGGAGGCCGTGGCCGTTCTGGAAACGCTGCATGGCCTCTACTGCGCGCAAAAGTAAAACGCCCGGCAAAACCGGGCGCTTCTCTTACGCTTTGCTATCTGCGTAGGATTTGACCAACTGACCGATCTTCTCTTCGGTCAGGTCGATGCCGCGGGCCTTGCCCTCCTGCAGGGCCGTGTCACCGTCCCAACCCTTATCCGCCGCAAGGGCCATCAGGGTCATCGCCCCCGCACGTTTGCCCGAAGCGCAGTGCAAAAAGACCGGCTGGGGCAGGTCGTCTAGTGACTTGCGGAATTCATCCACCGTCTCGGGGCCAAGGGTGTCTGGCGTCACCGGATGGTGCAGGTAGTTCAACCCCAGCTTCTCGGCCACCAGCCGCTCTGCATCGGGGGAGAGGCCGCCTTTCTCATCCGAGGCGCGGAAGTTCACCACCGTTTTCATCCCGGCTGAGGCCGCTTGCTCCAGCGCTTTTGCGTCCGGCATGAACAGAGCCACGTTATGGGCAGGGTCGATGGTCGCGATCTTTTGGCTGTCGTCGGTCATTCTGGCCTCCTTCTCTGCGCGGATGCGGTCGCCCGCGCGTGGTGGTTTCAGCGGCCCAACCCCAACCCGGCGCAACTGTTCCCCGCTTAGCAGAACGGGCCGCGCTGCGCAGATATAATCCGAGTATTAAAGTCAGGATTGTCACCGCCGCCCGGTTTTGCTAGGCAGCAGACAGAAATTCCGCTTGGCGCAAGAGGTGCTGCGACGATTCTGCCCCGCTGTGGCAGGCGCCCCAGACCTGCGCCGTGATCAAAGACAAACCCATCGGGAGCCACCCCCATGCCGCATTTTCGTTCCGCGTTCCTCGCGGCCCTGTCCCTGACCATCGCCCAAGGCGCTGCCGCCGAGACGCCCGCCGCCACACCGGCAAGCGCGACACCCGCGCTCAAGGTTGAGTTGAACGCCGCCGACACCACGGATGCCAATTGCAAGCTGACCTTCCTCATCACCAACGAACTCTCCGCCCCGCTCGACAAGGCAGTCTATGAAACCGTGCTGTTCGACCGCGAAGGCACCGTGAACCGGCTGACACTTTTCGATTTCGGCGAACTGCCCGTTGGCCGCCCGCGCGTGCGTCAATTCGTGGTGCCGCAGACCACCTGCGAAAACCTTGGCCGCATCCTCTTTAACGGCGCGCAAAGCTGTGACGGCGCGGGGATCGAGGCGGGCACCTGCGAAAGCGCGCTGGCCCCGGCAACCCGGACCGAGATTGAGGTGCTGGGCTGATGGATCAACTTGACGCGCTGCTGACCCCGCTGCGGGGCATTGCCGAAACCGGTGGCCCGGTGGTGGTGATCCTGATGGCCGTGGCCGTGCTGACCCTTGCGGTCGCGCTTTATAAGACATGGCAGTTCCGCGCCGCCGCCGTGGGCCGCCACCGGGCGCTGTCCGAAGCGGTCAACGCATGGGAGCGTGGCGATGCCGCCGCCGCCCGCGCGGCGCTGGGCCGGTCGAAAAGCTACCTCGCCCCGGTGATCGAATTGGCCATGTCCGCGCCTGAGGCGGGTGCTTCTCGCTTGCAGGCCGAGGCCGAGATGCGTTTTGCCAAGCTAGAGCGCGGCTTCCGCCTCCTCGATTCCGTGGCGCAGCTTGCCCCGCTCTTGGGTCTCTTCGGCACGGTTCTGGGCATGATCGAAGCCTTCCGCGCCTTGCAGGATGCGGGCTCTCAGGTGGACCCGTCGATCCTCGCCGGTGGCATCTGGGTGGCGCTTCTGACCACTGCCGTGGGGCTTGTCGTGGCCATGCCGACCGCGCTGGTGCTCAGCTGGCTTGAGCAACGCATGGAGAACGAGCGCGTCATCGCCGACAAGGCGATCCTCACCGTGCTGCATCCCGGCCAGAACGCGGCCCCCGCCGCTGCGCCCGCCGCCACCCCCTTTGCCGCCGCCGCGCCCCGGCCAGCCCATGGCTAGGCCACGCCGGCGGCGCAACCGCCTCTCCATGACCTCCCTGATCGACGTGATCTTTTTGCTGTTGTTGTTCTTCATGCTGACCTCGACCTTCTCAAAATTTGCCGAGATCGAATTGGCAACAGCGACATCCGGGGCAGGGGCCGAGACGGGGGCGAAACCCTATTTCCTGCAACTGACCACCGAGGGGCTGCGCCTCAACGGCGATGCGCTGACGCTTGACGCGCTGACCGCCAGCCCCTTGGCCGAGGCCGAGGAGGGCACCCCGCTTCTGGTATCGCTCGGGGCCGAGGTCGAGGCGCAGGCGCTGGCCGATCTGCTTATCGCGCTGCGCGCCCTGCCGGGGCTCAGCGTCTCGGTTTTGGAGGGCTGACCATGCGACCCATCGCCAAGGCCAAACCGCAACGCGAACCGACCATCGCGCTGATCAACATCGTCTTTCTGATGCTGGTCTTCTTCATGGTCGCAGGCACCCTGTCGCAGCCGCTCGATTCCGATCTCAACCTCGTCGAAACCCGCGAGCTTGAGGGCCGCGCCCCGCCGAATGCGCTGGTGGTCCATGCCGATGGCCGCATGACCTACGCAGGCCAAGACCGCGCCAGCGTGGCCGATTTCATCGACGCGCTGCCCGAAGAAGAGCGCGGCACCGTGCGGCTTCTCCCCGACCGCGCGCTGCCCGCCCGCCGCCTTGTCGAACTGACCCGCGAATTGCGCGGGGCAGGGGCCGCGCGCGTCATGCTTGTCACCGAAAGGGCGCTGCAATGATCCCCCGTTCCGGTCTCGTCAAAACACTTTCCATCGGCGTCGCGGCCAGCCTCGTCGTGGGCGTGTCGCAACTCGCCCAGATCGACGACAGCGCCAAGATCGCAGGCGGCGGCGCGCCCGCCGCGGCCCAGCTTGGCACGCGGTTTGAGGATATGGCGGTCGGCACATTGGATGCCGAACCGGTGGAAGAGATCACCCCAACCCCCGAACCCGAACCGCTGGAGACCGCAGAGGCACTGCCGCCGACGCCTGCGCCCGAGCCCACGCTCACCCCCACGCCTGCGCCCGTCGCAGAGCCGGTGCAGACGGTTGAGGCCGAGCCCATGCCCGTGGCTCCGCCCGCCGCCGCGCCGACAGAGACGCCGGTCTTGCCCGCCTTGACCCCGGTCGAAACCCCGCCTGAGACGACTGAGGCCACGCCAACGATCACGGCTGCCGCCCCGGTGCCGCCGGTCGAAACCCTCACCGCCGAGGCCGAGGATGACGCGCCGCGCCTGTCGCAGCGCCCGCAGCGCCGCGACCCCGAACGCGCCGCCGAAGCGGCCAAGAAGGCCAAACCCAAGCCACAGCCGAAACCCAAGCCCAAACAGACCACGCGCGGCAATGCGAAGCGCAACAACACCAAGGGCGCGCAGACCGCCAGCCGCGCCGGCAACGCCGCGCAATCGGGCAGCCGCCAACGTGCCGCCGCGCCTGCGGGCAATGCGGCGGCCAGCAACTATCCCGGCAAGGTGATGAGCCGCATCGCCCGCGTCGGCAAGCCGCGCGTCCGTTCCCGCGGGACGGCTGTCATCGCCTTCTCGATCGGTGGGGGCGGGCAGTTGGCAGGGGTCCGCGTGGCCCGCAGTTCCGGGTCGGCGGCGCTGGATCAGGCGGCGCTTGGCATCATCCGCAAGGCCGCCCCATTCCCGCGCCCGCCCGCCGGGGCACGGCGCAACTTCTCGATCCAGATCAAAGGCCGGTAACGGGCAGGCGGAGGGCTCAGCCCTCCACGATCACCCCGTCGACCGCCGCGCCCAGCATCTCGACCGTCATCTCGATTTCCTCGGGCGGGGAGGTGAAGGCCGGGGCCAGCAGAACGTGATCCCCCGCCGTGCCATCGGCGCAGCCCTGCGAAGGGTAGCAGATCATCCCGGCCTCCATCGCCGCGCGCTGGATCTTGCCCGCGAGGTTGCGGCTGACGTCGAAGGGCGTCTTGCTGTCGCGCTCGGCCACCAGTTCGATGGACCAGAACAGCCCGCGCCCGCGGATGTCGCCGACATGGGGATGCTCGCCAAAGCGGTCGCGCAGTGCGGTTTCCAATTGCTGCCCCCGCGCGCGCACCGCGCCCAGCAGATCGCGGCACTCGACCTCTTGCAAAACGGCCAAGGCGCCGGCTGTGGCCACCGCATGCGACATATAGGTATGCCCGTTCCACAGGCTGCCGCTGCCCGCCATGATCGCGTCAATCACGCTTTCGCGCGCCATCACCGCCGCGATCGGCTGGTAGCCCGCGCCGAGGCCCTTGGCCATCGTGGTGATGTCGGCGCAGATCCCTTCCTGCTCCAACGCAAACAGGCTGCCGGTGCGCCCCATGCCGCACATCACCTCATCGGCGATGAGCAGCACGCCGTGGCGGTCGCAGATCTCGCGCACATGTTTGAAATACCCCTCGGGCGCGGGCTGCGAGCCGAGCGAGGCGCCGACCACCGGCTCGGCCACGAAGGCGGCGACCGTCTCTGGCCCAAGTTCAACGATACGGTCCTCCAGCTGATCCGCCAGCCGCCGCGCGAAATCCGCCGCGCTCTCGCCCTCGCGTTGCAGCCGGTAGGCATAGGCGGCGTCGATATGTTCCACCTCCATCAGCATCGGGGCAAAGGGCTTGCGGCGCCCGGCATGGCCGCCCACCGCCAAGGCGCCGAGCGTGTTGCCGTGATAGCTGGGCTTGCGCGCGATGATCTTGGCGCGCGCCGTGTCGCCGCGCTCCAGATGGTACTGCCGCGCCAGCTTCAGCGCCGCCTCCATCGCCTCGGACCCGCTGCCCAGATACATGACCCGGCCTTCGCCCGTACCCTCGGGCGCGCGGGCGATCAGATGGTCGGCCAGCGCCTCTGCCGGGGCGTTGGTGAAAAGGCCGGTATGGGCAAAGGCGAGCTTGTCCATCTGCGCGGCGACGGCGGCGCGCACGGCGGCATTGTCATGCCCAAGGCTTGATACAGCCGCACCGCCACAGGCGTCCAGATAGCGCTTCCCTTTGTCATCAATAAGGAAATTTCCTTCTCCGCGTACGATCACAGGTTGCGTGGCGCGCAGGTTACGGTGCAATACATGGCTCATCGTAGAATCCGATCCTTGGGGTCGACCCTATTTACCGCTTCGCTTGCTGACTGCCACATTAATCAGCACCACGCGCGTATTCGGAAAAGCTTGGGCTGACCTAGGGTCAGGAGAAGCTTGACAGGTAAAATATTTTATCAAACGGTAAAATACCTAACCAACGGGGGATAAAAATGACACAACGCAATTTCACACGCCGCTTCCTATTGGGCACGGCGGCCATGCTGGCGGGTGCCAGCCTTTTGCCGCAGGGCGCGCTGGCCGCCGAGCCGATCAAGGTTGCGGGCGTTTACACCGTGCCGGTGGAGCAGCAGTGGGTCAGCCGCATTCACAAGGCTGCCGAGGCGGCGCAGGCGCGCGGCGACATCGAGTATACCTTCACCGAGAATGTCTCCAACACCGACTACGCCCGCGTGCTGCGTGAATACGCCGAGGCCGGCAACCAGTTGATCGTGGGCGAAGTCTTTGGCGCCGAAGCTGAGGCGCGCGAAGTCGCCGCCGATTACCCCGAGGTCGCCTTCCTCATGGGCTCCAGCTTCAAGCAGGACGATGCGCTGCCGAATTTCGCGGTCTTCGACAACTATATTCAAGACGCGGCCTACCTGTCGGGCATCGTAGCAGGGTCGATGACCGAGAGCGGCAACATCGGCATGGTCGGCGGCTTCCCGATCCCGGAAGTGAACCGCCTGATGCACGCCTTCATGGCGGGCGCGCAGGAAATGAACCCCGACATCAAGTTCCAGGTGAGCTTCATCGGCTCCTGGTTCGACCCGCCCAAGGCCAAGGAAACCGCTTTCGCCATGGTCGAGCAGGGGGCCGATGTGCTCTATGCCGAGCGTTTCGGCGTCTCGGACGCGGCGCAGGAGAAGGGCGTGCTGGCCATCGGCAACGTGATCGACACGCAAGCCGAATACCCCGAGACGGTCGTCGCCTCTGCCCTGTGGCACTTCGAGCCGACGCTCGATGCCGCCATCGCCGCCGTGAAGGCCGGGGAGTTCAAGGCCGACGACTACGGCCGCTATTCCTTCATGGCCGAGGGCGGCTCCTCGCTCGCCCCTCTGGGCACCTTCGAGGGCAAAGTCCCGCAGGAGGCGATGGACCTCATCGAGGAGCGCGAGAAGGCGATCCGCGACGGGTCCTTCACGGTCGAGATCAACGACGAAGAGCCGAAGTCCAACTAAATGACCGATCAAAACCCCGAGGCGCAGGTGGTCCTGCGCCTCGATGGCATTACCAAGCGATTTGGCAAACTCACCGCCAATGACGCGATCAGCTTTGATCTGCGGCAGGGCGAAGTCATTGCCCTGCTGGGCGAGAACGGCGCGGGCAAGACCACGCTGATGAATATCCTCTTCGGCCACTACACGCCCGACGAGGGCCATGTGGAGGTTTTTGGCGAGCGTCTGCCCGCCGGTAACCCCCGCGCCGCGCTGGCCGCTGGCGTCGGCATGGTGCACCAACATTTCACGCTGGCCGACAACATGAGCGTGCTGGAGAACATCGTCCTCGGCACCCGCTCGATCTGGCGGCCGGGCTTTGGCAGGGCTCAGGCGCGGCAGCGGATCGTGACGCTCATGGACGACTACGGTCTGCGCGTCGATCCCGACGCACAGATCGGCAGCCTCAGCGTCGGCGAGCGGCAGCGGGTCGAGATCCTCAAAGCCCTCTACCGCGAGGCACGTATCCTGATTTTGGACGAGCCGACCGCCGTGCTGACCCCGCAGGAGACCGAAGACCTCTTTGCCACCATGCGCAAGGCCGTGGTACTTGGCCTCTCGGTCATCTTCATCTCCCACAAGCTGCATGAAGTCATGGCGATCTCCTCCCGCGTCGTCGTGCTGCGTCACGGCAAGCTGGTGGCCGAGGCCAAGACCGCCGAGACCGACCGCGCCGCAATGGCGCAGATGATGGTGGGCTCCGAAGTCGCCGCGCCGGTCGTGCGCCGCGCCGATCCGGGCGAGGCCTTGGTCACGCTTGCAGGCGTCTCCACGCCCGACAACGGTACTGCACCGGGGCTGAAGACCGTCGACCTCGATTTGCGCGCAGGCCAGATCACCGGGCTGGCCGGGGTCTCCGGCAACGGCCAAACCGCCCTTGCCGACCTGATCGGCGGGCTCATTCGCCCCGCCTCGGGTACGTTTCAAGTGAAAGGCGACGCGCCCCGCGGCTGGTCGCCCCATGCCGCCATCGGCGCAGGCATCGCCCGCATCCCCGAGGACCGGCACAAGACCGGCACCATCGCTGATTTCGACCTTACCGAGAACGCGGTGCTCGAGCTTTATTCCCGCCCCGGTTTTTCCCGCCACGGCTGGATGAACTGGCACACGGCGCGCGATTTCGCCGCGAAGATCATCCAAGGCTACGACGTGCGCTGCCTCGGCCCGGAAACCCGCATCCGCCTCCTGTCGGGCGGCAACATGCAAAAGCTGATCTTGGGCCGGGTGCTGGAAACCGCGCCTTCGGTGGTGCTGGCCAACCAACCGGTGCGTGGCCTCGACATCGGGGCGCTCACCTACGTGCACGAACAACTCTTGGCCGCCCGCGACCGGGGCGCAGCGGTGCTGCTGATCTCGGAAGATCTCGACGAGGTCACGGCGCTGTCGGACGTGATCCACGTGATCTCCGAAGGCCGCCTTTCGCCCGGTTTCGCCCGCGGCGCGCTCACCCCCGCCGAGCTGGGCGTCTGGATGGCGGGCGATGGATTCGAGGAGACCTCCCATGCGGCTTGAACCCGTCGCCAACCCCACATGGACCCGCTCGCTGGGCCTGCCTGCGCTGGCGCTCTTCGCCACGGTGGTCGTCGCCTCGCTCTTGGCGATGGTCGCGGGCGCGCAGCCCTTCTCGGTGCTGGGACTGATCGTCAAGGGCGCCTTCGGCTCCAAATTCGCGCTGCTGGAGACGCTCAACCGCGCCACGCCGTTGATCTTTACCGGCCTCGCCGTCGCCGTCGCTTTCCGGGCGAAGCTGTGGAACATTGGGGCCGAAGCGCAGCTCTACATGGGCGCGGTGGTGACGGTGGTATTGGGCACCGGCGCGTTGGCATGGCCCAGCTTCGCGCTGCTGCCGACGATTGCCCTTGCCGCGATGCTTGCCGGGGCCGTGGTGCTGCTGGTACCGACCTTCCTGAAAACCCGCTTCGGCGTTGATGAAGTGGTAACCACGCTGCTCTTGAATTTCGTCGTGCTGCTCTGGGTCTCCATGCTGCTCGAAGGCCCGCTGAAAGACCCGATGGGCCTCGGCTGGCCCAAATCCGCAAGGCTGATCGGCGAGGCGCGGCTACCCCGCATCGCCGAGGGGTTGCGCCTGCATTGGGGCTTCGGCCTCGCGCTGATCTCGGCGCTGGTCGTCTGGGTGATCCAGCGCCGCAGCACGCTGGGCTACGAGATGCGCGCCGTGGGGCTGAACCCTGCTGCCGCGCGTTTCGCGGGCATCCCGGTGAACGCAGTGCTGATTAAAACGGCGCTGCTCTCGGGTGGCCTCGCCGCGCTTGCGGGCTTTTCCGAGGTGGCGGGGCTCAAAGGCAGCCTCACCTTGGATATCTCGCCGGGCTTTGGCTACACCGGCATCATCGTCGCCATGCTGGCGCTGCTGAACCCGCTGGGCGTGGTCGTCGCCGCGCTCTTCGTCGCGGGCATCTTCGTGGGCGCCGACAGCATGAGCCGCGCCGCCGGGGTGCCCACCTACCTCGCCGATATCATGCTGGCGCTGGCGCTTTTGGCGATGGTGCTGGCGATCATGCTTACGAAATTCCGGGTAAGGCGCGACTGATGGATATTTTCGACATTCTCCTTCAGGCGAGCTTTTGGACCGCCGCCATCCGCATCGCCTCGCCGCTGATCTTCGCCGCCTTGGGCGAATTGATCTGCGAGCGCGCCGGGGTGCTGAACCTCGGCATCGAGGGCATCATGGTCGTCGGCGCCTTTGCCGGCTGGCTCACCGTCTACTTGGGCGGAGGGCTGTGGTTCGGGGTCGCCGTGGCGATGCTTTCGGGCATGGCCTTCGGGTTGGTGCATGGCGTGCTGACGGTGCCTTTCGGCCTCAGCCAGCATGTCGTCGGCCTCGGCATCACGCTTTTGGCGACCTCGCTCACCTACTATTGCTACCGTCTGGCGCTGCCCGAGGTGACCTCGCCGCCCAAGATCGAGGCTTTCCGCCCTTTGGAAATCCCGCTTCTGTCCGACATTCCGGTGATCGGTCCCGCGCTCTTTTACCAGACCCTGCTGACCTATCTGGCCTTCGCGCTGGTGCTGGTGGTGACGCTGGTGCTCTACCGCACGCCGATGGGCCTCGCCCTGCGCGCGGCGGGCGAGAATCCGGCGGCGGTCGAGGCGCAGGGGCTCAGCGTCTCGGCAATCCGCATCGGCGCGGTCATGGTTGGCAGCGGGCTGATGGCCGTGGGCGGGGCCTTCCTGACCATGTCGGCCTTCAACTCGTTCTTCTTCGAGATGGTCAACGGCCGCGGCTGGATCTGCATCGCGCTGGTGGTCTTTGGCTCGTGGAAACCGGGCAAGACGCTTCTGGGCGCGGTGCTGTTCGCGGCCTTCGACGCCCTTCAGATCCGCGTACAACAAACGCCGCTTGGAGCCGACATTCCCTACCAGATTTTCCTGATGGCGCCGTATATCCTGTCGATCCTCGCACTCGTCGTCATGTCACGTCGGGCGCAGGTACCCGCTGCCCTTATGGTGCCGTTTAACAAGGGTGAGCGCTAAACGTTTCGCTATAGATCGCTAAGGGCTGCTCCCGGCCGCGGGTGGCGGCGAAGCCCCCGCCCGGGGGGGGCGGCCGGGGGCTGCCCGGCCTGCGCCCGGGAGGGGCATAACTGAAAAGGACCAAACCATGTTCGACCTCATCATCAAAGGCGGCACACTTCCCGACGGCCGCACCTCCGACATCGGCATCAAGGGCGACAAGATCACCGCCATCGAAGACCTCTCCACGGCGCAGGCCCGCGAGACCATCGACGCCAGCGGCGACCTCGTCAGTCCGCCCTTCGTCGACCCGCATTTCCACATGGACGCCACGCTTAGCTACGGCACCCCGCGGATCAATGCCTCGGGCACGCTTCTGGAAGGCATCGGCCTCTGGGGCGAGTTGAAGGAGGTGATGACCCAGGACGAGGTCAAAGCCCGCGCACTGGAATACTGCGATTGGGCCGCCTCGCTGGGCCTTCTGGCGATCCGCAGCCATGTCGACACCTGCGACGACCGGCTTCTGGGCGTCGAAGCCCTGCTCGACGTGCGCGAGACGGTGAAGGACTACATCGACCTGCAACTCGTCGCCTTCCCCCAAGACGGCCTCTACCGCGACCCCACGGCCCATGAAAACACGATCCGCGCCCTCGACATGGGCGTCGACGTGGTCGGCGGCATCCCGCATTTCGAGCGCACCATGGCCGATGGCGCCCGTTCCGTCACCGCGCTCTGCGAACTCGCTGCCGAGCGCGGCCTCATGGTCGACCTCCATTGCGACGAGACCGACGACCCCAATTCGCGTCACATCGAGACGCTGGCCTACGAGACCCAACGCTTCGGGTTGCAGGGCAGGGTGGCTGGCTCGCACCTTACCTCGATGCATTCGATGGACAATTACTACGTCTCGAAACTGCTGCCGCTGATGGCCGAAGCGCAGGTCGCCGCGATCCCCAATCCGCTGATCAACATCACCCTGCAGGGCCGCCATGACACCTACCCGAAACGCCGCGGCCTGACGCGGGTGAAAGAGATGCAGGCCATGGGCATCGACGTCGGTTGGGGGCAGGACTGCGTCATGGACCCCTGGTATTCCATGGGCACCGGCGACATGCTCGACGTGGCCTTTATGGGGCTGCACGTGGCGCAGATGACCTCGCCCGAGGAGATGCGCCGCTGTTTTGACATGGTGACGAATGTGAACGCGCGGATCCTCGGCTTGCCGGACTACGGGCTGCGCGTTGGTGCGACGGCCTCGCTGGTGGTGCTGGACGCGGGCAACCCGATCGAGGCGTTGCGCCTGCGGCCCGACCGGCTCTGCGTCGTGGCCAAGGGCCGCGTGATCTCACAACAGGCGCGCAATGACGCGCGGCTCAGCCTGCCGGGGCGGCCCGACAGCGTGCGCCGCCGCCATAGCGCGCATTCGTAAACCCGGGCTGAAAGCAGGCCCAAAATCGGCGCCTTGAAACCGGGTGCCGATTTCCTACTTCTGGCCAATTGAACTCCGTCACACCCAGTGCTATGTTAGCGCTAACCGCGCCAATCCGCCCGAAACCGGGCCACCGGAGGACTCACCATGACCACTAAAATCGCCATCAACGGCTTTGGCCGCATCGGACGCTGCGTGCTGCGCGCGCTGATCGAGAACGGCTTTGACGGGATCGAAGTCGTTGCCATCAACGACCTGACCGATGCCGAAAACCTGCTGCACCTGCTGAAATACGACTCCGTCCATGGCCGCCTGCCGGTGGATGCGGAATTGAAGGACGGCACCCTGCATGTGGCGGGCCAGAGCATCCGCATGACGGCAGAGCGCGATCCGGCGAAGCTGCCTTGGGGCGACGTGGATGTGGCCTATGAATGCACCGGTTTCTTCACCGCCCGCGAGGCGGCGGCGAAACATCTGGAGAATGGCAGCAAACGCGTGTTGATCTCGGCCCCCGGCAAGGGTGTGGACCGCACCGTGGTCTACGGCGTCAACCATGATGAGTTGACCGGCGAAGACATGATCGTCTCCAACGCGTCCTGCACCACCAACTGCCTCGCCCCCGTGGCCAAGGTGCTGGACGATACTTTCGGGATCGAAACCGGCTATATGACCACGATCCACGCCTATACCGGCGACCAGCCGACCCACGACAGCCCGCACCGCGACCCGTATCGTGGCCGCGCCGCCGCCCTGTCGATGGTGCCCACCTCAACCGGGGCCGCCGCCGCGATTTCTGAGGTGATCCCGCACCTTAAAGGCGTGCTCGAAGGCTCCGCCGTGCGGGTGCCGACGGCCAATGTCTCGCTCGTGGACCTGTGCATCATGCCCAAGAAACCTGCCACGGCAGAGGCGGTGAACGCCGCGATGCAAGAGGCCGCCAATGGTGCATTGAAAGGCGTGTTGGCCTATGAGCCCGCGCCGCTGGTCTCGACCGATTTCAACCACGATCCGCATTCCTCGACCCTCGCGCCCGATCAGACGCGGGTGACCGATGGCGGCATGATCCGCGTGGTCAGCTGGTATGACAATGAATGGGGTTTCTCGAACCGCATGAACGACACTGCGCGCGCCATTGCCGCGCTGATCTAAGCTATTGCTGGCGCGGGGGGCAGCCCTTGCGCCCGCGCTCTACAGCGAGGCCGCCGCGCGGCTCGCTTGGTCATATTGCCCCGACATCGCCCGTAGCTGCGCCGCGATCTTGCGCAGTTCCTCGCCCGAGATATCGGTGCGCGGCAAGCCATCCAGAAAACACGCCTGACGGATCGCGCGATAGGCTTCGCACAGCTCGGCGCCCGCAGGCGAGGTGCGATAGAACACCTCCTTGCCGCGCTTCTCTGCGCTTAGCAATTCGGCCTTCACCAGCTTGCGAAGGGCGTAGTTCACCGTATGCGTGTCTTCGATGTTGAGCAGGAAGCAGATATCCGTCAGCCGCTTCTCCCGGCCCCGGTGGTTGGCGTTGTGCAGCACCAGGATTTCCAGCGGCGTCAGGTCGCCGTTCCCCGCCGCCGCCATGCAACGCGACATCCAGCGCGTGAAGGCGTTGTAGGCGATGATCATGCCGTATTCGAGTTCCGAGGCCTCCCAACCATCCCCTTCGGCAAGGTGCCGCGAAGAGACGATCCGGCGTGACGGGCTGGGGGGTACTTCTTCCGACATGCGGTGCCTCCGGCTGTTTGACCCCTCTGACGTTACCAAGACGCTGACAATTTACAAGCGTTTCGCGGCGCATCTCCGGTGCGGCAGGGGCAAAGATCAATTTGCAACAGGTTGCGCCGCCACATTCGCGCCATCTTTCGCGCGGCCCCCGGCTTTGCTAGGCTGCTTGCAATAATACACGAGGCAGGCAGAGCAGTTATGAAAACGGGCTTTCGGGGCACGTTTGTCATCAGCTGGTCGCAAACAGAGATCGACGGTCTGGAGGCCGCGCCGGTGCAGTCGCTCGAACTGGGCTCGGCCTGGGCGTGGCGCGGGGATACCATCCGGGTGGATGGGCCGAATGATGTGCTGCGGCTGGATATGGCGGATGGGGCAGAGCGGCTGCGCAAACGCGCGGCCCGCAAAGTGCAGCGCCTGATCGGGGCGGCACTAGAAGAGGGGGGCATGCTGCCGCCCGCGCCGCGGCGCGATCTGGGCACGGCCCCGCTGCCCGACGACAGCTTCATGGTCACCAATGGCGCGCGGACCTACACCGTCACCCTGATTGACGCAGGCCCGGGGCGGATGCCGCTGCTGATGTTCGTCGATGAGCTGCCCCCGCGCGACAGTGAGCTTTGGGTGATGCACAGCACCTTGACCCCCGCGCGCGCTGACCGGCCCGAGCGCGGCGGGGTGATCTGTTTCACCCCCGGCACCAGCATCCGCACGCCCAAGGGCAGCGCCCTGATCGAAGAGTTGCGCGAGGGCGATCTGATCCAGACCAAGGACAATGGGGCACAGCCGCTGGAGTGGATCGGCAGCCGCCGGATGACCGGCGCGCGGCTGCATGCCATGCCGCATCTGCGCCCCGTGCGCTTCCGCCCCGGTGCCTTGGGGATTGCCCGGCCTGATGCCCCGCTGCTGGTCTCCCCCGATCACCGGATCGTGCTGCAAGGTGCTCAGGCCCGTGATCTGTTCAACTGTGACGAAGTGCTGGTCGCCGCCAAGGATCTGATCAACGGCCACAGCGTGGCCAGCGATATGTCCCTGCGCGAGGTGACCTATGTCCATGTGCTGCTGGCCGAACATCAGGTGATGTGGGCCAATGGGGTCGAGACCGAGAGCTTTCATCCCGCCTCCGCCCCCCTGACCAGCCTTGGCACGCAGGACCGGGCGCGGCTGCTGGCGGCCTATCCGCAGCTTGAGACGGACCCGCACAGCTATGGCGGTTTCGCGCGGCGCAATCTCAGCACTTCGGAGGCGGCGATCCTGCGGCATGTGGCGTGAAGGCCGGGCCCGGGCGGCCGGCCTTGCGTTGGGCGCTTAGCTTTCGGCGCCTTCTTCGATCAGGGCCGCGATGATCGCCCGTGCGCTGTCGGAATCCCATTTCGCATCGCCCTGCAACCGTGCAATCTCGCGCCCTTCACGGTCTAGGATCACGCTGATCGGCAGGCCGAACACGCCCATCTGGCTGGCGAGCTTTTGTTTTGGGTCTTGGTGGCGGGGCAGGCTGTCGACGCCCGCTTCCTCGAAGAACCGTTTGATCCCTTCCTCAGAGTTGCGCCCCGTGGCGATGGTCAGCACCTGAAAATCATCGCCGCCGAATTCCTTTTGCAGGGCATTCAACTGCGGCATTTCCTTGCGACAGGGCGCGCACCATGTGGCCCAGAAATTCACCAACACGATCTTGCCTTCGTAATCCGCCAGCGACATCGCCTCGCCGTCGTCCTCACGCTCAAAGGTCACGTCAGACGCCGCCTGCGGCGCGTCATGGATCACGAGTTTCTTCATATCCCCGTCGCGCAGCCCCGCGATGTCAGCCGTTCCGGCAAGGGCGGGGTTTGCACCTGCGACAAGCAGCGTATAAACGAGGCCGAGCACAAGATTTTTCATACGTCCCTCCAAGGGTATTCAACATGACCGACACGACCTCGAACAAAATGTGGGGCGGGCGTTTCGCCGCCGGACCGGATGCGATCATGGAGGCGATCAACGCCTCGATCGGGTTCGACAAACGGATGGCCGCGCAAGACATCAAAGGGTCGCGTGCCCATGCCGCCATGCTGGCAGCCACAGGCATCCTGACTGATAACGACGCTGACGCGATACGGGAAGGGCTTCTCACAATCTTGTCAGAGATCGAAGAGGGCCGGTTCGAATTCTCCGCCGCGCTCGAAGACATCCACATGAACGTGGAGGCGCGGCTGAAAGACCTGATCGGAGAGCCCGCAGGCCGCCTGCACACGGGCCGCAGCCGTAATGACCAAGTCGCGACCGATTTCAAGCTCTGGGTGCGCGACCAGTTGGACGCCGCCGACGAGGGGCTGCAAGCCCTGATCCGCGCGCTTTTGTCTCAGGCCGAAGCGGGGGCCGATTGGGTCATGCCGGGCTTTACGCATTTGCAAACCGCCCAGCCGGTCACATGGGGGCATCACATGATGGCCTATGTCGAGATGTTTGGCCGTGACCTGTCGCGCATCCGCGATGCGCGGGCGCGGATGAACGAATGCCCGTTGGGGGCCGCCGCACTGGCTGGCACCTCCTTCCCGATCGACCGCGAGATGACGGCAGAGGCGCTTGGTTTCGACCGCCCCACCGCGAACTCCCTCGACGCGGTGAGCGACCGCGACTTCGCGCTGGAATTCATGTCAGCCGCCAGCATCTGCGCCATGCACCTGTCGCGCTTCGCCGAGGAACTGGTGATCTGGTCCTCCGCGCAGTTCCGTTTCGTGGCGCTGTCGGATCGCTTCTCGACCGGCTCCTCGATCATGCCGCAGAAGAAGAACCCCGATGCCGCCGAGCTCATCCGCGCCAAGGTAGGCCGCATCTTCGGCGCGAACACCGCGCTGATGATGGTGATGAAGGGGCTGCCGCTGGCCTATTCCAAGGACATGCAAGAGGACAAAGAGCAGGTCTTTGACGCTGCCGACAACCTGATGCTGGCGCTGGCCGCGATGACCGGCATGGTGGGCGACATGACCGCCGAGCGTGAGAACCTCGCCGCCGCCGCGGGCTCGGGCTTTTCCACCGCCACCGATCTGGCCGATTGGCTGGTGCGGGTCCCGAACCTGCCCTTCCGCGACGCGCATCACGTGACCGGCACGCTGGTCGCCATGGCCGAAGCGCAGGGTTGCGATTTGCCGGACCTGACGCTGGAGCAGATGCAATCGGTCCATGCCGAGATCACTGCGGATGTTTTTGATGTGCTTGGCGTCGAAAATTCGGTAAACTCGCGCATGTCCTACGGCGGCACCGCGCCTGCGCAGGTGCGTGCCCAGATCGCGCGTTGGAAGGAAATCCTGAAGTGAAACGCCTCCTTGCGGCCCTTTCCCTGTTAAGCCTTGCCGCCTGTGGCGCGGATGGCGAACCGGTGCGGCCCACGGCGAGCAGCAGCATCACCATGTCCTCGTCGGGCGTCTCGGTAGGGACGGCGGTTGGGCTGCGCCGGGGGCCGTTCTCCGTCTCGCTCGGGGCCGGGTCGTGAGGCCGCTGTTGCAGATCACACTGGTGGCCGGGGCGCTTGCCTTGGCCGCTTGCACCCCGCCGCAGCCCAGCCCACGGCAGGCCGCGCCGACACCGCCGACCGAGCCGGGGATCAGCCTGTCGGGCTATGCCACCGTCGGCGTGGTCAAGAGTTTCTGATGTCGCTTTTGCGGATGCTCTACCTCGCCCTCGCGGTCTGGGGCGCGGTGCATCCGATGTATTACTTCGTCACATGGTTCAACGCCGAAGGCTGGAGCCTGAGCGCCATGGTGGACGCATGGCACGCCAATGCCGCCACCAGCGGGCTGGTCTGGGATCTGACCATCGCTGCCGTCACTTTGACCATCTGGATCATTGCCGAGGTCGCCGTGCGGCGCAATTTCCTCAGCCTGATTGCCATTCCCGCCACGTTCTGTATTGGGGTGAGCTGTGGCCTGCCGCTCTATCTGTTCCTGCGGACAGCGCCCATCAGATAAGCGGCGACGACATGGGGCCAAGCGCAGATGGATCATTTTCTCTATAAAGACGGTGTGTTGCACGCCGAAGACGTAAGCCTGGCCGAGATTGCCGCCGCCGTGGGCACGCCCGTCTATGTCTATTCCACCGCCACGCTGCTGCGCCATTTCCACCTTTTTGACGACGCGCTGTCGGGGATGGACCATCTGGTCTGCTACGCGATGAAGGCGAACTCCAACCAAGCCGTCTTGCGCACGTTGGCGCAGGCGGGCGCGGGGATGGATGTGGTCTCGGGCGGGGAATACCGCCGGGCCAAGGCGGCGGGCGTGCCGGGCGACAGGATCGTCTTTTCCGGCGTTGGCAAGACCCGGGAAGAGATCGAATTGGCGCTGACGGGGGGCATCCGCCAGTTCAACGTCGAGAGCGAGCCAGAGATGATCCTGCTGGATGTCGTGGCGCGTGAATTGGGCAAAGTGGCCCCGATCACCATCCGCGTAAACCCGGATGTCGACGCGAAGACCCACGCCAAGATCGCCACCGGCAAGAGCGAGAATAAGTTCGGCATCCCCATCGCCCGCGCCCGCGAAGTCTATGCCATGGCGGCCAAACTGCCGGGGCTCAAGATCGTCGGCATCGACGTGCATATCGGCAGCCAGTTGACCGATCTTGCCCCCTTTGAGCAAGCCTACGGCAAGGTCGCGGAGCTGACCGAGGTCCTGCGCGCCGATGGCCATGAGATCCGGCGGCTCGACCTCGGCGGGGGGCTGGGCATTCCCTACGAGCGGTCCAATTCCGCCCCGCCGCTGCCCACGGATTACGGTGCGATGGTCCAGCGCACGCTGGGGCATCTGGGCTGCGAGGTCGAGATCGAGCCGGGCCGCCTGATCGCGGGCAACGCAGGTGTGCTGGTGAGCGAGGTGATCTATCTTAAATCCGGCGAGGGCCGCGATTTTCTGATCCTTGATGCCGCGATGAACGATCTGATCCGCCCCGCGATGTATGACGCATGGCATGACATCGTGCCGCTGAACGAACCCGCCCCGGGGGCCGAACCGCGCCCCGTCGATATCGTGGGCCCGGTCTGCGAATCCGGTGATACTTTTGCCAAACAGCGGATGATGCCGGTGCTCGGCTCAGGCGATCTGGTGGCCTTCCGTTCTGCCGGGGCTTATGGCGCGGTGATGAGCAGCGAGTATAATTCGCGACCCCTGATCCCCGAGGTGCTGGTGAATGGCGATCAATTCGCGGTTATCCGCCCACGGCCAAGCTTTGACGAAATGATAAACCGCGATACCATCCCTGAATGGCTTTGACGGCATCCCGCCGCCGGGCCACCGGAGCGTGACGCATGGAGAGATCCACTGACAGGACAGACGGGCTGCGCGCTTTGCGTTGGCCCCTGCGGCTGACCTGGGCGGGGATGCTGGCCGAGGCCATGGTGCAGGCGTTCTGGCCCATGCTGGCGCTGGTGCTGGCGGTGCTGATGATGGGGGCGCAGGATGCTTTGGCGGGCGGCGCGCTTTGGGCGGTGCTGGCCGTCATCAGTCTTGCGGCCCTCTTTACTCTGATCTTTGCGCTGCGCCGTTTCCGTCTGCCATCCCGCGCGGCGGCGCTGGCGCGCTTGGATGCCAGCCTGCCGGGGCGGCCCATTCGGGCGCTCTTGGACGATCAGGCGATTGGCGCAAGCGATGCCGCCTCGGCGGCGGTCTGGCAGGCGCATCAGCGGCGCATGGCTGCGCGGGCGGCTGCGGCCAAGCCGGTGAAGGGCGACCTTCGGGTCGCGCAGGCCGATCCCTATGCGCTGCGCTATGTGGCTTTGCTTGGGTTCATCGTGGCGCTTGTCTTCGGCTCCGTCTGGCGGTTGGGCGAGGTGACGCATCTGGCCCCCGGCGGGACGGGCGGCACGCTCGCCTCCGGCCCCGTTTGGGAAGGCTGGGCCGAGCCGCCGCGCCATACCGGCAAGCCGACGCTCTACCTCAACGATCTTGAGGCCGGGGCGCTGTCGCTGCCTGAGGGCACGCTGATCACCCTGCGGCTCTATGGCGAATTGGGCGCGTTGACGGTGGCGGAGAACGTCTCGGGCCGCGAGGTGGCGGCATCCTCGGAACCCGCGCAGGATTTCACCCTGCGCCAAAGCGGTGAGATCAGCATCGACGGGCCGGGGGCGCGGGCGTGGCAGATCACGCTTTTGCCCGATGCCGTGCCGCAGGTCGAACGGCTCGGCCCGCCTGAGGTGACCGCCTTGGGAGAGATGAGCCTGCCGTTCCTTGCGCGCGACGACTATGGCGTCGAAGCCGGAGAGGCGCGGATCAGCCTCGATCTGGCCTCCGTCGACCGACGCTATGGTCTGACCGTCGACCCCGAGCCGCGGCCTGAGATCGTCGTGCCGCTGCCCATGCCGATCAGCGGCGACCGGCGGGATTTCGAAGAGACGTTGATCGAGAATTTCTCGAAACACCCATGGGCCAATTTGCCGGTGTCGCTGCAACTTTCGGTCTTGGACGCCTCCGAACAGCAGGCCGTGACCGAGTGGACCCAGTTGACCTTGCCGGGGCGGCGCTTTTTCGATCCGGCGGCAGCAGCGGTGATTGAGATGCGGCGCGATCTTTTGTGGTCGCGCGCCAATGCACCGCGCATCGCGCAGGTGCTGCGCGCCGTGACCTACGCCCCCGGGGATGACCTGCGCTCGGAGGTGACAGCACTGCGGCTCAAGCAGGTAATCCGGCGATTGGAACTGCGGGCGCGCTACGGGCTGGATGAAGAGGTGCAGACCGATCTGGCCGAAGACCTCTGGGCGCTGGCGATTGAGTTGGAAGAAGGCGTGTTGGCCGATGCGCTTGAGCGGATGCGCCGCGCGCAGGACCGGCTGAACGAGGCGATGAAGAACGGTGCCTCTCAGGCCGAAATCGCCGAGTTGATGGACGAGTTGCGCCGCGCCACCGAAGACTACCTTGAGCAACTCCAGCGCCAGCAGGCGCAGGAGGGCGCGGGCGAAGACCAGCAGCCGCAGGGCGAGGCGATGCAGATGACCCAAGACGATCTGCAACGCATGATGGACCGCATTCAGGAGTTGATGGAGCAGGGCCGCATGGCCGAGGCCGCCGAGGCGCTGCGCCAGTTGCAGGAAATGATGGAGAACATGCGCGTCACCGAAGGCCAGCCGGGTCAGGGCGGCAATTCGCCCGGTGAGCAGGCGATGGAGGGGCTGTCGGACACGCTGCGTGAGCAACAGGGGCTGAGCGATCAGGCCTTCCGCGACCTGCAAGAGCAGTTCAACCCCGGCACCGGCGCGGGCGAGAGTGACGGCAACGAAGGGCGCAACGGCGGGCAGGGGCGCGGCGAGAGCCATGAAGGCCAGCGCGGGCAGGGCGGCCCCTCTGGTGAAGAAGGGGGCGAGGAAGGGCTGGCCGGACGCCAGCAAGCACTGCGCGACGAGCTGCGCCGCCAGCAAGGGCGTTTGCCCGGGCAGGGCACGGCTGAGGGGGACGTGGCCCGCGACGCGCTGGACCGCGCGGGCGAGGCGATGGACCGCGCCGGAGAGGCGCTGCGCCGCGATGAACTGGCCGAGGCGATCGACAATCAGGCGCAGGCGATGGAAGCGCTGCGCGAGGGCATGCGCGCCCTCGGTGAAGCGATGGAACAGGAGCAACGCGCAGGCCAGCCGGGCCAAGGCACGGCAGAGGGCGGCGATCAGCGCGGCGAGGGGCGCGATCCGCTTGGGCGTGAGCAGGGCGGCAGCGGAGCCAATAGCTCGGACGCGCCGCTGGCGCAGGGGCCGGACGATCAGGGCCGCGCGCGGCGGTTGCTGGACGAAATCCGCCGCCGCTCGGGCGAGGCGGAGCGGCCCGAAGTGGAGCGGGATTACCTCAACAGGCTGTTGGATCGGTTCTGATCGGGCCTAGCCCTGCGACTGGGTCGCCACGGTGTCGAGCCAGACCAGCAGGTCTTGCAACTGCCCGTCGAGCCAGAGCCGCGCATCGTCCATCCATGCCACATAGGACGACAAATAGGGATCGGCCTGCGGCAGGGATTGCGCGATCTCGGGCGCGTAGACATAGACCGCCGCGAGCAGGGCCGCCAAGACGATCATTATGGTGAACCCCCGCATGAACCCGCCGGATTTCTGCGGCTTTTCGGGGCGGTCGAGCGCGGCGGTGGGGGTGGGCCCGGCCTGCGCGCCCTCTTGCCCGTCATGGCGCAGGGTCGAGTTAATCTCTTCGATATCGGGCAGAAGATCGCGGCGCGAGGCGCTGCCATAGGCGTCAACTTCGCTTTCCGGGACCGGCTCTCCGCGCATCTTGGCCATGCGCAGCCGGGCCTCATGGGCGCGGCGGGCGTCTTCATCCTCGGGCACATGGTCTTCTGCCGCAATCTCAGCCCTTTGCTGCGGCTGGGGCCGGGGCGCGTCTTCTAGGCCGAGGTCCGGCTGGCTTTCCAGCGGTTCCGACTGGCGACGGCGGCGGGCTTCTTGCTCTGCCGCGGCCTCTTGGCGGAGGATCTCGGCGATGGCGGGGTCGAGGGGGCGGCGCACCGGCGCGGCGGGGGCGGGTTGGGGCGTTTCCTCCTCGGGGTCGAATTCGTCTTCGAAGGGCGCGTCTTCCTCTTCATCGCCGAAGGGCTGCAAATCGGGCAGGCTGGCCGCTGCGGCGGCTTCCGTGTCCTCATCCGGGCCGCGCTGCTTCATCCGCATCACGTCGTCGGCGAAATCATCCTCTTCGGCCTCCGGCGCGTTGTCGGGGTGATGCTGGAACCACGTCTGCCCACAGTTGGAACATTGCACGTCACGCCCTGCAGCCGGCATCACATCGTCGGGGACTTCGTATTGCGCGTCGCAGTTGGGGCAGATCAGCCGCATGGTCATTCCTGGGTTCGTTCGGTGCTCTGAGATCGTAACGGGCAGCATATGTCCTAGAATAACGTAGGAAAAGTGATATCTGGGCAGGGTGCTGGGGTTCTGAGTGATTGAATCCTTTCCGGTGCTGAGGCACAACAGGTCGAAGTTTTTTAAGGTGGATGCGTGATAGAGCTCGAAAATGTGGCCTACAGCTATGGCGGGGGCGAATTGCTGTCCGACATCACGCTGAAACTCGCCCCCGGATCCTTCCATTTTCTGACCGGCCCCTCGGGCGCGGGCAAGACCACCTTGATGAAGCTCTGCTACGGGGCGCTTTTGCCCACGGCGGGGCATCTGCGGATGTTCGGGCAAGACGTGCGCGGGCTGGGACGCGATGACATCGCGCTGATGCGCCGCCGCGTCGGCGTGGTGCATCAGGACGTGAAATTCCTCGACCACCTCCCGCTGACCGAGAATGTGGCCCTGCCGCTGAATGTCTCGGGCCGTGGGGCCGAGGCGGGGGGCACCGATCTGGAAGAATTGATGTCTTGGGTTGGCCTTACCAACCGCGCCGACGCCCTGCCGCCTGAGCTTTCGGGCGGGGAGCGGCAGCGGGCCGCATTGGCGCGCGCGGTGATCATGTCCCCCGATGTGATCTTGGCGGATGAGCCGACGGGGAACATTGACTGGGAGATGTCCCAGCGGCTGCTGCGCCTGCTGATCGAGTTGAACCGCATGGGCAAGACCGTGTTGATCGCCACCCATGATCTGGGCCTCATCCGCGCCACCAAGGCGCATGTGCAGGCCCGCGTGCTGCGTATCGCGAACCGGCGCATCCAACTGGCGGGGGCGGATCTGTGAAGCGCTTCGATCTGGGCGCCCTGCGCGCGATTTTCAAAGGTGATCGGCAGGCCGACCGCGTGGTGCCGCCTTCAGGGTTCACCGCGCAACTGACGCTTTTCGCAGCGGGGGCGATGGCCTTTCTGGCGGTCTTTGCCTTGGCGCTGTCGCTGGCATCGGGCCGTTTGGCGCAGGTCTGGGGGCAGGAGTTGGCGCAGTCGGCGACGGTGCGGATCGTGGCGCCGCTGGACCAACGTGCGGCCCAGACGGAGGCGGCTTTGAAGGTGTTGCAGACGACCAAGGGTGTGGCTTCGGCCCGTGCCCTGACGGATGCGGAGCAAGAAGTGCTGCTCGCCCCGTGGTTTGGCCCGGAATTGGCGATGGAGAACCTGCCGGTGCCGCGCCTGATCGAAGTGGTCGAGGAGGGCGAGGGGTTGGACCCCGTGGGCCTGCGCCTGCGTCTCTCGGCTGAGGTGCCGGGCGCGGTGTTGGACGATCACAGCCGTTGGCGCGCGCCGCTGGTGGCGGCAGCGAGCCGTCTGCGCCTCTTGGGCTGGATTTCGACGCTGTTGATCGGGGCTGCGGTGGCCGCGATGGTGACGCTTGCCGCGCAAGCGGCGCTTGCGGCCAATGCGCAGGTGATCGCGGTGCTGCGGCTGGTGGGGGCGACCGATGACTATATCGCGCGGGCCTTCATCCGCCGTTTCACCCTGCGCGCGCTGCTGGGTGCGGCGGCGGGCGCGACTTTGGGCATGATCGCGGTGGTGTTGCTGCCTGACGCGGGCGAGGCGGGCGGATTTCTGACCGGCTTGGGCTTCCAGGGCTGGCATTGGGCCGTGCCGCTGATGGTGCCGCTTCTCGTCGGCGCGGTCGCCTTTGCCGCCACCGGGGCCGCCGCGCGGCGTACATTGAGGGAGTTGACATGAAGCTGCTGCAGTGGGTCCGCTCGATCCTTTATATCGTGCAGGTGACCGTGGCGATGCCGGTGATCGGGCTGGCCTTCGCGCCTTGGGCGATGTTTTCCAAACGCGGGGCCTATGCGGGCTGCAAAGCCTATGCCGCTTGGGCCATGTGGACGGCGCGTTGGCTGATCGGGCTGCGCTGCGAAGTGCGCGGCCAAATCCCCGAGGGTGAGGTTCTGATCGCGGCCAAACATCAATCGTTCCTCGATATCATCATGATCTTCCACGCCCTGCCGCGGGCCAAGTTCATCATGAAGCGCGAGGTGCTTTGGACGCCGGTGATCGGGCAATACACCAAGCGGATGCAAATGATCGCCGTGAACCGGGGCAAGCGCGGGCAGGCGATTACCAAGATGATGGAAGACGTGAACGCGGGCCGGGTGGAGCCGGGGCAGATCGTGATCTATTCCCAAGGCACCCGTGTCGCCCCGGGGCTCAGCGCGCCTTACAAGGTCGGCACGGCGGTGCTTTACGATCAACTGGGACAGGTCTGCGTGCCTGCGGCGACAAATGCGGGCTACTTCTGGCCGCGCCGGGGGCTCTACCGCCGCCCGGGCTTGGCCGTGGTGGAGTTTCTGGAGCCGATCGAGCCGGGGCTGGACAAGCGCGCCTTCATGGCGCGGTTGGAGCAGGAGGTGGAGAGCCATTCCGACGCGCTGCTGCGCGAGGCGGGGTGGCGGCCTACGGAGGCGGAATAGGCGCGGCCCGCTCGCCTTTATTGGTCTTCGAGGGGCTCTCGGAATGACCCGCCCGGCCGCAGGCCGGGCAGCGCCGACCCGCCCCCCTGGGGGGCGCTTGCAGCACCATCCCGCGGGTCGGCGCTGCCCTTTGCGATTTGTCGGCATGCTGTAGTGCCCGCTGAAACGATGGTTTCGTGGGATGCAATCTCAGATATTTAGGAAGCCGTTGAAAGTAGCGGCGCCGCCGGGGGAGGTGGAAAAGACAGGCGTCACCCTGCATGTCTCTACGTATCGACATGACCCGCAAGGGGCCTCGTCTTCCGTGAATGTCGCGACGGGGGAGGTTGTAGGGCAGGGTGGTTAATGCGCGATAGCCGCAGCGTGCGCCGCCTGCGCAACGAAAAGGGGCGGACCCTTGGCCCGCCCCGTCGTCTTACATGTGGATCGGCCCGTCGCCGCAGGCCAGTGCGGCTTCGCGCACGGCTTCGGAATAGGTCGGATGCGCGTGGCAGGTCATCGCCAGATCCTGCGCCGAGGCACCGAATTCCATCGCCACGCAGACCTCGTGGATCAGATCGCCCGCGCCGGGGCCGATGATGTGGCAGCCGAGGATGCGGTCAGTCTCCTTATCCGCGATCAGCTTGACGAAACCGTCGCCGGCAAAGACCGCTTTGGCCCGCGCGTTGCCCATGAAGGAGAATTTGCCGACTTTATAGGCCCGGCCCGCTTCCTTCAGCGTTGCCTCGGTCTCGCCCACGCTGGCGACTTCCGGGTGGGTGTAGATCACGCCGGGGATCACGCCGTAGTTCACATGGCCATGCTTGCCCGCGATGACTTCGGCGGCGGCCATGCCTTCGTCCTCGGCCTTATGGGCCAGCATCGGGCCTTCGATCACGTCGCCGATGGCATAGACGCCTTTGACGGAGGTCTCCCACTGGTCGTTGACGGCGATCTGGCCGCGCTCGGTCATCTTGATGCCGAGATCGTCGAGCCCCATGCCTTTGATCACCGGCTTGCGGCCTGTGGCGACGAGCACGGCATCGGCTTCGATCTCATGTTCGCTGTCGTCCTTGCGCAGCTTGTAGCTGACCGTGGCCTTGCCTTTGGCGACTTCGGTTTTCTGCACGGCAGCGCCCATGACGAAGTTCAGCCCCTGCTTTTTCAGCATGCGCTGGAAGGTCTTTTGCACCTCGGGGTCCATGCCGGGGGTGATCACGTCGAGATATTCGACGACCGTAATCTCGGTGCCGAGACGGGCATAGACGCTGCCCAGTTCCAGCCCGATCACGCCTGCGCCGATCACCACCATCTTCTTGGGGATCTTGCCCAGTTCCAGCGCGCCGGTGGAGGTGACGACGGTTTTCTCGTCGACTTCGACGCCCGGCAGCCCTGCGGCTTCAGAGCCGGAGGCGATGATGATGTTCTTGGCCTCATGGACCTCATCGCCGACCTTGACCTTGCCCGCCTCGGGGATCGAACCCCAGCCCTTGAGCCAGTCAATCTTGTTCTTTTTGAACAGGAATTCGATGCCTTTGGTGTTGGTCTCGATGGTCTTGTCTTTGTAGGTCAGCATCTGCTTCCAATCGACGGTCGGCGCTTTCGCCTTGAGACCCATCTCTTCGAAATTATGCTCGGCCTCATGCAGCATATGCGTGGCGTGGAGCAGCGCCTTGGAGGGGATGCAGCCCACGTTGAGGCAGGTGCCGCCGAGGGTCTCACGGCCTTCGACACAGGCGGTTTTCAGGCCCAGTTGCGCGCAACGGATGGCGGCGACATAGCCGCCGGGGCCGGAGCCGATCACGATGACATCATAGCTCGACATGGGGGGTCTCCTTAGCAGTCGGGTGGTGCAGGCAAGGTATGAGGCGCGGGTTTCAGGTGCAAGCGCCGCTGCCTGCGGGTGTTTGGGGATAGGGTTAAACGAGGGCCGCCAGCAGCATCAGCATGGTCGCGGCGAAACCGATGATCCAGATGAACGACCGATGCGGGCGCAGGCCAAGCGCATAGGCGGGAATATAGAGCAGCCGGGCGATGAGATAGACCCAAGCGCAGGCGGCGGTGAAGGCGGTGTTCTGGCCCGACATCTGCACCACGCCCACGGCGATGCCGAAAAGGATCAGCCCTTCGAAATGGTTGTCGAGCGCGCGGCCCAGACGGGCGGTGCGGTCGCTCATCGCGCGCGACGGCTCACGGTCGCGCGCCGACATGGTGTAGCCGGGGCCAAGCTCCCGGTTGGCGGGCACGGCGTAGAGCACGAATTGCAGCCCCTGTAGCAGGGCCGCGAGGGTCAGGACGGTCAGCTCGGCGCTCATGCGGATTTCACGAAATAGGCGGTGGAACTGGTCACGGTGCCCTTGTCATCGCTGCTCAGCGCATCTGATCGGGCGAGCCAGTCATCGGCCTTTTTGCGGTCGTTCACATCCAACAGGACAGAGGCTTTCGTGCTGCTGTCGGCGTGTTGCCAGATTTGCAGCACCGAGAGCCCCGCATTGCGCCGCGCTTCGGCATCGGCGTCGAATGCGTCTTTCCAAGCGGCGAAATCGGTGACGTCGAAGTGGCAGATCATCTGCATGGGAATGCCTTTCAGAGCGCGTGGAAATAAAGAACGGCGGTGGCGGCATAGCCTGCGAGCCACGCCAGCGTGCGGATCGTCGGCACGCCGAGGGCGTAGACGATCAAATAGATGATCCGCGCCAGCAAAAAGACCTGTGCGGCGAGCAAGGTGGCGCTGTTGTTGCGGCCCATGATCTCGACCAGCAGCACGGCGGGGGCGAAGATCGCCATGGCCACGACAGAGTTATCAAGCGCGCGGCCCAGACGGGCGGTCATCCCGGTTGTGGTGCGCGTCTCGTCGCGCGAGGACATCAGGTAGCCCATCGAGAGTTGCCGGGTCGCGCCCAACACCTGCAAGAGGATCGTAAGCATGACCAGAAGGCCATAGGCGGCGAGGAGGGTGGTTTCACTCATGGTCTGTGTCCTTTCGCTATGTGGGAAAACCCACGGGTCCACAGGTAGATAGGGCGGGGGTCGCCCCCCGCCCATAGTATCACAGATCCATCAACAGACGGCGCGGATCTTCCAGCATCTCTTTGACGCGGACGAGGAAGGTCACAGCACCTTTGCCGTCGATCAGGCGGTGGTCGTAGCTGAGCGAGATATACATCATCGGACGGATCACGACCTCACCGTTGATCGCCATCGGGCGGTCCTGAATCTTGGCCATGCCGAGGATGCCGGACTGCGGCGGGTTCAGGATCGGCGCGGTCATCAGCGAGCCGTAGACACCGCCGTTGGAGATGGTGAAGGTGCCGCCGGTCATGTCGGCCATGGTCAGCTTGCCGTCACGGGCTTTCTTGCCCATGGCGTTCACGGCCTTCTCGATCTCGGCAAAGGACATCGCGTCGGCGTCCTTGATCACCGGCACCACGAGGCCCGTGGGCGTGCCTGCGGCGACGCCCATATGGACGTAGTTCTTGTAGATCACGTCGGTGCCGTCGATCTCGGCGTTGACCTCGGGGATCTCTTTCAGCGCGTGGCAGCAGGCCTTGGTGAAGAAGGACATGAAGCCCATCCGCACGCCGTGCTTCTTCTCGAAGTCGGCCTTGTAGGCGTTGCGCAGGGCCATGACCTCGGTCATGTCGACCTCGTTAAAGGTCGTCAGGATCGCGGCGGTGTTCTGCGCTTCCTTTAGGCGACGCGCCATGGTCTGCTTGAGGCGGGTCATCTTGACGCGCTCTTCGCGGGCGGCGTCATCGGGGGCGGAGGCGGCGCGCGGTGCTGCGGGTTTCGCCTCGGCTTTCGGCGCGGAGGCGCCTGCGGCCACGGCTTTGGCCACGTCTTCCTTCATCACGCGGCCATCGCGGCCCGAAGCTGTGACCTGATCGCGGCTGATGCCTGCTTCGGCCATCGCTTTCTTGGCGGAAGGCGCGTCTTCGACATCTTTGCCATCGGCGGGCTTGGTCTCAGGCGCGGCACCGGCACCGGATTGCGCGTCTTCACCCTTGGGGGCAGCAGCGCCTGCGCCGGTGGTCAGCGCGGCCAGTGTGGCGGATGCTTCGACTGTGCTGCCTTCTTCGGCAAAGATTTCGGCCAGCACGCCTGCGGCGGGGGCGGGGACTTCGACGCTAACTTTGTCGGTCTCCAACTCGCAGAGCATCTCATCGGCTTCGACCTTGTCGCCGACCTTTTTGAACCAAGTGCTCACGGTCGCTTCGGTCACCGACTCGCCCAAGGTGGGCACTTGCACGTCGATGCTTTGACCTTCGCGGGCGGCGACTTCGGTAGCGCCTGCGTCGATTGCTTTGGGCGCATCGCCGCCACGGTCGGACTGGGAGGCGGTGCCAGAGTCTTCGGCGGCTTCCTTGGCCTTGGGCGCGGCCGCCGAGCCGCTGTCGCCTTCGCTGACATTGGCCAGAAGGGCGTCGACGCCCACGGTGTCGCCTTCTTGGGCCACGATCTCGCTCAGGGTGCCTGCGACGGGGGAGGGCACCTCGACAGTCACCTTGTCGGTTTCCAACTCGCAGAGCATTTCATCCACCGCGACGGTATCACCGGGTTTCTTGAACCATGTGGCAACGGTGGCTTCTGTGACGGATTCGCCCAGCGTTGGGACGCGTACTTCGGTTGTCATGGTTTACTTTCCTTTGATGGTCAGCGCCTCGTCAACGAGGGCGGCTTGTTGTGCTTTGTGCTGGCTGGCCAGACCCGTGGCGGGCGAGGCCGAGGTGGCGCGGCCCACATAGGAGGCGCGGCCATGTTTCGCGTCGATGCGGCCCAGAACCCATTCGATATTGGGCTCGATGAAGGACCATGCACCTTGGTTCTTGGGCTCTTCCTGACACCAGATCATCTCGGCCCCTTTGAAGCGTTCCAGCTCCTTCACGGCGGATTGCGCGGGGAAGGGGTAGAACTGCTCGAAGCGCAGGAGGTAGATGTCGTCGATGCCGCGGGCGTCACGCTCTTCCAGCAGGTCGTAATAGACCTTGCCCGAACACATCACCACGCGCTTGATCTTGTCATCCGCGACCAGTTTGGTGTCGGAGTTGCCCTTTTCGGCGTCATCCCAAAGCACCCGGTGGAAGCTTGACCCAGTGGTGAATTCATCGGCCTTGCTGATGGCCAGCTTGTGGCGCAGCAGCGACTTGGGCGTCATCAACATCAGCGGCTTGCGGTAGCTGCGGTGCAGCTGGCGGCGCAGGATGTGGAAGTAGTTGGCGGGCGTGGTGCAGTTCGCCACGATCCAGTTGTCGCCACCGCACATGGTGAGGAAACGCTCCAGACGGGCCGAGGAGTGCTCGGGCCCCTGACCCTCATAGCCATGCGGCATCAGGCAGACGAGGCCCGACATGCGCAGCCATTTGCTTTCACCGCTTGAGATGAACTGGTCGAACATGATCTGCGCGCCATTGGCGAAGTCGCCGAACTGCGCCTCCCAAAGCGTCAGCGCATTGGGTTCGGCCAACGAGTAGCCGTATTCAAAGCCCAGCACCGCATATTCGCTGAGCATGGAGTCGATGACCTCATATTCGGCCTGACCTTCGCGGATGTGGTTCAGCGGGTAGTAACGGTCTTCGTTCTCTTGGTTGATGAAGGCCGAGTGCCGTTGGCTGAAGGTGCCGCGCGTGCTGTCCTGACCCGACAGACGGACCTTGTACCCCTCGGTCAGCAGGGAGCCGAAGGCGAGCGCCTCAGCCGTGGCCCAGTCAAAGCCCTCACCGCTTTCGAACATCTTCTTCTTCGCGTCGAGCAGGCGACCGATGGTTTTATGCAGGGGGAAGCCCTCGGGCGCGGTGGTGATCGCCTTACCGACGTCTTGCAGCGTCTCGGGGGCGATGGCGGTTTTGCCGCGCTGGTAGGACTTGTTCTTTTTGTCCATGCCGGACCATTTGCCGTCCAGCCAGTCGGCCTTGTTCGGGCGGTAGTCTTTTCCGGCTTCGAACTCATCATTCAGATGGTTCTGGAAGGCGGTCTTCATGTCTTCGATCTCACCCTCGGGGATCAGACCGTCGGCCACCAGACGCGAGGTATAAAGGCTCAGCGTGGTTTTCTGTTTCTTGACGCTCTTGTACATCACCGGGTTGGTGAACATCGGCTCGTCGCCTTCGTTGTGACCAAAGCGGCGGTAGCAGAAAATGTCGATGACCACGTCCTTGTGGAACTTCTGGCGGAACTCGGTCGCGACGCGGGCGGCGTGAACGACCGCTTCGGGATCATCGCCGTTGACGTGGAAGATCGGCGCCTCGACCACAAGCGCGTTGTCGGTCGGATAGGGGGAGGAGCGCGAGAAATGCGGCGCGGTGGTGAAGCCGATCTGGTTGTTCACCACGATATGCATGGTGCCGCCGGTCTTATGGCCCTTGAGGCCCGAAAGCGCGAAACATTCGGCCACGACGCCTTGGCCCGCAAAAGCCGCGTCACCGTGCAGGAGCACGGGCATGACGGCGGTGCGGTCTTCGTCGTTCAATTGGTCCTGCTTGGCGCGGACCTTGCCCAGCACCACGGGGTTCACCGCTTCAAGGTGGGAGGGGTTCGCGGTCAGCGACAGGTGCACGGAGTTGCCGTCAAACTCACGGTCGGACGACGCGCCGAGGTGGTATTTCACATCGCCCGAGCCATCCACATCGTCGGGTTTGAAGCTGCCGCCTTGGAATTCGTTAAAGATCGCGCGGTAGGGCTTTTGCATGACGTTGGCAAGGACCGAGAGGCGGCCCCGGTGGGGCATCCCGATGACGATGTCCTTGACGCCCAACTGGCCGCCGCGCTTGATGATCTGCTCCATCGCCGGGACAAGGCTTTCGCCGCCATCGAGGCCGAAACGTTTGGTGCCCATGTATTTGACGTGGAGGAATTTTTCGAAACCTTCGGCTTCGACCAGCTTGCTCAGGATTGCCTTGCGGCCTTCCTTGGTAAAGGCGATTTCCTTGCCGTAGCCTTCGATCCGCTCTTTCAACCAACCGGCCTGTTCGGGGTCGGAGATATGCATATATTGCAGCGCGAAGGTGCCGCAGTAGGTCGAGCGGACGATGCCGACGATCTGCTTCATGGTGGCCACTTCGAGGCCGAGCACATTGTCGATGAAGATCGGGCGGTCCATGTCGGCATCGGTGAAACCGTAGGACTTGGGGTCAAGCTCGGGCTGTTCGCCCATGTCGCGCATGCCCAGAGGGTCGAGCGTGGCGGCGAGGTGGCCACGAATGCGGTAGGCGCGGATCAGCATGAGCGCGCGGATACTGTCGAGCACGGCGGCGCGGATTTGATCGTCGGAAACGGGCACGCCCTTTTCCTCGGCCTTTTTCTTGATCTTCTCGCCTGCGGCCTTCGCCTCGGTCGGTTCGGGCCAGACGCCGGTCAGCGCGCCCATCACCTCGCTCTGCGGGGCGGGGGGCCAATCGGGGCGTGCCCAAGAGGGGCCAGCGGCCTCGGCTTGCGCGGTTTCGGCGTCATCGCCCATCGCCGCAAAGAACGTTTGCCATGCCTCGTCAACCGCGTTGGGATCGTTGGCATAGCGGGCGTACATCGCCTCAAGATATTCCGCGTTGTCGCCTTCCATAAAGGAAGAGGCGTGGAATTGTTCGTTGGCGGGTTGGTCGGTCATTGGGTCACCTTTGTTCGGCGGGGCAGACGGGACAGGGTCAGAATCAGGGTCGGTCTATAGTCAGGCCCGGGGCGGGGGGCCATAGGTATCGAAGGCGGAGGTGCAGGGCCCTGCGAGGCCGCCGGATCGGGCGTTTGCCCGCGGGCCGGCGCCGGGCGAAAGCGGGCAGAGATTGACCGCGGTCTGAATGTGCATCTTGCCCTCCTTCGCTGTCGGCGACGCCGGGTGGTTTTTATCAAGACCCCGCAAAACATAGTGCTTTGCGGAGTGGGTCAATGGGCGGGCCATGGCCCGCCCGGCAGGCATCAGCCTTTGTCGATCGCTTCTTTGACCGCTTCGCCCAGTGTGGCGGGGCTGTCGGCGACCACGATCCCGGCTTCTTTCATCGCTTCGATCTTGCTCTCCGCGTCGCCCTTGCCACCGGCGACGATCGCGCCTGCGTGGCCCATGCGGCGTCCGGGAGGGGCGGTCCGGCCTGCGATGAAACCAGCGGTGGGCTTCCAGCGGCCCTTCTTCTTCTCATCGGCGAGGAACTGTGCCGCTTCCTCTTCGGCGGAGCCGCCGATTTCGCCGATCATGATGATCGACTGTGTTTCGTCATCGGCAAGGAACATCTCCAGCACGTCGATATGCTCGGTCCCTTTGATCGGGTCGCCGCCGATGCCTACGGCGGAGGACTGGCCGAGGCCCATGTCGGTGGTCTGCTTCACGGCCTCATAGGTCAGCGTGCCCGAGCGGGACACGACGCCGACGGAGCCGCGACGGTGGATGTGGCCCGGCATGATGCCGATCTTGCAGGCGTCGGGTGTGATGACACCGGGGCAGTTCGGGCCGATGAGGCGCGACTTGGAACCTTCGAGCGCGCGGGCGACGCGGGCCATGTCGAGCACCGGGATGCCTTCGGTGATGCAGACGATCAGCTCCATCTCGGCGTCGATTGCCTCAAGGATCGAGTCGGCGGCGAAGGGGGGCGGGACGTAGATCACGGAGGCATTGGCCTCGGTCGCGTGTTTGGCTTCGTGCACGGAGTTGAAGACCGGCAGGTCGAGATGCGTTTGACCGCCTTTGCCCGGGGTCACGCCGCCGACCATCTTGGTGCCATAGGCGATGGCCTGTTCGGTGTGGAACGTCCCCTGAGAGCCGGTCAGACCCTGACAGATGACTTTGGTGTTTTCGTTGACTAGTACGGCCATGATTTCTTCCTTGGTCGGTGATGTTTAATCCCGGGGGCAGGCCCCGGGGGCGTCAGACGCGGTGCGCCCGGTTGGTGGGATGGGCCGTGGCAGGCGCAGGGCCGGGCCACAGCAGGATGGCGGCGAGGAACATGACCGGGATGCCAAGCTCCCCGATCTCCTCGACGACGAAGGCGGTGCGTTCGGCATCGGCGGAAATCTCGATCCCCAAGGGGGCGAGTTTGCGCGCGATGCCGTCGAGCAGTTTGTAAGCGACGGTGAAGCCGATCCCCAGCAGGACGGCCCCCGCCCAAGCGCGGCCCCGAAACAGGGCCGTGAGATAGGGCCGGGCGTGACGCCGAAGCATCAGCAGGATGGCGGTGACGATCAGCGCAAGGATCAGCGCGGCGATTAGCCGCTCGCCCAGCGGGACACCCTCACCGGTATACTGCCGGGCTTTAAACAGGCCGCGGGTGAACAGGCTTTTGTCGAGGTCCAATTCGCGCGCTGCCATGACCGCCAGCACCAGCGGCAGATACCAGACCCGCAGCACCGCGCCGCGCAGGGTCCAGGCCAATGCGAGAATGCAAAGGATGTAACCCACGACGGAGAGGCTTTCGTAAAAGCCGCCTTCGGCCAGCAGGGTGGTTTGGGTGGCGGCGGGCAGGCCGTTCACAACGACCATCTGCGCGGCAAAGGCCAGGATCAGGGCAAGGATCACCCACCAGCCCGCGCGGGAAGAGGCAAGCGCCTGTGTCATAGGCCCGCCTTTCGCGGGGCGCTGTCGGGCTTGGCCGCATGTTGAGTAAAGGGGGCGAGCGACAGCACGGGCATCAGTAAAGCTGCTCATCTTGATCGACCAGCAGGTCCAGCACCCGCAGGGTCAGCAGGCCCGCACCCATGATCATCAGGCTGCGGCCAATGGAGCCGGTGAGGTTCGACGGCAGGATCATCGCCAGCCCGTCACGGGATTTCCGCGCGGCGCGGCGCAATCCACGGTCATGGCGCCGGTGGTTGACCGGTTCGGGCAGGCGCAGGGCGCCGGGTTGCCATTGCCGGATCAGAATGCCCGCCCCCAATAGCGCAATACCCGTCAAAACGGGGGAGGATTTGGGAGATTGATCCATACTGACCTCATTGCGTGATCGGGTGGGCGCGGCGCGGTGTCGTCGCATCTGCCCCCGCCGCCGCAGGGCGGCGGGAACGGTGATATCGGCCATGCCCCCGGGCGCGAAGCCCTGCGGGCTTGGCCAAAAAGGCTTAGCCTTTGACCGCTTTCACGATCTTCTGCGCGCCATCCTTCAGGTCGTCGGCGGCGATGACGTCGAGACCGGAGTTGTTGATGATCGCCTTGCCTTCTTCGACGTTCGTGCCTTCGAGACGGACAACTAGCGGCACTTGCAGGCCGACTTCTTTCACCGCGGCGACAACGCCTTCGGCGATGACGTCACAGCGCATGATGCCGCCGAAGATGTTCACGAGGATGCCTTTGACGTTCTCATCGGAGGTGATGATCTTGAAGGCTTCGGTCACTTTCTCTTTGGTCGCGCCACCGCCCACGTCGAGGAAGTTGGCAGGCTCCGCACCGTAGAGCTTGATGATGTCCATGGTCGCCATCGCAAGGCCCGCGCCGTTCACCATGCAGCCGATCTCACCGTCGAGCGCGATGTAGTTCAGGTCATACTTGGAGGCTTCGAGTTCCTTAGCGTCTTCCTCGGTCTCGTCGCGCAGGTTGGCGATGTCGGGCTGGCGGTACATGGCGTTGCCGTCGAAACCGACCTTGGCGTCGAGCACCTTGAGTTCGTTGCCGGGCATGACGATCAGCGGGTTGATCTCCAGCATCTCCATGTCCTTCTCGATGAAGGCTTTGTAGAGCTGACCCATCAGCTTGACGCATTGCTTGACGGCGGCGCCCTCAAGACCCAGCGAGAAGGCAACGCGGCGGCCATGGTAGGGCTGGTAGCCGGTGGCCGGGTCGACGGAGAAGCTGAGGATTTTCTCAGGTGTCGCTTCAGCGACTTCTTCAATGTCCATGCCGCCTTCGGTGGAGCAGACAAAGGAGATGCGGCTGGTCTGACGGTCGACCAGCAGGGCGAGGTACAGCTCACGCTCGATGTCGGAACCGTCTTCGATGTAGATGCGGTTGACCTGCTTGCCTGCCGGGCCGGTCTGGTGCGTGACCAGTGTCTTGCCCAGCATCTTCTTGGCTTCCTCGGCCGCTTCTTCCACGGATTTGGCAAGGCGCACGCCGCCCTTTTCGCCAGCGGCGGCTTCTTTGAAGCTGCCCTTGCCGCGACCGCCTGCGTGAATCTGCGCTTTGACAACCCAGAGAGGCCCGTCCATTTCGCCGGCTGCGTTCTTGGCGTCTTCTGCCTTCAGCACAACGCGGCCGTCGGAGACAGGGGCGCCATAGCTGCGCAGGAGGGCTTTTGCCTGATATTCGTGGATGTTCATGAAAACGGTCCCGTTTCTGTTCCAGTTGCCCCGTAGTATGGGGATGACTTTCGTTCCTGTAAGGGTTTTTTCGGAGAAAGCCGGGTTTGACCAGCTAAAAATGAGTTTTGTGATCACACGATAAATACGTGTGATCACATTTCCGCTCAGCGGCTCCGAATCGGCTGATTTTTGCTTGAATAAGGGGGGATAGGCCGCCCCACCGAAGGGGCGGACCGGCTGTTTAGCGCGGCATGAGCGCCCAGTAATCGAGGTCAAGCAAAACCTCGGGGCGGTATTTCCCGGCCTCGTCGCGCATCTCGAAGGGGGCGCCGCCCTTGGTCGCCACAAGGCGCAGACGCAGCGCACCGACACCGGGGGCCGACGTCTCGGCCTTGTCGAGCACTTCGGTCCAGGCACGCACGGTATCGCCCGCAAGGCAGGGATTGGCATGGGCGCCGCCGTTCAGCCCCACGACCATCTGCGCATTGGCCAGCCCGTTGAAGGACAGCGCGCGGGCCATGGAGATCACATGACCGCCATAGATCAGCCGCGAGCCGTCGGGGCGGGCGGAGGTGTCAAAATGCACCTTGGCGGTGTTCTGCCACAGGCGCGTGGCCATCATGTGTTCGGCTTCCTCGATCGTGACACCGTCGACATGGTCGATCTTTTCGCCGACCTCATAATCGCCCCAGCGGTGCGGCTCCCCGGCGCGGGCGAAGTCGTAATTGGTAAAGTCGAGGCCCTGCGGGATGTGCAATTGATCCACGGTCAGCGCATCGGGCAGGTCCGGCAGGGTGGTCTCGGGCGCGGGGGCGTCGAGGTCGCCTTTGCGCACCATGACCCAGCGGACATAGTCCAGCACCGTTTCGTCATTCTGGTTCAGCCCGGTGGTGCGGACCCAGACGACGCCGGTCTTGCCGTTGGAGTTTTGCTTGAGGCCGATCACTTCGCTTTCGGCGCGCAGCGTGTCACCGGGCCAGACGGGGCGCAGCCAGCGGCCTTGGGCATAGCCCAGATTGGCCACGGCATTGAGCGAGACATCCGGCACGGTTTTGCCAAAGACGATGTGAAAGGCGATCATATCGTCGAGCGGGCTGGCCTTCAGCCCGCAGGACTGGGCGAAACTGTCGGCGGAATAGAGCGCGTGCCGGGCGGGGTAGAGCGCGTGATAAAGCGCGCGTTCGCCCGCGCCGACTGTGCGGGGCACCGCGTGATGCAGCACCGCGCCCAGTTTGTAGTCTTCGAAAAAGCGGCCCCGGTTGGTCTTGCTCATCACTGCGCGCCCAATTTGGTGTCGGGCGAATAGGTGCCGGGGGCGTCTTTCACCACGGCTTGGCCGCAGCGCATGACCCCGGCCTTGTGGTCCCATGTTTGGGTGGGGGAGCCGTAAAGCTCCCAGCCTTTGTTCAGCGCGTCGGTGACCTTGTGGCAAAAGGCGGATGTGTCTTCTTCGGAGAGGAAGCGGTAAACTTTCATGGAAGGCTCCGGGGTCAATGGGGGAAGGGGATGACGCCGAGCCATGTGTGAATGCCGGCGACGAGAACGAAGAGGATCGTTGAGATCACGATGAGGCGGATATAGGTGGCGCGGCCTGCGTGGGGCGGGGGTGTCCAGCCCGGCTCGGCGCGGTTGATCAGGATGACCTCGCTCACTGCCCAGCCGAGCATGGTGCCAAAGAGCAGGATGGAGGCGAGATCGCCGTTGACCAGAAGGTGTGCCGTGGCCCAGATCTTCACGGCCAGCAGTTGCGGGTGGCGGGTTTTATAGGCGGGCCATGCCTTGGCGCCCTTGGCCGCGCTGGAGCCGAAGACCCAAAAGGCCAGTACCATCAACAGGTTGTTGATGTGGATGAAGAAGCTCGGCGGGGTCCAGACCGGAATGAATTCCGCCGCGCGATAGCCCCAGATGATGAGGGCTAGCGCCACGACCAATGCGGCGGCCACCGCGCCTCGGCCTGCGGTGCCCATCTGCGCCCGTTGGGCGGGCATCAGGCGTTTGAAAAGATGGGCGCCGATCCAAAGGATCAGACCGAGGATAAGGATTGTCATGGCGAGGGCTCCGGGCTCATGGCTGCAATTGCCGCCAGTTTTGCCAGTGTTTCGCGGGCGGTGGCAACATGGAGATTTTCCACGATCTTGCCATCCACGACCGCCACACCTTGGCCTGCCGCCTGTGCCTCTTCATAGGCGTCGATCTGACGGCGGGCGAGGGCGGCTTCGTCTTCGGATGGGGTGAAGGCGGCATTGGCGATGTCGAGCTGCGCGGGGTGGATCAGGGTTTTGCCGTCAAACCCCATGTCGCGGCCCTGTGCGCATTCGGCGCGCAGCCCGTCTTCGTCTCTAAAGGCGTTGTACACCCCATCGATGATCGCCACGCCATGCGCTTTGGCGGCGAGCAGACAGAGGCCGAGCCCGGTAACCAGCGGCAGGCGGTCGGGGCGGAAGCGGGTTTGCAGGTCTTTCGCCAGATCGTTGGTGCCCATGACCATGGCCTGCAACTGGCGGTGCCCGGCGATGGCGGCGACGTTGAGCATGGCGCCGGGGGTTTCCATCATCGCCCAAAGGGGGATGTCGCCCACGATCTCGGCCAGCGCTTCGAGATCGGCGGGGGAGCCGACTTTGGGCAGGAGAATAGCATCGGGGTTCATTGCGGCGGCGGCGCGGGCGTCATCGGCGCCCCATTCGGTATCGAGCCCGTTGATCCGCACCACCCGCATCCGCGCGCCGTAGCCGCCCTCGGCCAGTGCCTCGGCCAATGTTTCACGTGCAGCGACCTTCTCATCGGGGGAGACGGCATCTTCGAGGTCGAAGATCACCGCGTCGCAGGCCAATCCGCGGGCCTTGTCCAAGGCACGGGGCTTGGAGCCGGGAATGTAGAGAACGGAACGCAGGGGGCGGGTTGTGGCGGTCATGGAAGGCTCCTCAGGCAGGGCGGCGCGCTGGCCGCCTAACATTGTTGCGCACAGAGGGGCATTTTTGTGCGAAAACTTCAAGGCAAAACATGCCGCGACGCAGCGAAGCTGTTGCGGTGATTTCCGAGCGGCGGATTAACCAGTCTTTCAGCCTTGGGACGCACTGTCAGTTGCATCGCATCTGCGGCAGTTTCCAGCGCAGCGGATGCAGTCATTTCAACCAAGGCTGCTTTGGGGGCCGGTGCGAAAGACGGCGCATTGCCATCCTCCAAGGATCACGCCTTTCGATACGAAGGCAGATGCTATGACAGGTTTCGTTAAATTTCTTCACCTCGCGGCGCTCACCGCCGCTTCGGCGATTGTGCTGGCCACCACGACCGAGGCGCAGACGCCGCGCAATTGCGCGCCGCGCGATCATGTGGTGCTGCGGTTGGCCGATGGCTATGGCGAGATGCGCCAGTCCATGGGGCTGGGCGGCGATAATGCGGTGGTTGAGGTTTTCGCCTCCGACCAGACGGGCAGTTGGACGATCACGGTCACCGGGGTCAACGGCATCACCTGTCTTGTCGCCTCGGGCCAAGGTTTCGAGGCGCTGGCGGAGGAGTTGCCCGCCAAGGGCGAAGACGTCTGAGGGCGGAATATATCGTGGAAGCGCGGGCGGCCTAGGGCCGCCTTTTCTATGTTTGGGGCTTGCCGCTGCTTGGGCGAAGTCCCGCCATTTATTTGTGCCGCCGTGGAACTGGAGAGGGCCATCCGGGTTGTGGTTCCAGAAGAGCAAGCAACGCTCATTTTTGGAAGGAGACCTACAATGAAACGTTTTCTGAGCACCACGGCCATCGTATTGACCATGACCGGCGCAGCCTTTGCTGACGCGCATTCCGAAGGCTTTGGCAACGTTGCCGTAGAGCAGACAGATTTCCTTGCATCCGACCTGATCGGCATGCGCATCTACAACTCCGAAGCCGAAGTTGACGCGGCTACCCCCATCGCCGATGGCGCCGAGCAGGAGTGGGATGATATTGGCGAGATTAACGACATCATCCTGTCGCAGGACGGCGAAGTGACTGCCGTGATCCTCGGCATCGGCGGCTTCCTTGGCATGGGCGAACGTGACGTTTCCATCTCCATGGACAAGATTCGCATCCTGAACGACGAAGGCGGCGAGCGCTTCCTCGTTGTGAACACCTCGAAAGAGATGTTGGAGCAGGCGCCTGAGTTCGAACGTCCCATGATGGATGGCGAGCAGATGGAAGGCGACGCCATGAACGAGACTGACGCGAACGTCACCGTCATCAACGGCGAGACCGAAGCCGAAGAGATGGCGAACGATGTCGAAGCCGAGACCGAGGAAATGGCCAATGACGTAGAGGCCGAGACCGAGGAACTGGTGCAAGACACCGAGAACACGGCCGAGAACCTTGAAGCCGAGACCGAAGAGATGGCCAATGACGTAGAGGCCGAATCCGAGGAAATGGCGCAAGAAGCCGAAACCATGATGGAGAACGCCGAAGCTGAGACAGAAGAAGCTGTCAACGAAGCCGAAGCCAACACCACCGTGATCACAGGTGACGAAACCGTTGAGCGTGAACTGCTGCCGCGCCCCGAAGTTGAGCGTGAAGGCTATGCCAATGCCGAAGCCGAGATGATCGAGCAGATGAGCGCCGAAGACCTCGAAGGCTCCTATGTCTATGGTGCCAACGATGAGACCGTCGGTGAAATCGACTCGCTCCTGATCGGCGACAACGGCCAGATTGACCGTGTTGTTATCAACGTGGGCGGTTTCCTTGGTCTGGGCGAAAAGCCGGTGGCCGTGACATTTGACGAACTTCAGGTTTTGCAAAACGTGGAAGGCGACGACGTGCGCATCTACATCGACAGCACCGAAGAGCGTCTGGAATCGCAGCCTGAGTACCAAGGCGACTAATTCTTCGCCTTAAAGTTCAGCAATTGGCCGCCCCTCGGGGCGGCCTTTTTCGTGGTGAGGGCAGGGGTTAGCCGCCCGCCAATGCTGCAACTTGCACGGGACCGTGCATTTCGGTATCTCCGGCGCAAATGAAACCTCTGTCGGAGACATGACCATGGCCAGACCCAAAATCGCGCTTATCGGCGCGGGGCAAATCGGCGGCACTCTCGCCCATCTCGCAGCGTTGAAGGAATTGGGCGATGTCGTCCTGTTCGACATTGCCGAGGGCACCCCTGAGGGCAAAGCTCTCGATATCGCGTCGTCGGGCCCCTCGGGGAAGTTCGACGCCACCATGTCGGGCACGCAAGACTACGCCGACATCGCCGGCGCGGACGTCTGCATCGTCACCGCCGGTGTGGCGCGCAAGCCGGGCATGAGCCGCGACGACCTCTTGGGCATCAACCTTAAGGTCATGAAATCCGTGGGCGAGGGCATTGCCAAACACGCCCCCGACGCCTTCGTGATCTGCATCACCAACCCGCTTGACGCGATGGTCTGGGCCCTGCGCGAATTCTCGGGCCTGCCGCACAACAAGGTTTGCGGCATGGCTGGCGTGCTCGACTCCGCGCGTTTCCGCCACTTCCTCGCGACCGAATTCAACGTGTCCATGAAAGACGTCACCGCCTTCGTTCTGGGCGGTCACGGCGACACGATGGTGCCGCTGGTACGTTATTCCACCGTCGCAGGCATCCCGCTGCCGGATCTGGTTAAGATGGGCTGGACCACGCAGGACAAGCTCGACGCCATCGTGCAGCGCACCCGTGACGGCGGCGCCGAGATCGTCGGCCTGCTGAAGACCGGTTCCGCCTTCTACGCGCCTGCTACCTCCGCGATTGAGATGGCCGAAGCCTACCTCAAGGACCAAAAGCGCGTGTTGCCCGCGGCGGCGTATGTCGATGGGGCCTACGGCTTGAACGGCTTCTATGTGGGCGTGCCCACCGTGATCGGCGCAGGCGGTGTTGAGCGTGTCGTCGAGATTTCGATGAACAAAGACGAGCAGGCGATGTTCGACAACTCCGTCAACGCGGTCAAAGGTCTGGTCGAAGCCTGCAAAGGCATCGACGAGAGCCTCGCCTAAGCCTCAAGGCATACGAGTTTTGAAGCGCGTCCCAATCGGGGCGCGCTTTTTCGTTCGGGGTGGAGTAGTTTTGTGATCACGCGATAATCTGCTGTGATCACAAAAGCGGGCAGGACCACATCACTCTGTCATTTTTCCACCGAAACACCGACCAAACCCCGCAGATTCCCCGCAGTTCCCCGTGACAGTCCTGTAAAAACCGCTATCAAGATGCAAAGCACAGGACAAAGCACAGGACAAAGGACCGCGCCATGGCCGATGTGAACCGGGGTAACCGCCCGCTTTCCCCGCATTTGACGATTTATCGCCCCCAATTGACTTCCATGACGTCGATTCTCACCCGGATCACCGGCAACGCGATGTTGATCACCGCGCTGCTGATCGCTTGGTGGTTCCTCGCCGCGGCCACGTCGCTTGAGTATTTCGACACGGTGAACGGGATCATGACCAGCTGGTTCGGTGATCTGGTCTTTACCCTGTCGCTCTTGGGCCTGTGGTATCACACGCTGGCCGGTGTGCGGCACCTGATCTGGGATACGGGCCGCATGCTCGATATCCCCACCGCGGAAAAGCTGGGCTGGACCGTGCTGATCGGATCGGTCGTGCTGACCATCCTGACCATCATCATCGTTTGAGGAGCGACACCATGGCATACATGACAGATCGCAAACGCGCCCGCGGCCTTGGCTCAGCGAAAACCGGCACAGCGCATTTCTGGGCGATGAAAGTCTCCTCGCTGGCGCTGTTGGTGCTGATCCCGCTGTTCGTCTTTACCTTCGGCAGCGCGCTTGGCGGCACATATGAAGAGATCCTTGCCTATTACGCGCGGCCCTTCCCGGCCATCGTGGCGGCGCTGACGCTGATCGTGGGCTTTAAACATTTCAATGACGGCGTGCAGGTGCTGATCGAGGACTATGTCCATGGGCTGGCCAACAAAGTCGCCCTCATCGTGATGACCATCATCAGCTACGGCGCAGCAGCGGTTGGCGTTTTCGCCATCGCCAAGCTCGCCCTGTAACAATACGCCCAAACGGGAGACCGATTAAATGGCAGCATATGAATACGAAACCCACGAATATGACGTTGTCGTGGTGGGGGCAGGCGGTGCTGGTCTGCGCGCGACTTTGGGCATGGCGGAGCAGGGGCTGCGCACGGCCTGTATCTCTAAGGTATTCCCCACCCGCAGCCACACCGTGGCCGCGCAGGGCGGCATCGCCGCGTCCTTGAGCAACATGGGCCCCGACAACTGGCAGTGGCATATGTATGACACGGTCAAGGGCTCGGACTGGCTGGGCGATACCGATGCGATGGAATACCTCGCCCGCGAAGCGCCCAAGGCGGTTTACGAGCTTGAGCATTACGGCGTGCCCTTCTCGCGCACCGAAGAGGGAAAAATCTATCAGCGTCCCTTCGGCGGCCACACCACGGAATTCGGCGAAGGCCCGCCTGTGCAGCGCACCTGTGCCGCCGCTGACCGGACCGGCCACGCGATCCTGCACACGCTTTACGGCCAGTCGCTGAAGCAAAGCGCGGAATTCTTTATCGAATATTTCGCCATCGACCTGATCATGTCGGACGACGGTGTCTGCCAAGGTGTGCTCTGCTGGAAACTCGACGACGGCACCATGCATCTGTTCAGCGCCAAGATGGTCGTGCTGGCGACAGGCGGCTATGGCCGCGCGTACTTCTCTGCCACCTCCGCACATACCTGCACCGGCGACGGCGGCGGCATGGCGGCCCGTGCGGGTCTGCCGCTGCAAGACATGGAGTTCGTCCAGTTCCACCCCACCGGCATCTACGGCGCGGGCTGCCTGATCACCGAAGGCGCGCGCGGCGAGGGGGGCTACCTCACCAACTCCGAGGGCGAGCGCTTCATGGAGCGCTATGCGCCGACCTATAAGGATCTGGCCAGCCGCGACGTGGTTTCGCGCTGCATGACGATGGAAATTCGTGAAGGCCGCGGCGTGGGTGAGAATAAGGATCACATCCACCTGCACCTCAACCACCTGCCGCCGGAAACGCTGGACCTGCGCCTGCCGGGCATCTCGGAATCCGCACGCATCTTTGCCGGTGTGGACCTCACGAAAGAGCCGATCCCGGTGCTGCCCACCGTGCACTACAACATGGGCGGCATCCCCACCAACTACTGGGGCGAGGTGCTGAACCCGACCGCCGACAACCCCGATGCCATCGCACCCGGCCTGATGGCCGTGGGTGAGGCGGGCTGTGCTTCGGTGCATGGTGCGAACCGTCTGGGCTCCAACTCGCTCATCGACCTCGTGGTCTTTGGCCGCGCCGCCGCAATCCGCGCGGCCAAGATCGTCGATGCCGACAGCCCGGTGCCCGCGCCGAACCTCAAATCGGTCGAGAAGGCTTTCGATCGCTTCGACGGTCTGCGCAATGCCAAGGGCGGCACGCCGACAGCCGAACTGCGCCTTGAGATGCAAAAGACCATGCAGGCCGATGCCGCCGTCTTCCGCACCGACAAGACGCTGGAGGAAGGCCGCAAGAAGATGATCGACGTGGCCGACAAGCTGAACGATCTGCATGTCACCGACCGCAGCCTCGTGTGGAACTCGGACCTGATGGAGACGCTGGAGCTGACCAACCTGATGCCCAACGCCACCGCCACGATCACCGCCGCCGCCGCGCGGAAAGAGAGCCGCGGCGCGCATGCGCATGAGGATTACCCGGACCGGAACGACGACGAATGGCGCAAACATTCGCTGGCGTGGTTCGACGGTAACGATGCCAAGCTGACCTACCGCGCCGTGCACCTTGATCCGCTGACCAAAGAGGATGAAGGCGGCATCGACATGAAAAAGATCGCCCCCAAGGCACGGGTGTATTGATGGTCCGCACAGCACTCATCGCGGCCACACTGCTCGGCCTGTCGGCCTGTGTCGAGGTTCAGCAGGCGGTGGATGACACCGCCCGCCAGACCTCCAAAGGCGTGGTGACCGAGGTTCTGGCCACCCGTTTCCCGCAGGTGCCGAAAGAGCTGATCACCCCCTTCACCGATTGCATCATCGACAATGCCGACGCGCTGGAGCTGCGCGAATTGGCCCGCGCCACCGTGGTTGGCGTGGATGACACAACAGCGGGCACCGTGCGCACCATCCTGTCGCGCCCCGAGACCCGTACCTGCCTGCTGGCCGCCGCGCCCGCAGCCGGTCTGACGCTTTAGGAGACGCATAATGGTTCAACTGACGCTTCCGAAAAACTCCCGCATGACCAGCGGTAAGACATGGCCTAAGCCCGAAGGGGCGACCAACCTGCGCGAGTTCCACATCTATCGCTGGAACCCCGACGACGGGAAGAACCCGGCGCTCGACACCTATTTCGTCGATATGGACGATTGCGGGCCGATGATTCTCGACGCGTTGATCAAGATCAAGAACGAGATCGACCCGACGCTGACCTTCCGCCGCTCCTGCCGCGAGGGCATCTGTGGCTCTTGCGCGATGAACATCGACGGGATCAACACGCTGGCCTGCACTTACGGCATGGAAGAGATCAACGGCGTGGTGAAGATCTACCCGCTGCCGCATATGCCGGTGGTTAAGGACCTGATCCCCGATCTGACCCACTTCTACGCCCAGCACGCCAGCATCCAGCCGTGGCTGGAGACCGATACGCCCGAGCCGCGCAAGGAGTGGAAACAGTCGATCGACGACCGCGCCAAGCTCGACGGTCTGTATGAGTGCATCATGTGCGCCTGTTGCTCGACTTCCTGCCCCAGCTACTGGTGGAACGGCGACCGCTACCTCGGGCCAGCGGCCCTGCTGCATGCCTACCGCTGGATCATCGACAGCCGGGACGAGGCGACGGGCGAGCGTCTGGATGACCTCGAAGACCCCTTCAAGCTCTACCGCTGCCACACAATCATGAACTGTGCCAAGACCTGCCCCAAGGGGCTGAACCCGGCGGCGGCGATCGCCAACATCAAGAAACTGATGGTCGAGCGCACCGTCTGATCCCCCAAGCTGACAGGAAGGCCCGGCCAAGCGCCGGGCCTTTGGTTTTTCCCATGATCCTGCCCTTTGTCATCGTTATCGTCTTTGTGATCGTGCTGATCTTTGCCCGTCGCAACGCGCCCACGCGGGACTGCCGCTGGCGCGAAGACCGGGCGGGGGACAAGGGCGCGCTGCGCAAATACCACTGCGTCGCCTGCGGGGCCGAAGCCTACCGCAGCGAAGGCCCGCCCGACCGCTGCCTCAAAGGGCTCGACACCCCGCGTCTGTGACTTGCTTTTGCCCCCAGCCCGCCGCAAGCTTGCGGGAACAGGGGAGGCAGCAATGGGTGAGCGTTTCAAAGCAGATGTGATCGTCGTGGGGGCGGGTCTGGTCGGCATGATCGCCGCCCATGAGGTCGTGCTACGCGGCCGCCGCGTGCTGCTCATGGACCAAGAAGGCCCGCAAAGCCTCGGCGGGCAGGCGTTCTGGTCGCTCGGCGGTCTCTTCATGGTCGACACGCCCGAACAGCGCCGCATGGGCATCCGCGACAGCGCGGAACTCGCCTATCGCGACTGGATGGGCTCGGCGCAGTTCGACCGGGCAGAGGACGCCAATCCCCGCAAGCTCGCGCAAGGGTTCATCGACTGGGCGGCAGGCGACATGCGCGCTTTGCTGCACCAGATCGGCCTGCGCTGGTTCCCGGTCGTCGGCTGGGCCGAGCGCGGCGGGGCAGGTGCCCATGGCCACGGCAATTCGGTGCCGCGCTTCCACATCACCTGGGGCACCGGCACCGGCGTCGTCGGCCCCTTCGCCCGGCTGATGCAGGAATACGCGGCAGCGGGCAGGCTGCGCCTTGCCTTCCGCCACCGCGTCACGAGGCTGGTCACAACGGATGGCGCGGTCACCGGCGTGGCGGGCGAGGTTCTGGAAGACAGCGACGCCCCGCGCGGTCAGAGCACATCACGAAATGTCACCGGCGACTTTGAGCATACCGCCGAGGCTGTCATCCTCACCACCGGCGGCATCGGCGCCAACCACGATCTGGTGCGGCAACACTGGCCCAAAGACCGACTCGGCCCCGCGCCGCGCCACATGGTCAGCGGCGTGCCCGACTATGTCGACGGCAAGATGCACGCCATCGCCGCCGACGCCGGGGCGGGGCTCATCAACGAAGACCGCATGTGGCACTATTGCGAGGGCGTCCAGAACTGGGACCCGATCTGGCCCAACCACGGCATCCGCATCCTGCCCGGTCCCTCGTCGATGTGGTTCGACGCGCAGGGCAATCGGATGGAGGCGCCCTGCTTGCCCGGCTTCGACACGCTCTCGACCCTCAAACGCATCCTGCAAGCAGGCGAACACAGCTGGTTCATCCTCACGCAAAAGATCATCGAAAAGGAATTCGCCCTCTCGGGATCCGAACAGAACCCCGATCTCACCTCCGGCAAATGGGGCGAAGTCCTGAAAGCACGGCTCGGCAAGGGGGGGACTGCCGCAGTCGAGGCCTTCAAAGAAAAAGGTGCGGACTTCATCGTCGCCGAGGATCTGGAAAACCTGGTTGCCCGCATGAACGCCCTCACACCCGCGGCCCCCGTCGCCCTAGAGCACATCCGCGCCCAGATCGAAGCCCGCGACGGCCAATTGGGCAACCCCTTCGCCAAAGACGCTCAGATCACCGCGATCCGCGGCGCCCGCAACTACCGTGGCGACCGTCTGATCCGCACCGCCAAACCCCACGCCATCCTCGACCCGGCCAACGGCCCGCTCATCGCCGTGCGGCTCAACATCCTCACCCGAAAATCCCTCGGCGGGTTACACAGCGACACCCAAGGCCGCGTGCTCACGCCTGCGGGCACCATCCTCCCCGGTCTCTTCGCCGCCGGAGAGGTCTGCGGCTTCGGCGGCGGCGGCTACCACGGCTACAACGCCCTCGAAGGCACCTTCTTGGGCGGCTGCCTCTACTCCGGCCGCCTCGCCGGCCAACACGCCTGAAAGACGCGCCACACCCCCTCCCTTCATCCTTTCCCAAATACCTTCCGCACTCTCCTCACACGCGAGCGCCAACCAACGAAGCACCCCCCTCGCTCACACCACCCGCCAAGCCACGAAAAAAGGCGCGACCCCCGCCGCGCCCCTTCATCCTTTTTCAAATACCAATCCCGCCCTCTCAGCAGGCGCCGCACTCAGGCAAAAGCCGCCTCCAGCGCAATCTCGACCATATCGCCAAAACTCTTTTCGCGGTCCTCCGATGGCAACGCCTCGCCGGTCTGCAAATGATCGCTCACCGTCAACACCGCCAAGGCACGCCGCTTGTGCCGCGCGGCCAGCGTGTAAAGCTCCGCCGCTTCCATCTCGACACCGAGGATGCCATGGCGCACCATCTGCTCATCGAGATCGGGGCGCTCCGCATAGAAAACATCTGAGGAATAGATTCCCCCCACATGGGTCTTGGCCTCCAGCTTTTCGGCGGCGGCCACGGCGGCGCTCAACAGGCCGTAATCGGCGCAGGGGGCGTAGTTCAATTCGCGGAAAATGCCGGAGGAGGGCGAGGTGATCGTGCTCGCCGTCATGGCGATGATCACGTCGCGGATGCCGACATGGGATTGCATCCCGCCACAAGAGCCGATGCGGATCAAGGTCTGCGCGCCATATTCGGTCATCAACTCATTGGCGTAGATCGACAGAGACGGCATGCCCATGCCCGAGCCTTGGATCGTCACCCGGTTGCCGCGCCATGTGCCGGTAAAGCCGAGCATGCCGCGCACTTCGTTGACCAGTTCGGGCCCTTCGAGAAAGGTCTCCGCCGCCCATCTTGCGCGGTAGGGGTCGCCGGGCATCAATACGGTTTCGGCGATATCGCCGGGTTTCGCGCCAATATGGACGGTCATTTCTGTCTCCTGATGTTTGGCGCATTTTGCCCGCGCAAGGCGGGCTTCACAAGGGCTGCAGTGGGGCAGGGGGCGTGACGTAAACTTCCGCTCGGCGCCGTGCAGGGGATGGGTGCCGAATTCACATTTCCGTTAGCAATAAAAAAGCGCCGGTGAATTGCTATTCAACCGGCGCGAAATTCCCGTATTTCGGGAAGTATTAAACCCGCATCGTTTCCGGATCGGCACCATTCTCTACTTGGGCGCGGAACCAATTTGGCTGGCGGCCTTTTCCAGTCCAAGTCTGGGACGGGTTTTCTGGATTGGCGAACTGAGGCTTCGATTTCGGACCGGCGGGCGCTTTGCGCGGCTTCTTGGCCTTCTTGGGCGCGGGGGACTCATCAGCTAACTCATTCAGGGAAAAGCCATATTCCGCCGCTGCCTTTTGTGCTGCCTTGCGTGCGGCGCGGCGTTCGCGCGCCTGTGCGGCCTGCAATGCCTTTTTGACATCCGACAGAAGTTTCTCCAGTTCCTTGCGGCTCATGGATTTCAGGTTTTTTCCATATCTGATATTCCCTTTCCAGATTGTGCTGGTAGAGGGAATTATAGAGGCAATAAGTTAATTGCACGATGTATTTTGTGTCAGCCTATTCCGCCGCCACCGCTTTGGGATCGGCAAGCGTAATAATATCCTGCATGATGACGTTCAATTCGAAGTCCTTCGGCGTATAGACCTGCGCCACCCCGGCGGCGCGCAAACGGGTGGCGTCGGCCTCGGGAATGATGCCGCCGACGATGACGGGAATATGGGTCAACCCGGCCTCGGCCATGCGTTTCATCAGGTCTTCGACCAGGGGCACGTGAGAGCCCGAGAGGATCGACAGGCCGACCACATGGGCGGCTTCCGTTTGTGCTGCTTCGACGATCTCCGCAGGCGTCAGACGGATGCCTTCATAGCTGATATCCATGCCGCAATCGCGGGCGCGGACGGCGATCTGCTCGGCCCCGTTTGAGTGGCCGTCGAGCCCTGGTTTGCCGACAAGGAATTTTAACCTGCGGCCCAATTTGTCGCTGACCGCGTCTACCGCATTGCGCAGGTCGTCCAGACCTTCGGTCTTGTTGGACTGGCCTGCGGAAACCCCTGTGGGGCCACGATATTCCCCGTGAACGGCGCGCATCTGCGCGGCCCATTCGCCGGTCGTCACCCCGGCTTTCGCGGCGGCGATGGAGGCGGGCATGATGTTCTCGCCCGCCTGCGCCGCTGCGCGCAGATCGGCCAGCGCCTGTTTCACGGCACCCTCGTCGCGCGCGCTGAGCCATGCGTCGAGCCGAGCGAGCTGGTCGGCCTCGGCGCCGGGGTCGGATTGCATGATATCGCCCGCGCCGGTCATCAGGGGCGAGGGCGCGCCTTGCTGCCATTTATTGACGCCAACCACGACGGTTTCGCCGCTTTCGATACGCCGCAGCCGGTCGGCATTGCTTTCTACCAAACGTCCTTTCATGTAATCGATCGCGGAAATCGCGCCGCCCATACCGTCGAGATTCGCCAATTCCGCCCGCGCGCCTTCTTTGAGCAATTCGACCTTGGCATCGACCGCCGGGTTGCCGTCGAATAGATCGTCGAATTCCAAAAGATCCGTTTCATGGGCCATGATCTGCTGCATCCGCATCGACCATTGTTGATCCCAGGGGCGGGGCAGGCCGAGGGCTTCGTTCCATGCGGGCAATTGCACGGCGCGGGCGCGGGCTTTTTTCGACAGGGTCACGGCCAGCATTTCGATGAGAATACGGTAGACGTTATTCTCGGGCTGTTGTTCGGTCAGCCCCAGCGAATTGACCTGCACCCCATAGCGGAAACGACGGAATTTTGGGTCTTCAACCCCATAGCGCGCGCGGCAAATCTCGTCCCAAAGATCTACAAAGGCGCGCATTTTGCACATTTCAGTGACGAAACGGATGCCTGCGTTCACGAAGAAGGAAATCCGGCCAACCAATTTCGGGAAATCCTCTGCCGGGACGCGGGGTTTCAGCGCGTCGAGCACGGCGGTGGCGGTGGCCAGTGCGAAGGCCAATTCCTGTTCCGGCGTCGCACCCGCCTCTTGCAGGTGGTAGGAACAGACGTTCATCGGGTTCCATTTCGGCACATTCGTATAGCAGAATTCGGCCACATCCGCGATCATCTTGAGCGATGGCGCGGGCGGGCAGATATAGGTGCCGCGGCTGAGGTATTCCTTGATCAGGTCGTTTTGCACCGTGCCTTGCAGCTTTGAGACATCCGCGCCCTGTTCCTCGGCCACCGCGATATAAAGCGCCAGCAGCCAAGGGGCCGTGGCGTTGATCGTCATCGAGGTATTCATCTGCTCCAACGGGATGCCGTCGAACAATGCGCGCATATCGCCGAGGTGATTCACCGGCACGCCCACCTTGCCAACCTCGCCCCGGCTGAGCACATGGTCGCTGTCATAGCCGGTCTGGGTCGGCAGGTCGAAGGCCACGGAAAGCCCGGTCTGCCCCCGCTCGAGATTCGAGCGGTAGAGCGCGTTAGACGCGGCGGCGGTGGAATGGCCCGCATAGGTGCGAATGAGCCAGGGGCGGTCTTTCTGCGGTTGAGTCATCGGGGCCTCTTGAATCTGGGTTGCAATAAAGTTGCGTCATGACGTTGATAGGGGAAATAATATGCCTCTGTCAATTCGCTGCGTTGCGGCATCACTCGGGCCGCTTGGGCGGGCGGGAAACAGATAAATATTGTCCTCTCGCCCCTGCACTGTAAGGGTTAAGCCATGACGCAGACTGTGCAATTGCCCCTTTGGCTGTTCATCCTCATCGTGGTTTTCGCAGCCGTCACGGCGCTGAGCCACTTTTTGCTGCCTTCGGTGCGTTGGTTCTTTCGCCGGCGGCTTGAGCGGGGAGTAGCACGGTTGAACAAGCGGCTGACGCGGCCCATCGAGCCCTTCAAACTGGCGCGGCGGCACGACATGATCCAACGGCTGATCTATGATCCGGAGGTCAGCCAAGAGATCGTCAACTATGCCCGCAGCAACGGCGTGCCGGAAAACGTGGCCTTTCAAAAGGCGCGGGAATATGCGCGCGAGATCGTGCCGCGGTTTTCGGCCTTCGCCTATTTCAGTTTCGGCATCCGCTTGGCGCGGCTGTTGACCAATACGGTCTACCGGGTCGAGACGGCGGTGAGTAACGAGACAACATTCGCCGCGCTGCCGCGGGATGCCACGGTGGTCTTTATCATGAACCACCGGTCGAACATGGATTACATGCTGGTGACCTATCTCGCCGCGCGGTCTTCGGCGCTGAGCTATGCAGTGGGGGAATGGGCGCGGGTTTGGCCGCTGAGCACGCTGATCCGCTCCATGGGGGCCTACTTCATCCGCCGCCGGTCGCGCGGGGCGCTCTATCGCAAGGTCTTGGCGCGCTACGTGCAGATGGCCACGACGGGCGGGGTGACGCAGGCCTTCTACCCCGAGGGCGGCTTGAGCCTGACCGGGGCCTTGCAGCCGCCGAAGGTCGGGCTTCTGTCCTATGTCGTGGATGGGTTCGACCCCGAGGGCGAGCGAGACATCATCTTCGTGCCCGTGGCGATTAACTATGACCGGGTGCTGGAAGACCGCGTGTTGATCGCCGCCGGGCAGCGCGGGGACCGGCGTTTCGGAGCGCGGATCACGGTGGTTGTAGGCTTCGTGCTGCGCAAGATGTGGCGGCGGCTGCGCGGGCGCGACACCCGTTTTGGCACGGCGGCGGTGACCTTTGGCGATCCGCTGTCGTTGCGTCGCACCGGGGCCGGGGTGCCGGTGTCGGAGTTGTCCGAAATGTTGATGGACCGGATCGCGCAGGCGATGCCGGTGCTGACCGTGCCGCTGATCGCGCGGGTGATGTTGCAGGCCGCCCGGCCGATGAAGGAGGCCGATCTGCTGGCCGAAGTGGCTGCCACTTTGGAGAAAATGCCACCGCGCAACCGGGTGCCGAAGCCGGACGTCCTGCCCGAACGGGTCGCCCGCGCCGTCGCGCGGCTCAAGAAACGTGGCGTCATTTCCGAAGGCCCGGAGGGGCTGGAGATCGTCGAGGGGCAGGAGCCTGTTTTGGCCTTCTACGCTAATTCCATTGCACATTTCCCCTCGAAGGATGCTGCACCTGCGGCAGAAATTGCTGCGACTGCTGGGTCATAAAATTACAAAAGGCGGCATCTAGGGGTTGCATTGTTGCGCGGTGGATCATATCCCGAAAGGGAGCCGCCGCGATTCTGCGGTGCGGCACAGACCTTGTAGACACCGATCACCGGCAGGAGGCCCACATGGCACTGGATACGAAACACGCCGAATATGACGCCCCGCAAAAGGACCTCTATGAAGTGGGCGAGATGCCCCCGATGGGGCATGTCCCGAAACAGATGTATGCCTGGGCGATCCGCCGCGAACGGCACGGCGACCCGGACAGCGCGATGCTGCAAGAGGTGGTCGACGTGCCTAAGCTCGACAGCCAAGACGTGCTGGTCCTCGTGATGGCGGCGGGCATCAACTACAACGGTGTCTGGGCCGCGCGCGGCGTGCCGATCAGCCCCTTCGACGGCCATGGTGAGCCTTACCACATCGCGGGCTCCGATGCCTCGGGCATCGTCTGGGCGGTGGGCGACAAGGTGACCCGTTGGAAGGTCGGCGACGAGGTGGTGATCCACTGCAACCAAGACGATGGCGACGACGAGGAATGCAACGGCGGCGACCCGATGTATTCTCCCAGCCAGCGGATCTGGGGCTACGAGACGCCCGACGGCTCTTTCGCGCAGTTCACCCGGGTGCAGAGCCAGCAGCTGATGCCGCGCCCCAAGCACCTGACATGGGAGGAAAGCGCCTGCTACACGCTGACGCTGGCCACCGCCTACCGGATGCTCTTTGGCCATGAGCCGCATGACCTGAAGCCGGGCCAGAACGTCTTGGTCTGGGGCGCCTCCGGTGGCCTCGGCTCCTATGCGATCCAGCTTATCAACACTGCGGGCGCAAATGCGATCGGCGTGATCTCGGACGAGAGCAAGCGCCAGTTCGTGATGGATCTGGGTGCGAAAGGCGTGCTGAACCGCAAGGACTTCAACTGCTGGGGCCAATTGCCCACCGTGAACACGCCGGAATATGCCGAGTGGTTCAAGGAGGCGCGGAAGTTCGGCAAGGCGATCTGGGACATCACCGGCAAGGGCGTGAACGTCGATATGGTGTTTGAGCACCCCGGCGAGGCGACCTTCCCGGTCTCCACTTTCGTTGTGAAAAAAGGCGGCATGGTCGTGATCTGCGCTGGCACCTCCGGCTTCAACCTGACCTTCGACGTACGCTATATGTGGATGCACCAGAAACGCTTGCAGGGCAGCCACTTCGCCCATCTGAAACAAGCAAGTGCCGCCAACAAGCTGATGATGGAGCGGCGGCTCGACCCCTGCATGTCAGAAGTCTTTAGCTGGGCCGACCTGCCCGAGGCGCATATGAAGATGATGCGTAATGAGCATAAGCCGGGGAATATGTCGGTACTGGTCCAAGCGCCGACGACCGGGCTGCGCACGTTGGAAGACACGCTGGTCGCCCGCGACTGAGCGACACGGATCGGCTAAGATGAAACCCCCGTGGCTTCGGCTGCGGGGGTTTTGCGTGGGCCCCGTCGAAACAGAGGCTTAGCGCCCGAAGCCCCGCTATTTATGGGGGGGCAGAAAGCGCGGATGGTGCAAAATTTCGTACATGCTATGGTTGTATTAATCTGCCATTAACCAAAGCTGGGCGACCCTCATGCGAGATGATTGGATATTGGACGTTTTGGCCGATCTCAGGGCTTTTGCCATGGCGAACCAACTGCCGCGCACGGCGGAACAGTTGGACGACGCGGCGCTGATCGCTCTGGCTGAGATGTCCTTGCAACGCGAAAGGGCCATAGGCCGGACGCATGAGGATAGAGCCGCATCTGGAACGGATTTGGGAAAGGCTGGCGCAGGCTGATGGCCAGCCCGCCCTTGGGCAGGCCTGCAAAGACCTGCGCGATCACTATGGCATTCTGCACGTCGTCTATCACTGGGTCGACACGGCGGGGGTGCAATATGGCTGCGGCACCTATGGCGCGCTTTGGTCTGAGCGCTATCAGGCGCATAACTACCTGCGCATCGATCCCGTGGTCGCGGGCTGCTATCGCCGGTTCGAGCCGGTGGATTGGAAAGACCTCGATTGGTCCTCTCGCGCGGCGCGGCAGTTTCGCCGGGATGCTTTGGACCATGGGGTTGGCGATCAGGGGTTCTCGGTCCCGATCCGGGGGCCGCATGGGCAATTCGCGCTTTTCACCACGAACCACAGTTGCACCGATCGGGTTTGGGCTGCTTTCACCGCGCGGCACCGGCGCGATCTGATCTGGGCGGCGCATTGCTTCAACGAAAAGGCGCTGGCGCTGGCCCCAGAGCGGGCGCCGGGTACGGTGCAGGCACTTTCCCCGCGCGAGGTGGATGCGATGACCCTGCTGGCGGTGGGCTATAGCCGCGCGCAGGTGGCAGACCGTCTGTCGATCTCGGAACATACGCTGCGGGCCTATGTGGAAAGCGCCCGCTTCAAACTGGGGGCGTCCAACACCACCCATGCGGTCGCCCGCGCGCTGAGCCGGGGGCTGATCGTCGTCTGAGGCGGATAATCCACCAGAATCGCAGGCGCGCGGGGCAAAGCCATCTGGCCCCCGGCGCGGGGCTCATTTAGGGTCGCCCAATGACATCTACCGCGCTCACCTATTCCGAAGACCAAGCCGCCGCCCATGACAAGGTGGCCGATATGCTGCGCTCTGCGGGCATCGATCTGGACGACTCGCTTTTGATGCCGCCTGCGGGCGGGCCGGATCAGGTGATGGCGGTGACCGGCAAGGCCGGATCGGGCAAGACCCTGCTGCTGGCCGAGCTTTACCGCGCGCTGGAAGGGGCCGGGGTCGAGATCGTCTCGGGAGATTACGAATCGCGCAAGAAGCGCGAGAAGCGCACCTTGGCGATCCTCGCGCCCACCAACAAGGCGGCGAGCGTGCTGCGCCTGCGCGGGGTGCCCGCGACGACGATCCACCGCATCCTCTATACGCCGGTCTATCACCCCGAGTACGAGCGCATCGCCGAATGGCTGACCGGCAACGGCGAGAAGCCAGAGATTGAGGGCCTCAGTGAAATGGCGCTGGACCGCGCGGCGGCGTTTTTCGCGAACAACAAGTCGGTGCCCGGTGCGCTGGCGGCGGCGGGGCTGCGTGGCAGCGACTTCATCACCGGCTGGAAGCGGCGGGAAGAGCCATTGGACATCGGCTTTGTCGACGAAAGTTCGATGCTGGACGACAAGCAGTTCGAGGATTTGAAAGAGATCTTCCCGACTCTGCTGTTGTTCGGCGACCCGGCGCAGTTGGCACCGGTGGGGCAATCGGGCACGATGGTCTTCGAGAAACTGCCCGAAAAGCGCGTCTTGAACCTCAACCGCATCCACCGGCAAGAGGCCGACAACCCGATCCTTGATCTCGCCCATGCGCTGGCCGATCCGCAGTTGGAGTTTCATGACTTTGAGCGGATGATCGAAGACGCGGCGCGCAAGGATGACCGGGTGGTCTGGGGCCAGCGTGTCGAAGTCGATCTCATGGCGCGCAGCCCGGTGCTGGTCTGGCGCAACGCGACGCGCATCCGGCTCATCAATGCGTTCCGCAGCGTACATGGCGCGCCTGAGGATGCGTTGCTGGCCGGTGAGCCGCTGATCTGCGACGGGATCGAACTGCCGCTGAAACACCGGAAGAAACGGCTGGACCTTGAAGCGCGCGGCCTGATCAAGGGCGCGCAGGTGGTCTATCTGGGCGAGGGGCGCAAGCCCGGCTTCAGCCGCTTGCATGTGATCGGCGCCGAAGACCCGCAGGTGAGTGCCGCCTCAATCGTGAAGATCGAGAAACCCGACGAAGAAGAACCCTTCATCCCTTTCGCCGCCCGCATGGGGGCGACTTTTCTGCACGGGGCGGCGGTGACGATCCACAAGGCCCAAGGCAGCCAGTGGGAGAATGTGCAGGTCTTCGCCCCCGATCTCTATGCCGCCGCGCGGATGGGGCGGAGCGAGGCGGGGCAGCCGCTGTGGAAGCGGCTGGCCTATGTCGCCATCACCCGCGCGCAGGAACGTCTGATCTGGGTGGTGCGCAACCGGCTGAGCAAGCCTTCGGGGCCGCTGCGGGTGGATGATCTGCGGGCCGCGCCAGCGGCGGCGCTGACGCTTGAAGCGACCGAGGATGGCGCGGCTTAGCGGCGCATGAGGCCGAAGACGGCAGAGGCGCCCCAGCCCGCGGCAACCGCGATAAAGAGCGACAGCAGCCCGTAGAGAAACGCCTGTTGATGGGCGAGGTTGAACAGCCAACGCTCCATCCCGACTTTGCGCACGTCGATGATCGTCTCATATTGCGCCACCACATCGCCGCCGCGCGTGAGGAAAATCCGCGTGTCATAGGCCCCTTCGGTGAGCGAGGCGGGCAGGGCGACGGCGGCGCGGAAGAGGGTTTGCTCATCCACCTTCACCCCGTCTTCGATAACTTGGTACAGGTTCGCATCCTTACGCACGCGGATCAGCGCATCGGTGAATTGGGTGGGGTCCGCGATCTCCATCGGGGCGCCGACCGACCGGATGGCGCGGGGGATGGAGATGCGGTGACGCAGGTCTTCGATGCGTTTGAGCACCTCGGCCAGCGGGCCGGAGGTGACCACGGCGTAGAAGCTCGGCGCGCGGTCGACCTCAACCGCGGCGGTGTTCACCCAAATGCCAAAGCGCCGCTCTTTCCGGCGCACCATGACCGGGGCCGAGGGGCCGGAGACGGTAATGACGACTTCGAGCGGCGCGCCATCGGGGATCGGGGTTTCGCGCTTGACGGCCCCGTAGACGAGGATCTCGGACCCGTCGAAATTGGTGGTGATGGAGACTTCGGCCTGGCTGAGGCCAAGCACGATTTCCTCTTCCGCCGTGGCGGTCAGGGCCGTGAAACACAGGCCAAGGAAGGCGATTAGCGCGCGCATCATTCCGCCGCCACCGGGTTGAGGGAATAGAGTTCTGCTGGTTCCAGCAACAGGTCGAGCGCTAGCTTGCCGCAGACCGCCAAGACCAGCACCGCCAGCAGAATGCGCAGCTGTTCGGCCTGCATCCGCACGCCGATCCGCGTGCCCACCTGCGCGCCGAGCACGCCGCCCACCAGCAGCAGCACCGCCAGCACGATGTCGACCGTCTGGTTGGTGGTGGCATGGAGCATGGTGGTGAAGCCGGTGACGAAGATGATCTGCAACAGCGAGGTGCCGATCACCACTTTGGTCGGCATGCCGAGCAGGTAGATCATTGCAGGGACCATGATGAAACCGCCGCCCACGCCCATGATCGCCGAAAGCATCCCGACCGCCGCGCCGACCAGCACCGGCGGGATCACCGAGATATAGAGGCCCGAAACCCGAAAGCGAATTTTGAACGGCAACCCATGCACCCAATAGTGCTTCTTGCGTTTGACCCGGCCCCCCTTGCGGGTGCGGCGGATGGCGCGGAGCGATTCCACGAACATCAGCCCGCCGATAATGCCAAGGAAGACGACATAGCAGAGCGTCACCAGCAGATCGACTTGGCCGAGCGATTTCAGGTAGTTAAAGATGGACATGCCGATGCCGGAGCCGATCAGGCCCCCGGCCAGCAGCACCCAGCCCATTCGGAAATCGACCGTCTTTCGCTTGAGATGCGCCAGAAGCGCCGAGAAGGAAGAGGCCACGATCTGATTGGTAGAGGTCGCCACCGCCACGGCGGGCGGGATGCCGACAAAGAACAGCAGCGGCGTGATCAGAAACCCGCCGCCGACGCCGAACATGCCCGACAGGATGCCCACGATGCCGCCCAAACCCAAAAGGAGGAAGGCGTTGACCGATACTTCGGCAATGGGCAGGTAGATTTGCATGACGTTTCCTAGCCCCGAACGGCCGCGCAGTTCAACATAGCTTGTCGCGGTGAGGCGACCACTTTGACAGGTTGCGCCGATCCGGCCCTCGGGTGCAAGGGCCGGAAGGAAGTGTCAGCGTTCTTTCACATAGGGCTCGCCACCCGCGCGCGGCGGGATCGCTTTTCCGACGAAACCGGCGAGGATCACCACGGTCATCAGGTAGGGCAGGGCGCCCAGAAGCTGGCCCTGCACCTTGATGCCGATGACCGATTGGATCACGTCCGGACGGGTCTCCAGCGCGCCGAAGAGGCCGAAGAGCAGCGTGGCCCAGAGCGCGTACCAAGGACGCCATTTGGCGAAGATCAATGCCGCCAGCGCGATGAAGCCACGGCCCGCCGACATGTCCTTGACGAAACCCGCCTGCAGCGCGGTGCTGAGGTAGGCCCCCGCCACGCCGCAGAGCAGCCCCGCGATGGCCACCGCGGCATAGCGCAGACCCACGACCGAGACACCGGCGGTGTCGACGGCGGCAGGGTTCTCGCCCACCGCGCGCAGGCGCAGGCCGAAGCGGGTGCGGAACAGGATCCACCATGTCAGCGGCACCGCGAGGAAGGCGGCGTAGACGAGGATCGAATGGCCCGAGATCAGCTCTTCGTAGAGCGGGCCGATGACGGGCACGCTCTCCATCGCCTCGGCGAAGGGCAGGGTGATCGGCTCGAACCGCGCGCCGCCAAAGAGCGAGGGCGTGCGGCCGCCTTGGGCGAACCAGTCCTGCGCGATCAGCACGGTCATGCCGGCGGCGAGGAAGTTGATCGCCACGCCGGAGATGAGCTGGTTGCCGCGGAAGGTGATCGAGGCAAGGCCATGCACCGCGCTGAGTGCCAGCGAGGAGGCGATGCCCGCGGCCAGACCCAGCCAGACCGACCCGGTGAGCGAGGCCAGCGCCGCCGAGAAGAAGGCCGCGGCCAGCATCTTGCCCTCGAGCCCGATGTCGAAGACGCCCGCGCGTTCGGAGAAAAGACCGGCAAGACAGGCCAAGAGCAGCGGCGTCGCGAGCCGAACGGTGCTGTCGAGCAATTGGATGAGCGTGATGTAGTCCATAGGTCAGACCCGCTTTCTCAGGGGGGTATAGGGGCTCATTCCGCGCTCTCCGACTGGGCGCTGCGGGGGCCGGGTTTGGGCGGGCCGGGGCGGCGGAACATCAAGAAGAGACGCTCCAGCGGCATCCGCACCATATTGTCGAGCGCCCCGGTGAAGAGGATCACGAGCGCTTGGATGACGACGATCAACTCGCGTGGGATCGAGGTCCAGAGCGCCAGTTCCGCGCCGCCTTGGTAGAGAAAGCCGAAGAGCAGCGCGGCAAAGAAGACGCCTACCGGGTGCGAGCGGCCCATCAGCGCCACGGCGATGCCGATAAAGCCCGCGCCTTCGGTCGCGTTCAGCACCAGACGTTCGCTTTCGCCCATGACGTTGTTGATCGCCATCAGACCCGCCAGCGCGCCCGAGATAATCATCGTGATCATGGTGATGCGCACGGGCGAGATGCCCGCGTATTTCGCGGCCGGCTGCGAATGGCCGTAGGCGCGGATTTCATAGCCCAGACGGGTGCGCCAGATCAGCATCCAGATCGCCACGCAGGCGCCGACGGCCACCAGCAGCGAGACGTTCGCGGGGGCGGATTTGGAGAAGGCGATGCCAAGGGGGGCAAGGAGTTCGTGCAAGGTCGGCAGATGCACGGCCTCGGGGAAGCGGGCGCTCGCCGGGTCCATGCTGCCGGGCGGGCGCATGACGTTGACCAGCACGTAGTTCAGCAGCGCCGCGGCGATGAAGTTGAACATGATCGTGGTGATGACGACGTGAGAGCCGCGCTTGGCCTGTAGCCAGCCGGGGATCGCGGCCCAGACCGCGCCCAGAAGACCGGCCATGACGCCGCAACCGATCAGTGCCAGCGTCCAATGCGGCCACGGGATGTAGAGCGCGGCCAGCGCCACGCCGAGGCCGCCGAGCATCGCTTGACCTTCACCACCGATGTTGAACAGCCGCGCGTGAAAGGCCACGGCGACGGCAAGGCCGGTGAAGATGAAGTTGGTGGCATAATACAGCGTGTAGCCCCAGCCATAGGTCGAGCCGAGCGCGCCCTTGACCATGAGGTTCACCGCCGCGACCGGGTCTTCGCCGATCGACAGGATCACCAGCGCCGAGAGCACGGCGGCCAGCAGCAATGAGATCAGCGGCACGAGGATCACCTCGGCCCATTTCGGCATCACGTCCATCTCAGACCTCCTTGCGCGCGTCGCCGCCCGCCCGGGCGAGATTGGCCTCGACCTCGGCCACGCTGTGTTCGTTCTCGGTATCGGTGATCCCGGCCATCAGCAGCCCAAGCTCCTTTTCGTCGGTCTGATCGGCGGCACGTTCGCCCATGATCTGCCCGTCGAACATCACCGCGATGCGGTCCGACAGGGCGAGGATTTCCTCGAGCTCGACCGAGACCAGCAGGATCGCCTTGCCCTGATCGCGCAGGGCGATGATCTGCTCGTGGATGAACTCGATCGCGCCGATGTCGACGCCGCGGGTGGGCTGGCCGATCAGCAAAAGATCGGGGTTGCGCTCGATCTCGCGGGCCAGAACGATCTTCTGCTGGTTGCCGCCCGAGAAATTCTTGGCCGCCAGCGTCGGATCGGGCGGGCGCACGTCGAAACGGGCCATCTTGTCTTCGGCATCGGCGCGGATCGCGGCATGGTCCATCAGCATGCCGCTGTTGAAGCGGTCGTCGTGGTGGTAGCCGAAGACGTTGTTCTCCCAAGCCTGAAAATCCATGATCAGGCCCTCGCGCTGGCGGTCTTCGGGCACATGGGCCACGCCGCGCGCGCGGCGCGACTGGCCGTCGCTCTTCTTGCCCGAGAGGTCCAGCGGCGTGCCGTTGAGCGTGACGCTGCCACTGCCGTCGGCATAGCCGCCCAGCACTTCCAAGAGTTCCGACTGGCCGTTGCCCGCGACGCCCGCGAGGCCCAGCACTTCGCCGGCGCGAATCTGCAGGTCAATCCCGCGCAGCCGCTCGACGCCCTTGTCGTCGACGACCCGCAGACCCTTGATGTCGAGGATCACCTCGCCCGGGGTGGCGGGCTCTTTGTTGACGCGCAAGAGCACCTTGCGCCCGACCATCAGCTCGGCCAGTTCTTGCGGCGAGGTCTCGGCGGTTTTCACGGTGGCGGTCATCTGGCCACGGCGCATGACCGACACGGTGTCGGTGATCTCCATGATCTCGCGCAGCTTGTGGGTGATCAGGATGATGGTTTTGCCCTCGGAGCGCAGACGCCCGAGAATGCGGAAGAGCTGGTCGGCCTCAGCGGGGGTCAGTACGCCCGTGGGCTCGTCGAGGATGAGGATGTCGGCCTGCCGGTAGAGCGCTTTCAGGATTTCCACGCGCTGCTGCATGCCCACGCCGATGTCTTGAATCTGTGCGTCGGGGTCGACGTTGAGGCCGTAGTCCTTCGACAGTTCGATCAGCGTCTTGCGCGCCTTCGACAGCGAGGGCTTCAAGAGGCGGCCGTCTTCGGCGCCGAGGATGATGTTCTCCAGAACGGTGAAGTTTTCCACCAGCTTGAAGTGCTGGAACACCATGCCGATGCCTGCGGCGATGGCGGCTTGACTGTCGGGGATCTCGGTCTTGCGGCCGCCGATGTAGATCTCGCCCGCATCGGCCTTGTAGAAGCCGTAGAGGATCGACATCAGCGTCGATTTACCGGCGCCGTTCTCGCCGATGATGCCGTGGATCGTGCCCGGCATGACGCGGATGGAGATATCTTTGTTGGCCTGTACCGGGCCGAAGGCCTTGGAGATGCCCTTGAGTTCGATCGCGGGGGCGGTATCGGTCATGTCAAAAGGTCCTGCGGGCGTTGCAGCCCTTGATCTGGCGTTGGTCCATCGCTGCCCCGGTCACGCTGTGGGGTTTTAAAAGGGGCCGCGCCGATGATCGGCGCGGCCCCGGGGGTCGATTGTGGATAAATTGGGCTCAGAAGTCCAGTGCCGGGCAGCTGTCGTTCTCGTAGTAGGAGACCACTTTGATCTCGCCGTCGATGATCTTCTGGCGCGCCTCGTCGACAGCGGCCTTCATCTCTTCGGTCACGAGATCTTGGTTATGCTCGTCGATGGCAACGCCAACACCTTCTTCGGCAAGGCCGAGGGTCACGACTTCGCCGACTTCAAGGTCTTCGCCCGCCATCATCGCGTCATAGACGGCGACATCGACGCGTTTCAGCATGGAAGTCAGGACCTTGCCCGGGTGCAGGTGGTTCTGGTTGCTGTCCACGCCGATCGACAGGATGCCTTCGTCGGCAGCGGTTTGCAGTACGCCCACGCCGGTGCCGCCCGCCGCGGCATAGACGACGTCAGCGCCCTGGTTGATTTGTGCCTTGGTGATCTCAGAACCCTTCACCGGGTCGTTCCACGCGGCAGGGGTGGTGCCGGTCATGTTGGCGATGACGGTTGCGTCGGGGTTGGTCGCCTTGACGCCTTGGGCATAGCCGCAGCCGAAGTGACGGATCAGCGGCACGTCCATGCCACCGACGAAGCCGACGGTGTCGCTCTCGGAGGCCATCGCGGCCATGACGCCGACGAGGTAGGAGCCTTCATGCTCGGCAAAGCTGACCTGACGGACGTTGGGCAGGTCAAGCCAGTTCACGTCGATCACGGCGAACTTGGTGTCGGGATAGTCGGGCGCGACGGTCGCCAGCGGATCGGCCATGGCAAAACCCATGGTGATGATCGGGTTGGCACCGGATTCGGCGAAGCGGCGCAAGGCCTGCTCACGCTGCGCTTCGGACTGCATTTCGATCTCGGCGAACTTGCCGCCGGTTTCTTCGGCCCAGCGGGAGGCACCGTTGAAGGCCGCTTCGTTGAAGCTCTTGTCGAACTTACCGCCGAGGTCGAAGATCAGCGCCGGTTCAGCCGCTGCCGCGCCCGCGGTGAGCGCGAGGCCCGCAGCAGCGCCGAGGAATTTCGTCATGAGGGTCATTTGGTGTCTCCCGGGTTGTGGTGTCGGGCGGTCAATCAGATGCTGCCGCCACGGCGTTTGTGGATCATGTGATCAGGTATAATCTAGGGCGCAGGCGGGGGGTAGGGTCAACCGCTTTTTGAGGGCAAGCCGCCCGGATCGCCAGCGTGACCATGGGTCAAGACGCGTTGCAGGATGCAGGCATCCACGGGTGGGACGCCGCTGCGCGCGTAATAGGCACGGCGGGTGGCGATTTGGGCAAAGCCTTGATTATCATAGAGCGCGCGGGCGGGTAGATTATCGGCTGCGACTTCGAGAAAGGCGCTTTCGCAGTCGGCGGGCAGGGCTGCCAGCCAGTCGCGCAGCAGGGCCCGGCCCAGCCCCCGGCGCTGCTGCGCAGGGTCAACGGCAAGGGTCAGCAATTCGGATTCGCCCGCGATGGTGCGGGTCAGGGCAAAGCCGCCGGGGCGGGTGAAAAGCTGCACGAAGGGGCTGTCGAGCAGGCTTGCAAATTCCGCCTCCTGCCACGGCCTGTCTTGGGTGAAGGCCGCAGCATGGAACGCGGCGAGGGCCGCCGGTGTCACGGCAGCAGAACCGGTGCCGCGTCGCGGGCGGTGGCGGCATCGGCGGGGCGCAGGTAAAGCGGCGCGGGGCGCGGCGGATTGCTGGCAAAGCGGCGCGCGGCGATGAGGGCGATGGCTTCGGCCACAGGCATCGCTGGCGGCTCTCCGCCCGCGCCGATCAGCGGGCCGGTGAAGGCCGGGAGGGCGGCGGCGTCGTGTAGTGCGGGTTCGGAAATGCCGGGGTTGTCAAAGCCTTGCAAGAAAACTTGATCACGGCGGGCATCCACCGCACAGGCACAGGGGCCATCATGGCCTTCGCGCAGCGCGTCAAAGGCATCGACCCCGACCGCTGGAATGCCAAGGCCAAGCGCCAGCCCGCGCGCGGCGGAGACGGCGATGCGGATGCCGGTGAAATTGCCCGGTCCGATGCCGACGCCAAGCGCGGTGAGGTCGGCATAGGCCAGCCCGGCCTCGCTCAACAATTCCTCGCAAAGGACCATGATCCGCTCGGCCTGACCCTTAGTCATCGGCTCGGTGCGGGAGGCCAAGATCCGGTCGCCCGACAGCAAAGCGGCCGCGCAATGCGCGGCCGATGTGTCAAAGGCCAGAATCAGCGGCCCGCTCGCGCCATGCTCAGGCAACCGGGCGCACCTCTGTGACCTCGGGGATGTAGTGGCGCAGCAGGTTCTCGATGCCCATTTTCAACGTCAGGGTCGAAGAGGGGCAACCGGCGCAGGCGCCCTGCATATGCAGATAGACGACGCCACGCTCAAAGCCGTGAAAGGTAATGTCACCGCCATCTTGGGCCACGGCGGGGCGCACGCGGCTGTCGAGCAACTCTTTAATTTGGCCGACGATTTCACCGTCTTCGCCGTCATGCGCGGCGTGGCCGGATGTGGGCTGGTGGTCAGAGGCCATGACCGGCTCGCCGGACTGGAAATGCTCCATGATGGCGCCGAGCAAAGCGGGTTTCACATGGTCCCATTCCACCGCGTCTTGCTTGGTCACGGTGACGAAATCGGTGCCGAAGAACACGCCGGTCACGCCTTCGACCGCAAAGAGCCGTTGGGCCAGCGGGGAGGTCGCCCCGGCTTCGGGGGAGGGGAAATCAGCGGTGCCCATCTCCAGCACGGTCTGACCCGGCAGGAACTTGAGCGTTGCGGGGTTCGGAGTGGATTCGGTCTGGATGAACATGGGGTGTACCTCGCTTTCGGCGTGGCTCCTGATATGCGCCTGCGCGGGCGGCAAGTCAAGGTTTAGAACCGTTCTAAATTGCGGCGCCGGGCATTGGGGCGGGCGGCAGAACGCTTAGGTGATCGCTTCGAGCCGTTCTTTGCTCAGATCGCCGGGCACGATGGTGATCGGCACGGGCAGGGCACCGGCAGAGCGCGACAATTGCGTGACCAGCGGGCCGGGGCCTTTCTTGCGGTCACCGCTGGCGCCGAGAACCAGAACGCCGATGTCGGGGTCGTCGGACAGCTGCTGGATGATCTCATCCGTGGGTTCGCCCTCGCGGATGATCAGCTCAGGATCGACGCCCTGTTTGTCGCGCATCCATTTGGCGAAAACCTCGAAATGCACCTCGATCCGTTCGCGGGCCTCTTCGCGCATCAGGTCGCCAACGCCGATCCAATGGTTGAACTCTTCGGGTGGGATCACCGACAGGACCGCCACGCCGCCGCCGGTGCGCGCCGCGCGCAGGGCGGCGAAACGCATGGCATTCAAACATTCGGTGCTATCGTCCAGCACCACTAGGAATTTCCGCATCAAACCCTCTCTCCGCACCTCCTCCCGGTGCGGTGCGATCATGGCGCGGGCGGGCGGCGCTGGCAATTGCTTTCGCGCGCCGCTGCCGTCCGGGCCTTCAGCCGCGCTGACTTGCGGCCCAATCCCAATACATTTCACGCACCCGGCGCGTGACCGGGTTCTGGTTGTCCCCGGTGCCATATTGCGTCTCGTCAAAGGCGCTGACAGGCGTGACCTTCATCATATTGCCCGACAGAAAGACCTCATCGGCGGCGTGGAAATCGACAAAGCTGAGGACGGTCTCATGCACCTTCATCCCGGCCTCGCGCATGTTCGACATATGCCGCGCGCGGGTGATCCCGGCAAGGAAGGTGCCGTTGGGGATGGGGGTGAAAACCTCACCATCCTTGACCATGAAGACATTGGCGCTAGCGCTTTCGGCGACATTGCCCATGGCATCGGCCACCAGCGCGTTGCCAAACCCTTTGGCGCGCGCCTCGACCATCATGCGGGCGTTGTTGGGGTAAAGGCAGCCTGCTTTGGCGTTAACGACGTTATCCTCCAGCACCGGGCGGCGGAAGCGGGTGCGGGTGAGGGTGGTCGCGGCCTCGGGCGGGGCCATGGGAATGGCCTCAAGGCTGATGGCAAAGCCGGTCGCACCTTCGCGCGGCACGATGCCCAACTCGTCGCCCGCCAGCGCCCAGTACATCGGGCGGATGTAGACGGCCTGATCGCGTGAATAGCTTTTCAGCCCTTCGCGGCACATCTCGATCATATCCTCGGTCTCAACCGTGGGGGTGATCATCAGCGCGCGGGCCGAGCGGTTGATCCGCGCGCAATGCGCCTCGAGGTCCGGGGCCAGCCCGTCGAACAGCCGCGCCCCGTCGAAAACGGTGGTGCCGAGCCATGCGCCGTGATCGGCGGCCTTGATGGTGGGCAGATCGCCGTCATGCCATGTGCCGTTGAAATAGGTCTTGATGTCTGTGCCGGTGGCCATGTGACGATCCTCAGGAATTGCTTCGGTAGATGCCCTCGGGCAGGTTCAGTGCCGCCGTCAGATCGCTCAGCTGCGCGGGGGACAGAGTGATCTTGGCCACACGGTCGGTCCGGGCGTCCCACTGCTCGATCGTGATTTGTCCCGCGAAGGCAGAGACGGTGACGTCCTCGCGCAGGGGCGCGTCGGATTCGTCGATCAGGGTGATGACGGTGGCGTCGAATTCATGCTCGATGGTAAACATGAGGGCACATTAGGCTTTGTGCTCGCGAGCGCAAGGCCGCCGTATGAGCGTCAAAGCGCCGTGAACGGGGGTGGCGGTGGCAGGGCGTCATGATAGACAGGTGGCTCAAGGACCCCCGAGCGAGGATCAGCCGTGAAATTGTTAAATGCCCTTGGCGCATTTGCCGTCATCGCCCTGCTTTCTGCCTGTGAGGTGGCACCGATCCAAACAGGCCCGATCCCGGCCGACAGGCCGCAGACCACGGGGCAGACAAGCCCGCGGCTGAGCGCAAGCGCGGCGGCGCGGAGCTTTGTTCAGGTGGTCCGCACGCTCGAACCTGTGGCCGAACGGGAGTGTCGCAATCGGACGACGGGGATGAACTGTGATTTCAATATCGTGGTCGACGACCGCCCCGGCCAACCGGCCAATGCATTCCAAACGCTTGATAAAAATGGCCGCCCCATCGTGGCGTTCACATTGGCGCTGATCGCCGATGCCCGCAACGAAGACGAGCTTGCCTTCGTGCTGGGCCATGAGGCCGCACATCACATCGCGGGCCATATTGAACGCCAGCAGCAAAACGCCATGGCGGGAGCGGTGATCTTTGCCGGTCTCGCCACGCTGAGCGGCGGCGATGCCAATGCCGTGCGCACGGCGCAGGAATTGGGGGCAGAGGTCGGCGCGCGGCGTTATTCCAAGGATTTCGAGCTTGAGGCCGACGCCCTTGGCACGATCATCACCGCGCGGGCGGGCTATGACCCGCTGCGCGGGGCCGAGTTCTTTACCCGCATTCCCGATCCCGGCGACCGTTTCCTTGGCACCCATCCGCCCAATAACGCCCGGATTGATATCGTGCGGCGCACAATGGCGGGACTGTAACGCTTTGCGCAAACTGGGGCAGGTGCTGAACGACCGCGGGTCGAAATATGCGGTGTCGGGCTGCCCTGCGCGCAACCGGGCCGAGGTCGATGCCGCGTTGAAAGACCTCAAACGCGACAAATCCTACGCCAAGGCCACGCATAACACTTGGGCGGTGCTGCTGTCGGATGGCGGCCCGCTCAAAGGCGACGATGGCGAATCCGGCGCGGGCATGGTGATCCTGCGGATGTTGGAGCGCGAGGGGCTGACCGACCATCTGATCGTCGTCACCCGCTGGTACGGCGGCAAACATCTGGGCGGCGACCGGTTTCGCCATGTGCAGACCTGCGTGCGGGCCTATCTGGATGCGCCCGCAGGCTAAAGGCTGAGCGCGATGGCGGCAAAGAAACAGGCCGTGGCGACCAGCACGAAGACATGCCAGATCGCGTTCTGATAGCGCATGCCGGGATGGGCATAGACCAAGGTGCCCGCCGAATAGGTCAGCCCGCCCGCGGCCACCAGCGCCAGTGCCGCCCCCGGCAGATTGTGCCACATCGGGTAGATCAGCAGCACCGAGAGCCAGCCCATACCGAGGTAGAGCGCGAGTGATCCGCGCGCATCGGTGCGCCAGAACCAGAGCTTGGCCACCGCGCCGATTACCGCCAGCGCCCAGACCACGCCGAGGATGCCATAGGCAAAGCCCGAGCCGATCACCATCACCAGCGGCGTATAAGTGCCCGCGATCTTAAAGTAGATCGCCGCATGATCGACCCGGCCTAGAAAGGCGCGGCTGCGGTCGAAGGGCAGCAGGTGATAGATGGCAGAGGCGGTGAAAGAAGCAAGGATGCAACCTGCGTAGATCGCCGTGGCGGTCAACTGCCCCTCTTGCCCGGCGGCATGGATCATCAAAAGGATGCTGGCGGGAATGGCGAAGCCGAGGCTCAGCACATGCACGGTGCCGTCGGCCAAAGTCTCAGCGATGGAGGTCGGATAGCCCATGACAGAAAGGTAGCAGCGAAACCGCCCTCTGCCATGGGTGACGAAAGGTAAAGCGCAGAGCCCGGTGGATCAGCGCGGTTTGTTGCCGTCGATCCAGCGCGACATCAGGGTTTTGTCGCGAAAACACTCCAGCGGGACATCGCGGCGTTTCAACCGCGCGATGCGTTCGGCAAAGGCGACTTGTTTGGCGGAAGGGTAGGCGGCAAAGGGCCCCTCCAACGCTTGCGGTTTATGGGCGTCGATCCATTCCGAGACCGCCGCGCGATCCGCTTCGATGCCTTTGGGAAGTTCTTCGCCCGTTCGCTTGGCGAGGGACTGGGCGTATTGCATCTGTTTTTCGGTCGCGGGCATGCGGCGGTCGGCCTGTTTGGGCTGTGCGCTGTCACTGCCCCGCGGCGGGCGGCCCTGCTGGTCAGGGTCGAAGATGCCGGGAAACTGAGGTTGAAAAGACATGTGGTCATTCCTCTGCTACTGCGTTCTACATATAGAACAGAAAGGGAACAGGTTCAAGTCTCTCCGTAATCTCGCCCTTCCATGGTGGTATATCTAGTAGCGGGGGTGTTTTGTTCCGCAATATCTGCGATGGGTGCGCTATCGCAGCTGTTCCGCCGCCTCTGCAATCAGTTCCGCCGTCTTCACCATCCGCGCGGGCAGGGGCCGCCCGCGCCGTGAGGCGAGCCAGAGGTCATGCCAACGCCGCTTGGGCAGAGGCAGCAGCCTGAGCCGGTCCTTGGCGTCAAAGGTTTCGACCCCGCTGCGGGGCAAAAGCGTATAGCCCACGCCCCGCGCCACTGCCGCTGGGATCTGGCCGATCTGGTTCACATAGCCACGCAGGCGCATCCGGTCGGCCCCCGGATAGCTGTCCGGGAAATTTAGCTGGAGCAGATCGTCGGCATAGGCGAAGCCATCGGGGTGGGCGATGAAGCCCCGGCTTTCGAGATCGGCAAAACTTTCTATCCGTTCCAATGCATTAACCGGCAGCACGAGGCAAAGTTCCTCGCGCCCCAGATGCCGGGCCTCGAGCCTTGCATGGGCAGGGTCATCGGCCAGCACGCCCAGATCGAAGCGCCCATCGAGCAGCCCGGCGCGGATGGTGGCTTGAGGGGCGGCTTCGAGGTGGAGAGAGAGGTCGGGCGCTTGGGCCATCCACTCCAGCAGGAGCGGCTGAAGCAGCATGGCGAAACTGCCGGAGCAGGCGATATGCACCACGCCCCGGTCGGGCAGGTCGGTCGCGATGCGTTCGCGCAGGCGCTGCTCTTCGCGGCGGCGGGCAAGGCCGGTTTCAAACAGCGCTTCGCCCGCCGGGGTCAGGGTGAAACTTTTGCCATCGCGCGCGATCAGCGGCTGGTCCAACTGGTCTTCCAGCTTACGCAGATGCTGCGACACCCCCGGCTGGGTCATATTGAGCCGCTGCGCCGTGCGGGTGAAATGGCCGGTCTCGCAAAGGGTGGTGAAGGTCTCAAGCCAGGTGGCGTTCAGCATGGCAAACAGTTCGTTATGATTTCGATGAGATTTGATAATTTCACATGTGAGGTGCGCCTGTCTATCTCAACCTCAACGCAAACAGGAGACCGCATATGACCACCCCCCGTACCTTTTCCCACATCGGCCTATCCGTGCCGGACCTCGACGCCGCCGTGAAGTTCTATTCCGAAGTTCTTGGGTTCTATGTCGTGATGCAGCCCACCGAAGCGGTGGAAGAAGACACCGCCATCGGCGTCATGTGCACCGATGTCTTCGGCCCCGGTTGGGGATCGCTGCGCATCGCCCATTTGGCGACAGCGGATGGCATCGGGATCGAAATCTTCGAGTTCCCCGGCAACTACGCCCCCGAAGAAAAGTTGGAGCATAAGCGCCACGGCACCTTCCACTTCGCCATCCAAGACCCTGATGTCGAAGGTCTGCTGGAGCGGATCATCGCGGCGGGCGGCAAGCAGCGGATGCCGGTACGGGAGTATTTCCCGGGCGAGAAACCCTACCGCATGGTCTATGTCGAAGACCCCTTCGGCATCGTCTTCGAGCTTTACAGCCACAGCTATGAGCTGACCTATTCGGCAGGCGCTTACGCCTGAGAGAAACCCGCGGGGGCGTCAGGTGATCTGACGCCCCCAAAGATCGTATTCGCCCGCCTCTTCGACTTCGACGGTGACGATATCGCCGACCTTGAGGTTCTGGAAATCCTCGTCGATGAAGAGATTGCCGTCGATCTCGGGCGCGTCGGATTTGGTGCGGCAGGTGGCGGCGTCTGCGTCGATCTCATCCACGATCACGTCGAGGTGTTTGCCGACCTTGGCGGCGAGCTTGGCCTCGGAAATGGCCTGCGCCTTTTCCATGAAGCGCTCCCAACGGTCTTGCTTGATCTCGGGCGCCACATGATCCGGCAGCGCGTTCGACCGCGCGCCTTCGACGTTTTCGTATTGGAAGCATCCGACCCGGTCGAGCTGCGCCTCGTCCAGCCAATCGAGCAGGGTCTGGAACTCCGCCTCCGTCTCACCCGGGTAGCCGACGATGAAGGTCGAGCGCAGGGTGATGTCGGGGCAGGTGGCGCGCCATGCGGCGATCTCATCGAGGGTTTTCGAGGCGGCGGCGGGGCGGGCCATGCGTTTCAGCACGTCCGGATGCGCGTGCTGGAATGGAATGTCGAGGTAGGGCAGCACCAGCCCCTCGGCCATCAGCGGGATCAGCTTGCGCACATGCGGGTAGGGGTAGACGTAGTGCAACCGCACCCATGCGCCGAGGGAGCCGAGATCCCGCGCCAGATCGGTGATATGGGCGCGGTGGCCGCGGTCCTCGGCGTGTTTGATGTCGACCCCGTAGGCCGAGGTGTCTTGGCTGATGACCAGCAGTTCCTTGACGCCGTTGTCGACAAGCCGCTCGGCCTCGCGCATCACCGCATGGGCGGGGCGCGATTGTAGGCGGCCCCGCATGTCGGGGATGATGCAGAACTTGCACTTGTGGTTACAGCCTTCGGAAATTTTCAGATAGCTGTAGTGCCGTGGGGTGAGCGAGACCTGCTGTGCGGGCAGAAGGTCGATGAAAGGATCGGGCGCGGGCGGCACCGCGCCATGCACCGCGTCGAGCACCTGTTCGTATTGATGCGGGCCGGTGACGGCGAGAATGCGGGGGTGATGTTCGCGGATGTAGTCCGGCTCGGCCCCCAGACAGCCGGTGACGATCACCTTGCCATTTTCGGTCAGCGCCTCGCCAATGGCATCGAGGCTTTCGGCCTTGGCGCTGTCGAGAAACCCGCAGGTGTTCACGATCACCGCATCGGCGCCCGCGTAATCGGGCGAAACGCCATAGCCCTCGGCGCGGAGCCGGGTCAGGATGCGTTCGGAATCGACCAATGCCTTGGGACAGCCGAGGCTGACCATGCCGATGGTCGGCTGGCCAGGGCGGGCGGGATCGCTGATCTTCGCCTGCGGGGCGAGGTCGGGGCGCAGATTGGGTGGGTTTGTGCTCATGGCTTGCGCTATAAGGCAAGCGGATGAGCGGGGAAAGAGCCGCCGGGCAGGAGGAGAGAGCCATGAGATGGATTATAAGGGTCATCGGCGCGCTGTTGCTGATCGTCGTGATCATGCTGGGGGCGCTGTTCCTGCTGCCCGGCGAACGGATCGCGCGGATCGCCAGTGAGCAACTCAGCCGGATGACCGGGCGGGAGGTGTCGATCACCGGCGATGTAGGCGTGACGCTCTGGCCGGTGCTGGGGGTGACCGCGGGCGGGCTTGAGGTCGGCAATGCCGATTGGACCGACAAGGGCGCGCTGCTGACGGCGGCCAACGCGGCGATTGGGGTGGATGCGGGCGCGCTTTTGCGCGGTGAGATACGCATCACCAATATCGCGGCGCAAAGCCCGGTGATCCGGTTGGAGCAACGTCTTGATGGGCGCGCAAGTTGGCAGTTCACCGACAGCGCCAGCGGCGCGCGGATCGAGACCGAGAGCGCGCCGAGCGCCAGCCGCCGCCCGCTGAGTATTCAGAAACTGACGGTGACCGATGCCACGCTGATCTATGACGCCGAAGGGGCGGATCTGCTGCGCTATGACGGTGTCAATCTGGCGCTGGACTGGCCCGAGCGGGGCGGGGCGGCGGAGATCACGGCCAGCATGGCGCCAGCGGGCGAGCCGGTTAAGCTTGCTGCGCGGATCGAAGGATTTGCGGATTTTCTGGAGGGCGGCGTGCAGCCGCTGCGGGCAGAGGTCACTACGGGCGGGGGTGAAGCCCTGTTCGACGGGCGCGGCGCGCTCAACGGGGCGCTGGCGGGCGACCTGCGGATCGACAGCGCCGATACGGCGCGGTTTCTGGCGTCCTTTGGCGCGGGCGGTGTCACGCTGCCGCGGGGCTTGGGCCAGTCGATCGATCTGCGCAGTGGGCTGACGCTGACGGCAGATCGGCGCTTGGCGCTGCGCAATATCGCAGTGGATTTGGGCGGCAACAGCCTGACCGGGCAAGCCGATCTGGCGCTGAACGGCACGCCGACGATCACCGCGAACCTGCGCACCGGGGCGCTGGACCTCTCGGCTCTGTCGGATGAAACCACAGAGACGGACAGCAGCGACAGCCCGACAGCGGCAGGTCTTGAGGGGTGGTCACGGCAAGAGATCAACGCGGATTGGCTTGCGGCTTTTGACGGCGACATCGCGCTGAGTGCTGAGAGCATCGATCTGGGTCAACTCGCGCTTGGGGCCACACGGGCCGTGCTGCGCAACGACCGCGCGCGGATGGTGTTCGATCTGCAGGATATGAGTGCCTATGGCGGCAAGGTCGCCGGTGAATTCGTGATGAATAACCGCAGCGGTCTGTCGGTGGGGGGCAAGCTGACGGCGCAGGGCGTGCAGATGCGCGATCTGTTGGAGGATACCGCCGGGGTGACGCGCTTTACCGGGGACGGAACTGCGGAAGTGTCGTTCCTCGGCTCCGGGCAATCGGTGGATGCGATCATGCGCTCGCTCAATGGGGCGGGGGTGCTGACCATGGGGCGCGGCACGATTGCGGGGATCGATTTGGATGCGCTGTTGGGATCGGTCGATGCTAAGGGAGGCAGTACGGTATTTGATTCCGTGGAGGCGACGTTCGATATCGCTCAGGGTATCCTGCGCAATGACGATCTGCTGATGCTGCTGCCGAACTTCAACGCGACCGGGGAGGGGCGGGTCAATCTGGGCGCACGGACGCTCGACTATACGGTCACGCCCAAGGCGCTGCGCGTCAATGCGTCGCGCGGCGGGCTTGCGGTGCCGGTGCGGATCAGGGGGCCTTGGGCCGACCCTGAGATCAAGGCCGACCTGCGCGCCGCGATTGATTTGAACTTTGCCGAGGAAAAGCAGCGGGCAGAGGATGTGGTGCGCCAGAAGATCCAAGAAGAGCTGAACATCGCGCCGGATGACAGCCGCTCGACCGAGGATATCGTGAAGGATGAGTTGGAGAATGCCTTGAAACGCGAGTTGTTCAAGCTTTTCGACTAGCGCGAAGCCTTGCCCGCCCGCCCTTTGTGCGAAACTCATGGTGGCGCAGGCGGGCGGGCTGCGGTAAGGCTGACGCGACATTCTAGGAGAGGCGCAATGGCCAACGATCTTTTCAACAGCTTCATGACCGGCCCCGACGAACAGGGCCGTTTCGGCGATTTCGGCGGGCGCTTTGTCTCGGAAACGCTGATGCCGCTCATTCTTGAGCTGGAAGAACAATATGAGAAGGCCAAGACCGACGACAGTTTCTGGGCCGAGATGCACGACCTCTGGACCCATTACGTTGGCCGCCCCAGCCCGCTCTACCACGCGGAGCGGCTGACCGAGCATCTGGGCGGCGCCAAGGTCTATATGAAGCGCGACGAGTTGAACCACACCGGCGCGCATAAGATCAACAACGTGCTGGGGCAGATCATCCTCGCCCGCCGCATGGGCAAGAAACGCATCATCGCCGAGACCGGGGCGGGCCAGCACGGCGTGGCCACGGCGACCGTCTGCGCCAAGTTCGGCCTGAAATGCGTGGTCTACATGGGCGCGCATGACGTCGAGCGACAGGCCCCCAACGTCTTCCGCATGCGCCTTTTGGGCGCCGAGGTGGTGCCGGTGACGAGCGGTCGCGGCACGCTGAAGGACGCGATGAACGACGCGCTGCGTGACTGGGTGACTAACGTGCGCGACACCTTCTATTGCATCGGCACCGTGGCCGGGCCGCACCCCTATCCGGCGATGGTTCGCGACTTCCAGTCGATCATCGGCAAGGAAGTCCGCACTCAGATGGAAGAGGCCGAGGGCCGTCTGCCCGACACGGTGATCGCCGCCATCGGTGGCGGCTCCAACGCGATGGGGCTGTTCTACCCCTTCCTCGACGACAAATCGGTGAACATCATCGGCGTCGAGGCCGGCGGCAAGGGCGTGGACGAGAAGATGGAGCATTGCGCCTCGCTCACCGGTGGGCGCCCGGGCGTGCTGCATGGCAACCGCACCTATCTGTTGCAGGACGACGACGGGCAGATCCTCGAAGGTTATTCGATCTCTGCCGGGCTGGACTATCCCGGCATTGGCCCCGAGCATTCCTGGCTGCATGACATCGGCCGGGCGCAATATGTCTCGATCACCGACCGCGAGGCGCTGGAGGCGTTCCAGCTGTGCTGCGCGCTGGAAGGGATCATCCCGGCGCTTGAGCCGAGCCACGCGCTGGCGCATGTACTCAAGATCGCGCCGGAACTGCCCAAGGATCACCTGCTGGTGATGAATATGTGTGGCCGGGGCGACAAGGACATCTTCACCGTTGCCCGCGCATTGGACTTCGACATGGGTGAATTCGCCTAAATTCCTATCCGAATCCGAGTCGAGTTTGACGGGCCCGCGTGAAAACGCGGGCCCGTTTTTTATGCGACAACGCGCGGTATGTGATTTGCGCATAAACTTTGGGCAGGGGGTGAACTTCTTTGCCGAAAAAGCACGAAAAAACTTTCACATCGCGAAAAGACCGGCTAGCCTTTCGTTGCAGCACGCGCGCCTGCCCGCGAAACCCCGTTTCGCCCTTGCAGGCTTGACGCTAAGGCAATCTACCCCCGTATTTCGCACCCAATTGGCTTCGTAAACCAAAGTTTATGACGCTCTTACAGGGGTTTAGATCGGACGATTTAAACCCGGGGCAGATAGCCAATCCCCCTTCGAATGCCCTTTTCCCTGTCATCCCAACGACGCCGCGTCACCGATGAGCGGCTCGCAACCCAACCCGGGACTGAAAGGAACACGATATGAAAAACGCATTCGCAACCGCCGCACTGATCCTTGCCACAGCAGGCACCGCCGCCTTCGCACAGGGCATGGAAGGCCAGCAGGTCGGCTATACTGCAGATCACGCAGATGCCGCCTATTCGACACGCAACGTCACTTCCGACGCTCTGAGCTTTGACGACCTGCGCGCCGAAACACCTGCCGAGGCGACAGCGACCGTATTCGTCACCACACAAGACGCACAAGAAGATGGCCGTTTCGTCCGCTAAACGCGGGCCACGGCTCCTCCCCCTAACTTTCTCCCCCGAAAGGCTAAGACGATGAAAAAGACACTCGCAACAACCGCACTGATCCTCGCCACCGCAAGCACCGCTGCTTTCGCTCAAGGCATGGAAGGCCAGCGCATCGGCTATAACGACAAGACCGACAATGGCGTTTCCTACTCCAGCCGCAGCGAAGCCGTGGATGAGACCAAGCTGGAAATCTTCCAAGACGGTATCCTGCGCGCCGAAGATCTCTCCGACGTGACCATCACCGTCTTCCCGACCGCGCAGAGCGACGCTTCGGTCAACCGTTTCCCGCGCTGATCGCTGCGCGACCCTAACTTTCCCCCGAAAGGACACGACATGAAAAAGACACTCGCAACTACCGCCCTGATCCTTGCCACCGCAGGCTCCGCCGCTTTCGCACAGGGCATGGAAGGCCAGCAAATCGGCTATAACGACAAAGCTGATGCAGGCGTTTCCTACTCCAGCCGCAACGACGCTGTCGACCATGTGAAACTGGACATCTTCAACAACGGCACCTTCCGCGCAGAAGACACATCCGACGTGACCGTCACCGTATTCCCCGCCGCGCAAGACGCCGAGAAAGTGAACCGTTTCCCGCGCTGATATCGGCCTGATGCCTGCTAAGGCATTGCGGTAAAACAGTCTTCCGGCCAGCCAAGCAACCCTGAACTGGCCTCAAGAGAATGCACTCGCCCCCCGGGGCGGGTGCCAAATCACTAAGGGTTGATCAAGGCGCATGTCCGCCATCCCTTGCACTTCGGTGCGCCGCGGTTAAATACGGCGAACACCAAGGCAAGGCTTCACCATGAATAATAAGAAAAAGATCGCACTGTGGGTTATCGCCGCTCTACAGTTCAACGCCACTGTCTATTTCGTGCTCGTTTTTGCACTGGAGGGGCGGGGCGTAACGCTTTTCGGCACCCCGCTGGCTGATATTGGTCCGAACAAGGGCATTCAGGTTTTGGGCCTGATTCTCGGGGTCGTTCTGGGCTGGATGGCACTGCGGATGAGCCTCCAGCGGGCCGAGCGGGCAGAGACGGCACTGCGTCATTGTACGGTGGAATTCGCCGATGTGCTCGAAGAACACTTTCGCGAATGGCACCTCACCCCGGCAGAGCGGGACGTGGCGATTTTCCTGACTAAGGGTTTGAATACACGCGATATTGCCGAGATGCGCGGCACTTCCGAAGGCACCGTAAAGGCGCAGACCAATGCGATTTACCGCAAGGCGGGCGTGACCGGGCGGACCCAGCTTCTCAGCACCTTTATCGAAGACTTGATGGACGATTCCCTGATGCCGCGTCCCAAGTCGAAACTGCATCTCTGCCACGCGGCCTAAGGGCGGCGTGGCGCCTTAGCGCGTCAGTTCCAGAATATCGAAATCGCTTTCCACTGCCGGTGACGGGAACAGCAGCCGTGCGCGTTTAGGGCCGACCCGCTGGAACACGGCCACGTCGCTTTGTACTTTGCCGCGTGAGGTGAAATCTTCGGGCAGATCGGCATAATCGGGCGGGGTTTCGCCCCGCACATAGCCCACCCCGGCATAGATCGCGCGGCCTTCGCGCAGGGTGATCTCCCCCTTGGTGAGCTGCGATCCGGTGAGCTTTTCAAAGGTGAAGCCACGATCACTGGCGGTAAAGCGACATTTGAACGGGCTATAGGCCACGAGCGGGCTGATCCCGCCCAGTTTGATCGTGCGGCAGGACCAATCGCCCTGCAAATCTGCGGAGAATGCGACCTGAGGTTTGCCGGAAAGCGCACGGGTCAGCGCCGCCACATCCCCGGCGTCGCCACCGTTCAGTGCTTGCATCATGGCATCGCCAAAAGCGGCATCGAAACCGTCGAGGCGCGCGCTGTCGGCGGGGCGAAGCGTGGTTTCTGCCCAAGCCGTGACGGGCAAAAGCAGCAGGAGGGGTAAGAGACGTAGGCGCATGGTTAATCCTCGCTCTGGTCGATGGCATGGTCGCGCAATACCTCCAGCGGCACGATATCAAGCGCGCGCAGATGCGTGGCGGCCAGATGCACCCGCGGGGCGCAGCCCTCATCCGCGGCTTGTAGGAACCGCGCGGCACAAAGGCACCATGCGTCGCCCGGTTTCAGCCCGGCAAAGCCGAACTCGGGGCGCGGGGTGCTGAGGTCATTGCCGACATATTTCGAATAGGCCAGAAATTCCGCCGTCATCACCGCGCAGACCGTATGGCTGCCCTGATCCTGCGCGCAGGTGTTGCAATGGCCATCGCGGAAGAACCCTGTCACCGGGTCCGCCCCGCAGATCACCAGCGGTTGGTTCAGGACGTTGATGCTGTCATCGGGTGTCATATCTTCCCTTTCTGCTTCAGGTCCCGCCCGAGACGGAGGCTGCGATCTCGCGGAAAATCTCTACGTTCTTCGCGGCGACCCCGGCCTCACGGAATTTTCGGTCGGCGGCATTGGTGGCGATGACCACATCGCGGGCGCTGTCGACATAGATGTACTGCCCATAGATGCCGCGCGCCATATATTCCCCCTCGGGCGCGCCCTGCGGGATCCACCATTGGTAGCCATAGCCGATGCGCCCCTCGGCGGTGGGGGCGGTGGGGCTGGTTGATTCTGTTACCCAGTCTTCGGGCACGATTTGCTGGCCGTTCCATTCCCCACCTTGGGCGAACATCTGGCCGAAACGGGCATAGTCGCGCGTGGTCATATTGAGGCCCCCGAGCACGAAGGCGGTGCCGGAGCCATCGACGATGTAATAGGGCGCATGTTCCAGCCCCAACGGCGCGATGACCTTCTCGCTCAGCAACTCGGGCACGCTGCCCCCGGTGGCACCGCGCACGACCATGCCGATCACATGGGTGTCGATCGACACATATTGCCACTGGCTGCCCGGCGTGGTGAAGGTCTCGGACAATTCGGCGGTGAAATCGTCGAGCTTGCCGCCAAGCGCTACCACCCGGCCCATGCGGTTGATGTCTGAATCGTAGTCCAGATAATCTTCGTCAAAGGTGACGCCGCTGGCCATATGCAGCACGTTGCGCAGGCTGGCCCCGTCATAGGCGCTGCCCTTCAGACTGGGGGCGTATTTGGTCACCGGATCGTCGAGGGATGCGATCTGGCCTTCCTCCAGCAGGATGCCCACCAGCGCCGAAAGATAGCTTTTCGCCACCGACCAGCTGATGCGGCGGTCCTCGGGGCCGGTGCCTTTGAAGTAGTTCTCATAGACGATGGCGCCATCTTTCAGCACCACCAGCGCGGTCACGTCACGGGCCGCGATCCAGTCGTCCACCGCCTCGGGCAGTTCGGTTTCGGGGCCATAGGGAAGCTCGCTCGTCAGCCCGTCCCCGCGCGAAACGGGGGCGGAGAGGAAAGCACCGTCCATATGGCTGAAGTTGTGCACGATCTTCTCTTCCGAGAAGAGAGAGTTCACGGCCAAGAGCCGTTCGATCTCTTCCCGCTTCCAAAGGCCGATGACGATGGCCGCCAGCAAAAGCGCCAGCAAGACCCGGCCCAGCCATTTTCCGAATGTACGCATGATATCCCCCCTGTTGTCCCGCAGTGAACCACGGCGCGGGGGCGGGGGCCAGCCCGACATTGCGTCAGGAGGGGCGTCAGCAGGGGCGTGAGGCCGAAAGCGTCAGCGGAAGCGGTCCATCAGCTTTTGCAGCGGCGATTGGGGCTCTGCCTCCGGCTCGGGCTTGCTGGGGGCGGGCTTTGGCTGGGCTTCGGTGGGTTTCTTAGGCCCCTTGCTGCCGGTGCCCGAGCGGGGTGGGGCCACGCGCAGCGCCACGGCGTTCATAAACCGCCCGGTGTCGCCCCGTGCAAGATCCGCCGCCCCGTCTGAGATGCCGCGCAGCACATCGTCCAGCCAGCCTTCGTCTGCTTTGGGAAAGTCGCGCAGCACATAGCCCGCCACCGCGTCCTTATGGCCGGGGTGGCCGATGCCCATGCGCACGCGGTCGTAGTCCGCCCCAATATGCGCGTGGATCGAACGCAGCCCGTTGTGGCCTGCATGGCCGCCGCCGGTCTTGCATTTGACCTTGCCGGGGGCGAGGTCCAATTCGTCATGAAAAACAATCACATCAGCGGGGTCGATCTTGTAGAACTTCATCGCCGCCTGCACCGACTGGCCGGAGTTGTTCATAAAGGTTTCGGGTTTGAGCAGCACCGCCCGGTCAGAGCCGAAACGCCCTTCGCTGACGCTGCCCTGAAACTTGCCCTTCCACGCAGAGAACCCGTGATCTTCGGCAATGCGGTCCAGCGCCATGAAGCCGATGTTGTGACGGTTGCGGGCATATTTCGCGCCCGGATTGCCGAGGCCGACGATCAGTTTCATGGGCGAGGTCTCCTTTGGTTTCGCCTATCTTAACAAGCGGGGCGGGAGAATGTCCCCAAGGTTGCCGGAATTTTTTAGAAATTCCGGGGCGATTTCTTTGAAAGAAATCGGGCCCCAAACGCAAAACGGGGCCGCGTGATGCGACCCCGTTTCAGCACTGCCTTGCGGCGCGCTATCATTCACCGTCGGGCGGGCCCATTTCGGTTGTCGGCACTTCGTCCGCTGCCGTGTCGTCATCGTCGTCATCCGACGCGGCCAGACCAGCAGGTGCAGAGATCGTGGCGACGACGAAGTCGCGGTCGATCGTGGGTTTCACACCTTCGGGCAGGTCGACGCGGCTGATGGTCGCGCTGTCGCCGATTTCGAGGCCGGTGATGTCGACGGTCACATGCTCGGGGATGTCCGCGGCGGTGACGACCAGTTCAACTTCCGGACGGACCAGAGTGAGCACGCCACCCTTTTTCAGGCCGGGGCATTCTTCTTCGCCTTTGACGTCGACGTTGATGAACAGGTTGATCTTGGTGGTCCGCTTGAGGCGCATCAGGTCGATGTGCGTGGGCAGGTCCTTGACAACGTGGCGCTGAACGTCGCGGCAGATCACACGAACGTCGTCGTGGCCTTCAACCTTGAGGTTGAACAGGGTCGCTTTGAAGCGGCCTGCGCGCAGCTTGGTCAGCAGCTTGTTGAAGGGGATGTTGATCGGCAGCGGCTCTTTGTCGCCACCAAATACGATACCAGGAACCATGCCGTCACGACGTGCTTGGCGAGCGGCGCCCTTGCCTGTCCCCGCGCGTACCTGGGCTTCAAGATCAGGAATCTCTCCGGCCATTTTAGTCTCCAAATTTGTTAGGGCGGGAATCCTCCAAGGCTGTATTCCCGCGTGAAGCCGCGCGTATAGACCGGTTTTGCCCGGCTGGAAAGGGCAAAAGGGCCGGGGCGGCGCTATTCCTGCGGCGTGCGCAGATAGCCATCCGCCGCCATGAGCCGGTCATAGAGGGCGAACTCCTTGGCCCGCGCGGCGCGCAGGCGGGATTCGACCTCACGCGACAGGGGCGCGGGGAGATCGGGGGAGACGTTCTTGGGCTTAAGCTTGACCTCCCGCCCCAGTCTTTCGGCCAGAAAATCGCGAAAGGCCGGTTGGCGTTCATAGGCGAAGAGGTGCTCGACCAGCAGATCGCCATGGTCAGAGGTCAGAAAGGAAAACTGGCTGCCGATCTGTGCGCGTGGCGGGGGCGTGTCGGAAATGACTTCAAGCGCGAAGTCCTCGAAACTTAGCCCCTTGGTGCTGAGCGGTTTGCCATCCAGCCGGGGCTGGCTGCGGTAGCGATACCAGCTTCGGATTTGCTCGACAGGGTTGCGCATCACCGCCAAAGCCTCGGGGGAGGCCGAGAAGGTTTCCTGCAAAAAGGGCAGAACGCGCCGCCGATAACGCAGGGCAGTCACATGTTTGCGCCCCCGCGAAAAGATGATCTCGGCCTCGGGTTTCAGCGCCATTTCGACAGCGGTGGTCCCGGTTTTTGGCGTGGCGAGAAAGGTAAGGTTGCGGCTGAGAAAGATCAGCATGTGCCCGGATCGCGTGGCCGTTCCTGCCAGTCACCGCCGAAATTGCGCGGAATCAGCAGGTTGTGCCGCCCGAGATTGGCGATTTGCGTCTCTCCGCAGAGCGCCACGGTCAGATCCAACTCGCGGTGAATCACCTCCAACGCGCGGGTCACGCCCTGCTGCCCCATCGCACCTAGCCCATAGATGAAGGCGCGCCCGATGTAGGTGCCTTTGGCGCCCATCGCCATGGCTTTGAGCACGTCCTGACCCGAGCGGATGCCGCCATCGAGATGCACTTCGATCTGGTCGCCCACCGCGTCGAGGATCTCTGGCAGCATGCGGATCGAACTTAGCGCCCCATCGAGCTGCCGCCCGCCGTGGTTGCTGACGATGATCGCATCGGCCCCAACTTTCAGCGCCATGCGCGCATCCTCGGCATCCAGAATGCCCTTTAGGATGACCTTGCCGCCCCATTGCTCTTTGATCTTGGCGATCTTGTCCCAATCGAGCGAGGGGTCGAACTGCTCTGCCGTCCAAGCGCCGAGGTCCGCGTTGTCGGTGACCCCATGCACATGGCCCACGATATTGCCGAAATGCCGCCGCTTCGCGCCCAGCATCTCGCGCCCCCAGCCCCATTTGGTGGCAAGGTTGGCAAGCGTTTTGACCGTCAGTTTGGGCGGGGCAGAGAGGCCGTTCTTCAGGTCTTTGTGCCGCTGTCCGAGGATTTGCAGATCAAGCGTGATGACGAGGGCCGAACAGTTCGCGTCCTTCGCGCGCTGGATCAGGCGGCTGACATAATCCTGATCGCGCATGGTATAGAGTTGAAACCAAAAGGGTTTCGTCGTCGCCTCTGCCACGTCTTCGATGGAATTGATCGACATGGTCGACAGGGTGAAGGGCACGCCAAAGGCTTCGGCTGCGCGCGCGGCTTTGATTTCCCCATCGGCGCATTGCATCCCCGTCAGGCCCACGGGGGCGAGGGCCACCGGCATGGCCACGTCCTCGCCGATCATCTGCGTCGCGGTGCTGCGCCCCGACATATCCACGGCGACCCTCTGGCGCAGGCGGATTTGGTCAAAATCGCTGCAATTCTCACGGAAAGTCTGCTCGGTCCAGCTGCCCGATTCCGCGTAGTCGTAGAACATCTGCGGGACGCGGCGTTTGTAGATACGTTTGAGATCGTCGATGCTGGTGATGACGGGCATGGGCCACCTGTGCTGAATGGGTTAACTTTTGGTAGCAACTGGCGGGTGGCTTGGCAATTGGGAAGGGTCGGGCAACGAAAAAGCCCGCGCGGCCAATGGGGCAGCGCGGGCTTGGGATCATTTCCTAAGGTGAGGGGGGTTACGCCGAATGCGCCCCGTCGGCCAGTGACTTCACAAAGCCCAGCACATCCTCTGCGCTGTCGCCATTGGCGATCCGGCTGACGATGGCCGAGCCGATCACCACACCGTCGGCCACTTCGGCGATGGCGCGGGCTTTCTCGGGCGTGTTCACGCCAAAGCCCACGATGACGGGCAGGCCGCTGGCCTTTTGGATGCGCGCCACCTCGGGCGAGACATCGGCGGCATTCGCCTCGGCCGAGCCGGTGATGCCGGTGATCGAGACATAATAGACGAAGCCGGAGGTGTTCTGCACCACGCGCGGCAGGCGCTTGTCGTCTGTCGTGGGTGTGGCAAGGCGGATGAAGTTCAACCCGGCGTCCTGCGCGGGCAGGCAAAGCTCGATGTCTTCTTCGGGCGGCAGGTCGACCACGATCAACCCGTCGATCCCGGCGTCTTTGGCCTCTTCCAGGAACGTCTCGACGCCCATGGAATAGATCGGGTTGTAATAGCCCATCAGCACGATCGGGGTCGTTTCGTCACTTTCGCGGAAGGCGCGGACCATTTCCAGCGTGCGGTTCAGCGTCATGCCCCCTTCGAGGGCGCGTTGACCGGCAAGCTGGATCGTCGGGCCATCGGCCATCGGATCGGTGAAGGGCAGGCCAAGTTCGATGATGTCGACCCCGGCAGCGGGCAGGCCGCGCACGATTTCCAGCGAACGGTCGAAATCCGGGTCGCCCGCCATCACATAGGAGACAAACGCCTTCTTGCCGCGGGCGCGGAGGTCTTCGAATTTGGCGTCGATACGGGTCATGTGGCTTGCCTCATTTGGTGCTTTCCTCGGCAATGCCGAATGTCGCGGTGAAAATCAATCCACCGCGGGGCAGGGGGCGGCAAAATTCGCCTCCCGTGGGCGCCTATGGCACGCCGCGCTCTTCCATTTTGCGCAAAGCCTCCTATCTGATGGGCCATGAATTATGTACTCGCCCTTTTCCTGCCGCCGCTGTCGATCCTGCTGATCGGACGGCCCATCCTGTCCATCGTGGTCTTCTTGATCTGGCTGCCCGCGATCATCTTCTCGGGCGGGTTGACGCATCCGATGTTCATCCTGCTGGCGTGGATTCTGATCTATCAGGCGCATCAGGACCGACGCGCGCGCTGAGCCTTGCGCTTTGCGGCCCTTACCCCTAACACACGCGCAGCTTTTATAGGGGTATCGTCATGGGTTTCAAAATGGGCATCGTCGGTCTGCCGAACGTAGGCAAATCGACCCTTTTCAACGCGCTGACCCGCACCGCTGCGGCGCAGGCGGCGAATTTTCCGTTCTGCACCATCGAGCCCAATGTCGGCGAGGTGGCGGTGCCCGATGCGCGGCTCGACAAGCTGGCCGAGATCGCGAGTTCGAAAAGCATCATCCCTACGCGCATGACCTTCGTCGACATCGCCGGTCTGGTGAAAGGCGCGTCGAAAGGCGAAGGTCTGGGCAACCAGTTCCTCGCCAACATCCGCGAAGTCGACGCCATCGCCCATGTGCTGCGCTGTTTTGAAGATGGCGACGTGACCCATGTCGAAGGCCGCGTTGACCCCGTGGCCGATGCCGAGACCATCGACACCGAGCTGATGCTCGCCGATATCGAGAGCATCGAAAAACGTTTGCAAAACATCGTTCGCAAGGTGCGGGGCGGTGACAAGGAAGCGGTCCAGCAAGAGCGTCTGATGCGCATGGCGCTGGAAGCGCTGGAAGACGGCAAGCCCGCCCGCGTGGTCGAGGTCGATGAAGATGACGCCAAGGCTTGGCGCATGCTGCAACTGCTGACCACCAAACCGGTGCTCTATGTCTGCAACGTGGGCGAATCCGAGGCCGCCGAGGGCAATGAACATTCCGCCAAAGTCGCCGAGATGGCCGCGGCACAGGGCAATTCCCATGTGGTGATCTCAGCCCAGATCGAGGAAGAGATCAGCCAGCTCGAAGCCGAAGAGGCCGAGATGTTCCTCGAAGAAATGGGTCTGAAGGAAGCCGGGCTCGACCGGTTGATCCGCGCGGGCTATGAGCTTTTGCACCTAGAGACCTATTTCACCGTCGGCCCCAAAGAAGCGCGTGCTTGGACCATCAAGTCCGGCACCTCCGCGCCCAAGGCGGCGGGGGTCATCCATGGTGATTTCGAAAAGGGTTTCATCCGCGCCGAGACCATCGCCTATGATGATTTCGTAAGCCTCGGCGGTGAGGGGCCTGCTAAAGAAGCAGGCAAGATGCGGGCTGAAGGCAAGGGCTATATCGTCAAAGACGGCGACGTGCTGCACTTTCTGTTCAACACCTGATCAGCGGGGCAGGGGCCGTGGCCTCCGCCCACATAAAAAGCCCGGCAGCGCGCGCTGCCGGGCTTTTTGTTTGTTAGGGCAACAACTTACTTGCTGTCGTTGCCCGGGCCAAAGCCACCGTAGACATAGCCTTCACCGGGGCTGCGCAGGGCGTTGCGCGTGCTCATCACGGTGTCGCGGTTCTTGTCGGTGTCGGCGGTGTTCAGCATGATGTCGTTCGCCTTGGTCGAGGCATGCGGGTTCCGCATACGGTCGCTGTTACCATAGACGTCGCTCGCGTCGGCGTTCACCGAAGTGTCGAGGAAAATGTCGTTGTGACGGGTGGAGTTGTCGGCAACGGCAGCGGTCGAGATCAAAGCGGCGGCGGCGGTGGTCATGATGAGTTTCATAGCGTGTTCCTTCAGGTTTCTGTTAAATCGCGTCATTGCGATGTCATCGTTTGTGGTGAAGTAACGGGCGCTCCGCCGTGAAAGTTTCGCTGCGGTTGCGAGTTTGGGGATAGGGCGGGGCGTTTTGCTTGTTCGAAGGAAAGCTGCGGTTTGTTTTTGTATATATATTCAGTTAGTTGCTATATCCCTCGCATTGTTTCACAAGTTATTCACGCTGCCGTGTAAGTTGCTACAGCCCCACCAAATGGCCGGGAAATGCCAGTGGTTGGGGCTGCTGGGATGGCTGCTTCTGCACAGCAGCACAGTTGATCACGCAGCATTCCGTCTCAGCGCAGCGGATCAGCGGGCGGAAAAAGAAACCCACCGCAAGAAATGCAGAATTTCCCACGAATTTCGCCTTGCCCCTCGGGCGCGACCTCTTTAGACGGGTCGACGGAGACGTGGCCGAGTGGTCGAAGGCGCTCCCCTGCTAAGGGAGTAGGCCCGGAAGGGTCTCGAGGGTTCGAATCCCTTCGTCTCCGCCACCCACACCTGCACGATAGCACCGCCCCCGACCGGGCCGTCATCGCATGCGCCCCCAGCGTACCCCCGCTTTGCAACTTTGTAACATTTGCCCGGCACGGTCTTACCAGCCCTCCGCCTTATTCTTGGCAGAATTTTCGGCCAGCATTCTAACCATCCGGGGGGACCAGATCCTTGGCGATGACGGCGAGACGCCCCATCGCTCAGCGAAAGGGAGGTTCCAGATGTTGGTTAACGTAAGAGACTGGTCTCGCATCCTGCATAATTGCATCTTCTCCGATGCCGATCAGTCGCTCTGTGCAAGGGCGTGGCAATACCGGGAGGAGAGCGTTCTTTGGGCGCTTTGGGTCATGATCTTCACCCCGGGCCATTGCGAGCGGAGTTTCCGCCACCATCGCAAGATGCTGCGCCTCAAGGCAGGCAGCTCCGCGGGCAGCGGCGGGTAACAAAGCCGCCAACAAGCACGTTATCCCAGCGGAATTCTCCCGCTGGGCAGTTGCATGCAGATGCATTCACGTTCACTTTGCCGGCAACGCCGCAGGCGGCCGGTTTGACCGCGCCGCTGGCCTTACCCAAGCAAAGGACAGCTATGCTTCGTCACGATCCCATTTACCCGTCCCACCGATCTCCTGTGGTTGCCGACAATGTCGTCGCGACCTCTCAGCCCTTGGCCACGCAGGCTGGTCTTTTGATGATGCAGCAGGGGGGCAATGCGGTGGATGCGGCGATCGCCACCGCCGCGGCGCTAACGGTGGTGGAGCCTACGGGCAATGGGCTGGGCTCTGACGCTTTCTGCATCCTGTGGGACGGGGAGAAGCTGCACGGGCTCAATGCCTCGGGCCGCGCGCCTGCCGCTTGGTCGCCTGAGCGGTTCCCTGAGGGCATGGTCGAGCATGGCTGGGACAGTGTCACCGTGCCGGGCGCGGTCAGCGCTTGGGTCGAATTGATGGAGAAGTTCGGCAAGCTGGATTTGGCGACCGTGCTGGCCCCGGCGATCCGCTATGCCGAAGAGGGCTTCCTCGTCTCGCCCACTATCGCGACACTTTGGGCGCGCGGGGCCGAGGTTCTGGGCAAACAGCCGGGATTTGCCGAGACCTTCCTCCCCGAGGGGCGCGCCCCGAAAGCGGGGGAGCGGTTCCGCAATCCCGGCGCGGCCCGCACCCTGCGGCTCATCGCCGAGACCAATGGCCGCGCCTTTTACGAGGGGGAGATCGCCGAAGAGATCGTCGCCCATGCCAAGGCCAATGGCGGCGCGATGACCATGGCGGATCTGGCGGCCAATAAGCCCGAATGGTGCGGCACGATCAGCCAGAGCTTCGATGATGTGGAACTGCATGAAATCCCGCCAAACGGGCAGGGGATCGCCGCGCTGATGGCGCTCGGCATTCTGGAGCATAGTGACATTCGCGCGCATGGTGCAGACGAGCTGATGGCGGTGCATTTGCAGATCGAAGCCTGCAAGCTCGCCTATAGTGATCTGCATGCCTATGTGGCAGATCGCACGGCCATGACGGAGGTCGACGAGAAGGCGCTGCTCGATCCCGCGTACCTCAAGTCCCGCGCCGCGCTGATCTCGACCGAGAAGGCGCAGGACTTTGGCGCGGGCGCGCCCAAGCAAGGCGGCACGGTTCTGATGAGCACGGCGGATGCCTCGGGCATGATGGTCAGCTTCATCCAGTCGAACTACGCGGGCTTCGGCTCGGGCGTGGTGGTGCCGGGGACGGGCGTGTCGATGCAGAACCGCGGCTTTGGCTTCACCACTGAGCCGGGGCATCAGAATATCGTGGCGGGGGGCAAACGGCCCTTCCATACGATCATCCCCGGCTTCGCGATGAAGAACGGCCAGCCCCTGATGGCCTATGGCATGATGGGGGGGCCGATTCAGGCCCAAGGCCATATGCAACTGTTGCTGCGCACGCAGCTTTGGGGGCAGGACGTTCAGGTCGCCGCCGATGCGCCGCGCTGGCGCATTCTGTCGGGGCTGGAAGTAGCTTGCGAGCCGGCGATGGCGCCCGAGCTTTTGCAAGGGCTGCGCGATCTGGGCCATGTCGTCCATGTCGAAGCGCCGGACAACGCTTTCGGCTTCGGCGGCGCGCAGCTGGTGCAGCGCTTGCCCGAGGGCGGATATTCCGCCGGGTCCGATCCGCGCAAAGACGGGCAGGCGGCGGGTTTCTAATTAGGGCCGCTACCCCTGTGAGTTTGGCATGGCCCGTTCCGGGGCCATGCCGTTTTGTTTTCAGCCTTGCCCGCGCATCGCGTCGACCGACCACGGCCCCGGCCCGGCGGCTGCGAGGTAGAGAAAGCCAAAGCTGTAAAGCGCCGCCAGTTCACCGCCATTCAGCAGCGGAAAGAACCCCTGCGGCATATGCGCGATGAAATAGGCCACCGCCGTCAAGCCGCTCAGGATAAAGGCTGACAGGCGCGAGAACAGGCCGATCACCAGCAAGACGCCAAAGACCAATTCGATCACGCCCGCGATTCCACCCATCGAGGCGATCGACACGCCGTTCATCGGCCCGGCTGGAAAGCTAAGGATCTTGGTCGTGCCATGTTGCAGCACCAAGAGCCCCGACATGATGCGGAAAAGCGAGAGTATCTGCGGCTGGTAGGGGGAGAGGAAGGTCATGTTTTCCCTTTCAGGACATTGAGTTGTTCATACGAGCCCAGTTTCAACCGCAGCCCGCGCAACCCGTCCAGCCCTAAGCGCCGGAGGAGGAGATGTGTCACGGACCTGTGATGCCGCCCCACGGTGCGGAACCGTGTCGCGGGGCGAATTTCACGGGTGTTTGCAGATAATCGAAAAAAATTCGCTTCAATCGGTCAATTGCTCTTGCGCACCCCGGACCGCCCGCGTTAAAGAGCCGCTGTCCGAGGGCGTTGCCCGAAAGACAGACATAGGCATTCCGGCGTAGCTCAGCGGTAGAGCAGTTGACTGTTAATCAATTGGTCGTAGGTTCGATCCCTACCGCCGGAGCCAAAGAATTCAAGGGCTTAGCGCAAAACGCCGCTAGGCCCTTTTTCGTTCCGGGGCACATCTGGGGCACATGGGTAACAGGCAGCGCCATTGACCCGATGCCGCCGTATCTCCACTATCTTCAGACATACTTGAGGAGATTGAATATGAAGTTCTTTGCGCTTGCTGCACTCGCGGCCCTTACAGCTTGTACCGTTCCGGATGATATGAAGGGTTCAGTCTACGAAATTACAGATCGAACAGTCACGATACGCGGGGCATACAACATGGATATGTCAGGCAAACCCGCAGCGCCAACGCCTGCAATGGTTCAGCAGGCCCGCGATATATGCCCATCAGCAGAGTACCTGTCAGCCAACCCATCCCCAACGGATGAATATACATTCCTGTACCTATTCCGCTGCAAATGAAAAACCCCCGCCTAGTAACCAACTAAACTAGGCGGGGGTATCAGGGCCGGAAGTTATGACAGAACAGGCCCCTGTGTCGCGCTATATCGACAAGACCAATATAGCCCGCTCAGTTATTCGGCGCAAAATTGACCAGCCGCGCGGCTACCTCAGGATCAACACCGGCTTCTTTCGCCAACGCCAAGGCTTCAATAATCTGCCCCATGGCTCTAGCACGCCCACCGGTGTCAAATGCCTGTAGTGGTCGCATCACATCCAGAGTGACAGCCCCGCCTAGTTTCTCAGTAGCCTCTTGAGCAATCAGCGCCGCCACGGGCTGCAAGGCCCATTGCGCTAGATGCCGTTGAGCCTCACGCACAAGCGGCCCCGTGGTGGTATCTTCCAGCAGTGAGGGCAGCACCCCATAGACGCCCAGAATGGACGCCCTAGCCGCGTTGAGTGATGCACCCGGCGCGATGCCTTGAATGTCTGGCGTCACGTTCTGGGGCTTCCAATCCATAGATGGTGCAGGGCCACCCGCCGCGCTTACCTGCACGCTTTCCCGCAGCATGGTACGCCCACGCTTGCCCCGGAATGATGCGCCAAGTTCGTATAGGTCTGTTCCACTAGCCTCAGGGAATGGTACCACCTGAGAGCCGATAGGCGCGTTCTGGTAAACCTCATTCAAAGCAACCTCGACCGCGCCCAGCATGTCAGCCGTGAGGCTCGACCGGCGCAGCGGTGACGTACCTTGCCATGGTGACGCGGCATCTGCCCCAATACGGAAGTGCAGCACCTCAGCAGCAAGCGCTGTTTCAGTGCGACCGCCACCAGCCTCAGCAATGCTGCACTGGTAAGCCCGTGGCCTGCCGTCCCGTGTGGTCAGCGACCAATCCGACACCGGCACCAGCCGGTCACGGATCAGGAATACAGCCTCACCACGCAACGCCAGAGCGCGACCAGCAAGGCCCAGAGATTGCACGTCCAGCAGGTCAGCCCCATCAACGTCAGCGATAGACAGTCCGCTTTCCCATAGCCCCACGCATGTCTGCACGCAGGCGGTAAGATCAGCGGCCCCGGTCTTGCCTTGGATATATGCCGCGCGGTGCATCATCAGATCGTGGGTATAGCCACCACCTGTTGCGCGTTCCTCTTGAGCGGGCTTTCTCTTGAACCAATCAAACATAAGCGCTGTTCCTCTTATATGGTCGCAACAGATCAGCCGCGCCGGATTGCTCCAATGCGCGGGCTTTCCATGCCCCTAAACGTGAATAAGACCGCGATGCCCCAGAGACTGACGTTTCGCTTGTACGCTTGGCCCCGTGGGCTTCATCGGCCTTACTGGCGACCATGTACCCATGCAGCCGCTCAAACGCCTCTAGAACCGCCTCAGGGACAGGCCCTGCACCTACCGTGGCGGTAATCCTGTAAGGGCCATCCGTCGCAAGACAAACGCCGCCCATAGGGCCGCTGGTGGTCGTATCTGCCGCGTAGGTGTCAGCGTTCCAGCGCTCAACGCTGGTGATCGTGGCAGGCTGCAACGGCGGGATAAATTCGCCATCACCTTCCACCAGCCAAATAACTTCACGCGCAGAAAAGCGCGTAGTGGTCCAGCTTTCAATCCGTTGCCAAACCACGTCAGCGGATACTTCGGTGAAGTCTAGCGCCGGTGGCGTAGGGTAAGGCCCCATAGCCTCAGTTTCAGATCGTACATATGCCATTAGCGATACCTCGCGCTTGCATGACGCTTTGGCAGCAGCAGGCCCTTGGGGCTTGGTTGCCAGTTGCGTTCCTCGACTTGGGCTTCGTCATAGGCGGGGCGGGTCACAATCGAGAGTTCGTACAGCAGCGCTTGAAAGATTGTGCGGATAAGTGCGATGCCCTCAGACGGGTCTTCTTCGGTAACCTCTTCGGCCTTTTCCACCGCACGCGGGGGCGGAATGCGAAAACCCGGCGAGATGCCCACGGTTAGCCCTGCGCGGATACTGCGCAAAATGTCCTGCACATATGAAACTGCCTGCATCTCTTCGGTGATCGTGGCTTCAAACGTCAAAGCGTCTTCGGTGTCTTCAAGAATGAGCGTTCCCGCCGATCTCGACGCTAGGGGCCGATCATAGGAATGCCCCACCAGCAAATGAATGTCCTCTTCTGGACGATCCACCCGGTATGCGAACGCGCGCGGGGCAATCACTTCTTTGCGCGGACGGCCACCATTGCGGCCACCATCCGACAGCACGGCGCGCTTCCCGTAGGGGAAACGGCCATGCAGGGCGAGACCCTGAGACGCGCGCTTGCGCACCTCAAGGCTACCCATTTCAAAGCTATGCAGCATATCAGGCAAAGTTCGTCAGAACCCGTGTCTGAGCCGCACGCGCTACCTGCACGTCGGCGGTAACAAGGCCGGTCAGCTTGAGCGCGCCAGAACCCGCAAGGCTATACGGGTCACGGATCATATCGACCGCGCCCCACAGCCCCACAAAGGCCGGAGCCACACCGCCCGCATTGGTGGTTATTACCACATCGCCAGAAGTGAATTGCGAAGACGTGACCACGTTGCCAGCCGGAACAGTTTTCATCATCCGATCAAGTTCGGTGACACCCGAACCCGCGTCAAAGATCAGACCTTCCAGCGCCGACCACAGATCAGCACCCCAGCCGATACGAACCGAACCCGGCGAATTGGCAGTGTTGCCATTGAGGAATTCGACAATCTCAGCGCGCAGGGTTGCCCAATCCAAAGCCGCAGCCGCGCCATCGGTAGACGTGATGCCGTAGGTAGCAGCGCCGGTCACAATGCCCAGAGGCTCACCAGCCGAACCACTGCCATAGAATACAGCGTTATCTAGTTCCGCGCCGATAGCCGCGTTCATGTCGCGCCGAATTGCAGCTTCCAGACCAGCGCCGGATTGTTTCAGCGCTTTGCGGGTAATGACCATCTGGCAACCTAGCGTCTGGTCAGGTGCAAGAGCGGGTTCATCCACCGCGAAGGGGGAAGGCCCACCAACGTCACCGGTTTCAGTTGCCTGCCAGCCGGTAACAGCGCCAGAAGTCGCAACAGGGAACACCACATCGCCTTGCGTGATATTCACCGATTGAACGCCCATGCGTGCCGCTACCGATTGCGGGAACAGCCGCTCAATAATGGGCCGCGTCATTTCCGGGGTAGTGCCGCCGCTGGCAATGGTTTCGCCTGCACGCTGTTCAAGCGCTGCATAGGGAACAGGTACACCGCGATAGCCGCCTTGGCTGCGCAGTTCCTGCACGATTTCAGCCGTCTGGCCAGACAGGGCCGCGCCTTCGTCTAGGGCAAGAGCAACTTGGCGCAGCTCGAATTTATCCACCAGCGCCGCATATTCACGATCAGAGCGGGTTTCGAGTTCGCCCTTTGCCTCTTGGCGGGTTTCATCCTCAGCAATCAGGGCCGCGCGATAGCGCTGTTCATTCTGGCCGTATTCCTTATCAAGGTCAGCCATCGAACGTGTTTCGTCATCGGTCGGGCTATCTTTCCCGGCGAGTGTCGCCAGTTCCTGCCGAATTTCCGACTGCCGTTTTTGTAGTTTTGCGCTTTGCAGCATTTAGATACCTCAATTGAGTTACGTATTACGTACCTCTAAAATACGGGTATTCCGTTCACCGGGCAAAATTCACAGACCAGCGTGCAATAGGTCGCGCCATTTCAATCTTTCGGGGTCCATTTCCCCAAAGATTTCCACGCGGGTTTTCTTAGCGTGGCAAGATATGCAAAGCGTTTGCAGGTTGGTTAGATCGAAGGGAGCGCCACCATCGCGCAGCCCTTTAATGTGATCGACTTCTAAACGGCCACGCGCGCCGCATTTAACGCACTTCCAGCCATCCCGGTCTTTCGCGGCTTTGCGGGCAGACTTCCATTCATTGGTTTTATAAATGGCTGTTCCGGCGCGCTGATACTTCATGCCCATACCGCGCGCGCTGGGCCAGACTTGGGACGTGCAGCCATACGCGCGCCCTCAGCTACCGCCAAGACAGACGCTGCCGCCGCATCAATCCTGCCGAGGGATCGCGCCTTTGCCAGCTTGTGGTTGCCTGCCGGGTCTACCAACGTGATCGCGTCAGAGAATGCAGACCGCAGCAACAGGCTAGGCACCGTCAGAACGCTACCCTCAAATAGCGCGCGCCTGAACCGCTCGATGTCCTCAGCCCCGTCGCGCCATCCGAACCCGCGATAGATAAAAGGCACACGATCCATTCCCGCAGCGCGCATGGCTTCCACAAACTCAGCATGGCGGAACCGGTCGCCCACAACGCAGGCAATCCCTTGCCCGTCTGTCATGGCCACCACCTCAGAGAGCCAACGCCCTACAGGCACCGTGGTATCGCCCATCGTGGTCAATTCGCCCCGTTCCTGCATCTGTATGTACCGATCAGACACACCGTCAGACGCCCCACGATCAGCAAGGCTAGGTGTAGCGGGAAACGTACCCACCGCCTCTAGACGCCCAGTCTCAGGCCAGTAGAGCGCTGCTGCTGACATTGAGCGACTGCCCCCAAGATCAACGCCTAAGACGCAAGGCCCTTCGCGGGCTGGTAGCTTATCGGGGTCAACCTCAGCCGCTAACCATTCATCAATCGTTACCAGCATTGAGCGGTCCTCAGTGCTGACACGCTCGTTTCTGTTGAGGTTACGGAAAGACGAAAGGGCAGAACCGCCACGCGATATTGCGCGCTTAGCCTGAGCGACCAGCCATTCAGGGGTTGAGCCGATACCCTCTTTCGCGCCGGGGTTGGCTTCTAACAGGCTTTCCAGATCGTCAGCAGGTAAGCCAAACGCTGGGCGGTGCTCTTGGATGTAGCAGCCGGGGGGCGGCTCATCTAACCAACGTGAAAAGGTGTTCGCATCGTCAGGCGCTGACGTGCTGATAATTAGAGCACGGCCATCACGTTTACCAAGTCCCGACAGAATGGCGTTCTCAAGGTTGTCACCCTTTTCACGTTCCCAAGCCGCCCTCTCATCTAGTATCGCAAGTGTGGGAGCGCCGCCGAGAATAGATTTACCATCAGCGGCGATACACCGGGCAAGGCCACCGCCGTTCCCGTGATACTCAATCTCTAGTTTGGCCCCGCGCCGGATCGTGAATAGTTCCTGTTCATCATCTGGCAGCCCTTCGACAAAGCCCACCATGAATTGAAAGGCAATCCGGGCTTGGTCACGGTTACGCGCTGCAAGGATCACTTCGCGCTTGGGTTGGTCAGTGAGTTCACCCATCACGTCAGCCAATGCCAGCCCAGCAGATAGAGCAGTTTTGCCATTACCACGGCCAATTGACAGGCACCCCACCATTACGCCCGGTTTCAGAGCCTCTTTGATGAATTTTCTCTGATATGTCGCCAGCTTAACCGGTTTCCCGGCCATCTTGCCTTCGGGAATGCGCAGTTTCTTAAAGAATGCGATTGCCGCAGACGCTTGTTTGCTTGGTCTACCGGTCATTTTTTCCCCGAATTTTTGGAAGAGAGAAGAGAACAGCCCGCCCTGCGTGAGCGCCCCCACCCACGCATCCTATCATTGGTACCTTTAAACCCATCACACAGCGCCACAGCGGCCCGTACAGCGCGCCTATGCATCTTGACGACCACCGCGAACCCACGTCAGGCCATACGCTACAGCACCGCTATGCATCGCTATATTAATCATCGTGCTATTGGCTTTGGGATGGCCGTTATCTCTGCACCATGCAGCCGCCGCATTACCGCTTGGGAACACCATGCCATTGCTTGCCTTGACCGGCTGGCCGGGGGGCTTGCCTTTAACCAGTGCCACGCGGTGAGGAATGGGCGGGGCAATACGATACCAGCTACCGGTCTCGATATACTTGCGCCAACCTTCGGGCAGCGGTGCAAACGTGCGCAATAGCTGGTGGATATAATCACGCGCCTCAACACCAGCACCACGCCCATGCTCAACAGCCAACGCACCAAGCGCCCCGGTCAATACCATGCGTCGAGCATGGGGATACCTGAGCGCAATGAACGCACGTAGGTCTTCCACCATACGGCCCGCCTGATAAGCCTCTACTTCCATGGGGTCGCCCTGTGTCGCCATATACTCGGTAGGCCCAAACCATCGGTTGAGCGGTTTGGTGTCGTGCTGGCCGATGTTATCCTTACCCACTGAGCACCGCCCAGTCAGGTAGATCGTCAGGGCTAAAGGTTTGATCGTTCCAGCCCTGCACCACGCGGATAGTCTCAGTATTGCTAGGCGGGTTGCCAGTATGCGTGCCAATAGCCATGCGCCAGCCAACCTTCGGCTGGGTGCCCTCAGCGGCTTCAAACCATACCGTTGTACCCGGCATAAACTCTTGCCCGTTGTCGTCGCGGGTCAGCTTACCGCCACGCCGGAATGAACAGGCAAACGTGACAGGCGCACCATAGCTAGGCTGGCCGTATGGGTCGGTCGTCTTGGACCAACAGGTAAACGTGTTTGTGTAATCGAAGTTTGAAAGCTTGGTCATGGCCTGAATATACCAAAGACCAAATCACCGCGCCAAAATTGAGTGCAAAGCTAAAAGTAACAGTCCCTGTTATTTCTGCTTGTGGGCGCGTTACCTACACCCTCCCTAAAGGGAGGGGGTGTGGGGTAACGCCCACGCAAAAATAGATAACAAGGGGGGGTGATGGGCAAGATATTGAAATAAAAGGAAGAATATAAGAGTAACGCCCCGGAGTTTGAATGGGGCGTTACATAGGCGTTACTTGGGAAATACAGCCGAGTTATCGGTCTTACCTTCCACCTGAATTACGTCGATACCCTCAAGGTGGGACAGTGCATCGGACATGGACTTGCGTATAGTCCCCGGTTGCTTACCCTCATTGAGATCAACGGTTTTCCAAGCGTCTCGTAATTCGCCGTAAGTCGTGCCGTCACCGATCAGCGCAAGCATCGCGGTTTGCGTCGACGTTAGACTATAACGCTGATAGTCAAGAACAAGGTTGGCTGCGTTCTCGCCGTCAGCATCCTTGCAGCCAAGGTCAACAACTCGCGCCGCAAGCTTGATATCATTAAACGGCTTAGCGTTTTTGACCTTCCCCTTACCTGCCCGCATGGTCAGGGTTACTTCATCACCGCGACGAACCGCCATAGCCATCATGTCGATATTGCCAAGTTTTGCTTGGCTACCCATCCATGTGCCGCCCTCTTTCGTAGTGTGGTCAATCACCAGAACGGCTAGACTCGGAAACCTCTTCGTCAGATCGACCAATGCCTTAGTATACGCCGTAACCGTGTTCTTATTATCGTCAGGCGCTGTTTGGGCATAGGTATCGAATATGACCAGTGCGGGATCGTCGCCAGTCGCGGCCTTCATCTCTTCCAGTTCGGCTACAATTGGATTTGGAATATAGTCGCCACCAGAAACGCCAAACATCAGACCTTCCAGTATCTCTGTTCTATGTCCCCTGAAGCCTTTCGTAATATCAGGGGCCATGGAAATGATTTTCAAATGTTCAGCCCTGATACCACGATCCCGCTCCCATGCGATACGACGCCCATGAAGACCTGAACCACCTTCTGCCGATACATAGAGCACGGGGCCTTTGCGGACATTCCTGCCGCACCAGCTTGAACCGGTCGCCACGCAACAGGCAATATCGAGCGCGACGTAGGACTTCATGCTGCCCGGTTCCCCGTAAATCCATGCGATACTGCTGGTCTCCATTAGCTTGGAAATAGTCCAAGGTTTGGCGACATAGCTTTCGAACACTGCATCGCTGGACCAATTCTTGATAGTATCTGCTTGAGGCATACCTTCACCGTCCGCCGGGGCGGTTTTCTGAGTTTGATTTTCCATGGTGATTACCCCCGCTGCCGCTCAATAAAGGCTTTGACAGCATCTGCCTCCCAATGATCGACACCTTCAATCATCAAGGGTTCTGGAAAGTCGAAATCGTTGTCGGGATTCGTCCATCTTTGCCATGTAGCTCGATGAATGGGAAAGCCAAGGTGGCCAGTTAGGCATTCATCTTTTGATAAGTAGAACTTGTCGTTAATCTCTCGCATATCAGTTACCCCGCTGGCTTTCGAGCCATGTTTCGACTTCGGCTATTGGGTAGAATTTTTTGCCTTGGACTCGCATTGGGGTAGGGAACCCCTTTTTGGGGTCTCTTTCAATTCGTGCCTGTGTCATGGCTGACCATGGAACAAGATAGGCTAGAAGTTCGGTTGTGCTCGCCCATTTCTGAGCTACTGGTTTGCTATTGAAATCGTCGGTTGCCATATTAGGGAGGCTCCTATACTATGGCCTTGTCGTAGGTAGATATTCGACATAAGGCCGTTTCTGTTTCGGGTGCTCCAACACCCGTTTCGGGCGGCCTTTCGTTTAGCCGCATGGACTATATAACATACCCCCTCAGGCGCGCGCAAAACGCCTAAACGCCATCAAATAAGGGGTTTTGGTGGAGATCACGGAATCGTGATAATTGCTTCAATCTTTTTTCTTGCAAATAGATGCGATTTCTGAATCCCACGCCTCAAGCGCTGCCTGCTTTTCTTCTGCAAAGTCGTGGTGGTCGTACACCGCAAGAATTCCCTGCGGTACGTGCCCTATAACCAATTCAGCAACATGCGGAGCCACCTTTAACGCTGACAGTCTTGTGCGCATGGTCCTGCGCAGGTCATGGGGTGTCCAGTGCCCCCATCGCGCGTCATCAGTGGCTCCTAGTGCTTCAGCATGGCGCATCACGGCACGCCATAGAGCAGAGTTCGACACTGGCATTCCCGGCGATGCCTCAAAGATATGTCCAGACGGCGGGGCGCTTCTGCGCTTTTGTAGCCGCCCCAGTTCCGCCTTGGCTGCATCTATCAAGCTGAGCGCCGTATCTGATAGGTACACTTCATGCGCTGTTTCAGTTTTTCCTCGTCTATCTGCTGGGATGGTCCAGAGCCGCCCGGTGATTTCATTATCGCGCATGCCTGCGACTTCGCCGGGGCGCTGACCGGTCAAAAGGATCATTTTGAGCGCAAGCGCCGATAGCTTGTGCATCCCGCATGCTTCGACGTTGGCCCAAAAGTATGCGATTTCGTCGTCGGTAAGAACGCGACCGCGCTTCACGGCTTTGAGGGGGTCTCTCTTACCTGCGACTTTAATTGACTTGGGTTTCAGGCCCGCCAAGGGGTTGGCAGGGATCATGTCACGATCAGTGGCATAGTCCATGAGCAGCCGTGAGTAGGTAAGTAGTTGCGCCGCTGCCCGTGGCGTTTTCTCGGCCTTTGCTTCAATTATTTCAATGAAGTCTCGCCGCCGTATGTCCGCGACCTTCATGTCACCTAGGCTGGGCACTACATCATTGCGCATGTAGCCGTTAATTGCGCTGAAACTCTTCAGGCCGGTGGCGTGCTTACCTAGCCACTCTTCCGCTAGTGTGGCGATTGTGGGGGCGTCACGCTTCTTTCTGCGGGCCAGCGCGGGGTCGTCGCCCTCAATCACACCCGATTGAATCTCGCGGGCTTTTTCTCGCGCTTCCTTAAGGGGTATAGCAGGATAATCGCCAAGCAGCATGCGGCGCTGCTTTCCCGCTGCTCGATAGCGCACAGTCCAAGATTTTTTCCCAGTCGGCTGGACGATCAGCGCTAGCCCCGGAAGCAGGGTATCTGCAATCTGCTGTCTTTTGTCGGAAGCCTTCAAGTTCTCGACTGTTCTCGGTGTAAGCTTAACGGCCATGAATTACCCCTTGCGAGCGCCCCAGAGTGGCGCGGGGGCACACTTTCGGGGCACAGAATACGTGATAACACACTATGCAGCTTGGTAGTGCTTGGCGCAAGTTTTTAGATTAAATCTAAAGATAACAATGGCATGAGTGTGCGTCTTGGTGGGGATTGGTTCGGCTTGATATGGTGATGCAATCGCCTGTTAATCAATTGGTCGTAGGTTCGATCCCTACCGCCGGAGCCAACTTCTCCTAGAGAAGAATTAGATTAAGCCGCCTACTTAGGCGGCTTTTCTCGTTCTCAGGAGGGGATAGAACGCTCCTTTCCTGCAGCGCAAAAATGGGATGCGGCATTAGCCAATCGCCCCCCCTCAAACAGCCACCACAACCGTATCCCCAATACGATGCACCCGAGCCGAGGTCCCATAAACCTCCGAAAGCATCGCATCCGTCACGACCTCGCGCGCTGCGCCGTGATGCGTGATCCGTCCGTCCTTCATCGCCACGATTTGATCGGCGTAGGCGGCGGCGTAATTGATATCGTGCAGCACGATCACGATGGTCCGGCCATGGGTGCGGGCGAGGTCTTGTAATGTGTGCATCAGGCCGCGCGAGGCCGCGATGTCGAGGTTGTTAAGCGGCTCGTCGAGCAGGATATAATCGGTCTCCTGCGCAAAGGTCAGGGCCACCTGCGCGCGCTGGCGTTGACCGCCTGACAGCGTGTCGAGGCGGCGTTCGGCGAGGGGGGCAAGGTCGAAGGTCGCCAGTGCTGCCTCTACCTTTTCGCGGTCTTTGGCGGTCGGACGGCCCTTGTGGTAAGGGTAGCGGCCAAAGCTTACCAACTCGCGAACCGTCAGCAGGGGGGCCGCATCGCTGGTTTGGGGCAGAATGGCCAAGCGTCGGGCCAATGCGTCGTTCGCGCAGGCGCCGATTTGCAGGTCATCGACCATGATCTGTCCGTGCTGAAGCGGGATCAGCCGGGCGATCAGCGACAGAAGCGTCGATTTCCCCGCGCCGTTGGGGCCGATCAGTGCGGTTATTCCGCCGCTCTGCAAGGTCAGATCAATCTCGCGCAGGGTCGGCTTGCCGTCCCGGTCGTGGTTCAGGTCACGGATGGTGATCATCTGGGTTTCCTCCGCAGCAGCAGGATTAGAAAGACAAGGCCGCCAAGCACATCGACGATGACGACAAGCGGGGTCGAAGAGCGCAGGGCGCGCTCCAGCACCATCTGCCCGCCGACCAGCGTGATGGCCGATACCAGTCCCGCCGAGGGCAGCATGACGCTATGAAACATCACCGGAGTGATCTGCCGCGCCACGCTGACCACCAAGAGGCCGAGAAAGGCCATCGGCCCCACCAGCGCGGTCGAGACCGAGACGAGGATCGACACGAGGACCAGCACTTGGAACATGCCGCGCTTCGGGTCTTCGCCGAGGTTGACGGCGCTTTCATCGCCCAGCGACAGCACGTCGAGCCGGTGGCGCATCCGCCAAGCGGCGATCAGCGCGCCGCCGGTCAAGAGGGCGGCGAGGGTGAGCAGCGGGGTATCGACCCGGCCAAAACGGGCAAAGGCATTGGCCTGCACGACCATGAATTCATTGGGGTCGATGACCCGTTGCAGAAAGCTTGAGACCGACCGGAACAGCCCGGCAAAGATGATGCCCGTCAGGATCATGCGAAACAGATCATGCCCGCCGCGGCGCAAGAGCGTGCCGAAAAGCGCCAGTGCGGCCCCCATCAGCAGGAGGCTGTTCACCAGAAACTGCGCGATTTCGGGCAATTGGGTAAAAGTCTGGCCGCCGATTACGAAGATCAGCACCGTCAGCGTCAGCAGATAAAGCGCATCGAACCCCATGACGGAAGGGGTCAGAATGTGATTGCGGGTGATGGTCTGGAACAGCACCGTGGCGGTCGAGACGGAGACGGCGACCAGCAGCAGGGCGATCAATTTATTGGCGCGAAACGATAGGACAAAGCCCCAGTTCCCCCGCGCCCCCAGCCCGAGGTAGAGCGCGATGCAAAGGCCCAGCAGCGCCAGAAGCCACCAAAGACGCTTAGGATACATGGCGTTTCGGCCCATGCAGCAACCACAGGAACAGCAGGGCGCCCACCACGCCGAATACCGTGCCCACGGGGATCTCATAAGGATAGCGGATCAGCCGCCCGAAAATGTCGCACAGCAGCACGAGGCTCGCGCCGGTCATCGCGGTGAGCGGCAGGCTCCGCCGTAGGTTGTCGCCTGCCAGCCGGGCCACGATATTGGGCACGACCAGCCCGACAAAGGGGATCAGACCCACTGTCACTACGGTTAGGGCGGTGACGATGGAAATGGCCAGCAGCCCCAGCACCATCGTCTGCCCATAATTCAGGCCAAGGTTGATGCTGGCCGTGCGGCCCATGCCGATGATCGCGAATTGATCGGCGGCGAGATAGGTCAGTGCCGCCACCAGAGCCACCAGCCAAAGCAACTCATACCGGCCCTGCAACACGCCGGAGAACTCACCGTTCATCCAAATCTCGACATATTGCAGCAGGTCTGCCTGATAGGCGATGAAGGTGACCGCCGCGCCGAGGATGCCGCCGTAGATCAGCCCCACCAGCGCCACCAGCAGGGGCTGGGTCGGGGGCAGGCGCTGCACGATGGCCAGAAACCCCGCGCCCGCCGCAAGGGCGGTGAGGGAGGCGAGAACCATCTTAACGAAGATGGAGGCCCCCGGCGCGAAGAGGGTGACCAAAAGAATGCCAAGCGCTGCGCCTTGGCCCGTGCCCGCGGTCATCGGTTCGACGAACCGGTTGCGCACCAGCATCTGCATGATGGCCCCGCTCACCGCCAAGGCCCCGCCCGAGATCACCACGGCGATGGTGCGCGGCGCGCGGCTGACCACCAGCAGCTCCAAGGCCGCCGGATCAGACCAAAGCGCCGCCCAAGACAGGTCGATCACCCCGACAAAAAGCGAGGCGACCGACAGGATCACGAGGAGACAGGCAAGGGCAAGCGCCACAGGCTTACTGCTCCGTCAGGGCGGCGTTGATCTCATCCAGCGTGCGGGTCATCGACTGGATGCCGCCGCCTGCGATGTAGATGGGCGCGGCGCTCAGATGCACGACTTGGCCAGTCTTCCATGCGGTCGTCTCATGCACCAATGCGTTGTCGAGCGTGGCACGCGCGCCTTCGCTTTCCTGACCGATGGCGGCCATCCGGTCGATCACCAGCAGGATGTCAGGGTTGGCCTCGCGGATGAATTCAAAGCTGATCGCCTCACCGTGGTTGGCCATCTCGACATCCTGCACCGCTTCGGGCAGGCCGAGCGCCTCATGCAGCCAGCCAAAGCGCCCGCCGATGCCATAGGCGCTGATCTTCGGCCCGTTGGTCATCACGATAAGCGCGCGGCCCTTGCCCGCCAGCGCGTCTTTGGTCTGGGCGAGTTTGTCCTCGAAGGCCGCCGTCAGAGCTGCGGCCTCTTCCTCTTTGTCGAAAACCTTGCCGTAGGCCTCCAGCCGGGCAAGCCCTTCGCCGATGGTGTCTTGCCAAATGGTCATGTCCAAGGTGGGCGCGATCCGCGCCAGCTCCGGTACCTGTTCGGAGCTCCGGCCCCCGGCGATGATCAGGTCGGGGTTCAGGGCGAAAAGCGCTTCGTAATCCGGCTCGAAAAGGGAGCCGATGACCTCAGTACCCGCTGCCGCGTCTTCGAGGTAGGGCAGATAGACCGGGCGCACCAAGCCCTGCGGTGTGACGCCGAGCGCGATAAGGCTGTCGAAGGCCGCCAGATCGTAGACCGCCACCGTGGCGGGGGTAAGCGGCGCTTCGGCAGGGCCACGGGCTGTGTCGACGGTCACGGTCTCGGCCAGCGCGGGCGTGGCGAAAAGCAGGGCCAAGAGGGCAAGGGGTTTGATCATAGCGGTAACTCTTTCATCAAAGGGGTGGGGGAGCCGGGCCGGTGTTTACCATTCCAAAAGCCCGGCTTAGGACTAAGGCAGAAAATGCATCCGGAGAGAGCGCCATGCCGACGACCACAGGATTTTACCAGACCGAGAACGGCTCGAAATACTTGCAGCAGCTGTGCAAGCATTTTGGCCACAAGATCGAGACATCTTACGACAGTGAGAAGGGCTGGGCCGCTTTCGAGATGGGCACGGCCTATATGACGGCGGACAGCAAGGGCCTCACGGTCACGGCGACGCTCGACGATCCTGAGATGGTGCCTGCGCTGCATAGTGTCATTGACCGGCATCTTGAAACTTTCGCCTTCCGGGAAGCAGAGAAGAACATGGTTTGGACGGTCGAATAGACCACCCTTCACAGAAAATCCCGGCGCCGTAATGGGCGCCGGGTAAAAGGCCGAACCGGGGTCCGACCAAGCCTAGCCTTTGATCAGAAGACGATCTCGGCGCTGAGGCGGATAGAGCGGCCGGGCTCGGTCAGCGGCTCCACTTCGCCCACGAACTCTTGGCCATAGGTTGCGCGGCTGCTGTATTGCTCATCGAAGAGGTTGTTCACCTCGGCGCGCAGGGTCAGGTTGTCCATCCGCTTGGGCGTGTATTCGGCAAAGACATTGGCGATCGTGTAGCCGTCCAACTCCGGCCCGCTGCCGCCTGTGGCGGCGTCATAAGTATCGTCAAAGTCGAAGGCCACCTGCACATCGCCACCCAAGAGAACCCCGTTGTTCAAACGATGCGCCACTTGGAAGGTCAGGAAATCGCCCATCGGCATGGTCAGGTAGTTGCCGTAGTAGGAGTCGGCAGACCGGCCATTGATCTCGGTGTCGATACGGGCAAAGCCAGCGCGGAAGAAACCATCTTCCCATGCGGTGCCTAGACCCAGTTCAAAGCCGCGCGATTGCACATCCGCCGTGAAGGCAGGGCCACCGCGATAGCTGGCGGCGCGGGCGTTGTCGATGTTGGTGGCGAAAAGCTTGCCGTCGACGACCCATGCGCCCATGGTGTAATTCGCGGCAAGGTAGAGGTTGTCGGCGGTGACTTCCTCGATGCCGGAACCATAGTCCCACGCGGGGTTGAGGATATAGTTCTCGGCCAGTTCCAGACCGCCCCAGACGTGGGAATAGCCCGCGCTGATCGTTAGGTCGTCCGAGACGTCATATTCGCCCGAGATATTGCCCGAGAGGCCCGATTCAGACTGCGAGGAACCGTCGGTTCCCTCGAAATCCTGAAAATCGGCCCGCGCCCCGAAGGACAGCCGCGTATTGCTTGTGGGCTCCATCCGCGCTTGGGCGAAAAGACCGATATTGCTGAGCTTCTCCGTCGCCGCCTCACGCGCGCCGGAGGAGAGGGCGAGATAGTCCAGATCGGCTTCGTCGGAGTAGAAGTCGAGACCTGCGTTCAACTCACCCCAGCTCAGTGCGAAACGGTTTGAGAATTCGCCACTCAGGCTCATCGTCTCACCGCTGGTGATCGAATTGGTCGAAAGCTCGGACTCGTCGTTAACCAGTTTGGTCCCGCTATAGGCCAGCCGCGCGGTGGGGTTCCACATCGCCGTCGGCGTGGTGTCGCTGTAGCTCAGGACGATATTGGTGCGTTCCAGATCATAGGGGCGGTCTGCGGGAAGCGGGCGGCCCCCGACGATGGCACCGAGGTTCGCCCGGTAGGGCCGGATTTCATCATCGACCACCCGTTCGTAAGACAACTCAACTCGGTCGCCGCTTTGCGCCTCATAGGCCAGTTTGCCCAGCCCGCTAAGCAGGTCAGTGCCCGAACCGATGATCTCGTCGCCATTGCCATCTTCGCGCAGCCCGCCTTCGGCGACCTTTGCAAAGCCGAGGTATTCAAACCCGCCCTCGCGGCCATAGACCGACAGGCTGTTCGAGAAGATGTCGCCGTTGCTGTCGTATTCCAGCTTGTAGCGCCCGCCAAAGGTCTCACCCGGGGCCAGCAGGTCGCTCGCGTCTTTGGTCTCATAGGCTAGCGCGCCGCCCAAGGCGCCGGGGCCGGCATCGGCCGGAGCCACGCCGGGGTCGACGCGGGCGGCTTTCAGCAGCGCGGGATCGATCAGCGTGGTGGTGTTGTGGTGAAACACCTTGTTGTTCTGCCGCGCGCCGTCGATAGAAATGGCGAGGTTGTTCTCCTCGATCCCGTTCACATAGACCTTCTGCGACATCGGGATCGAACTGCCGACCGCAATGGTGGGCTCGGCCACGAAAAGTTCGGACAGGTCCGCAGGATTGCTCAGCGCCAGCCCTTCGCTGGAAATTGAGATGTCATCGTCTTCCATCCCCGGAACGGCTGGCATCTCAAGGACGATGGTGCCCAGGAATGCTTCGTCGTTATTGCTCTGCGCATGGCCTGCGGCGGGAATCATCCCCGCGGCGAGGCAAGCAAATGCATGTGTCGGCTTCATTAAAGTTCCCCTTACTTAAAATGCCCGGAACCAGAAAATGACCCCTCAGACGGCTTTGCGGCGATTCCTTATAGAAACCGTCAGGAATCTCAAGAGGCTTGGTTTGAGCGTGGGATGACCTGTGTCTTTTGGGTAAATTTGGGAGAATGCCGGACGCGGCCGGGGCCACGTATCCCCCATAGAAAGTGGGGAAGAGCGGGCGGCTATGACTGTGAAGGGGGCTTGCCCACGCAGGCCCAAAAAGCACAGGCGGCTTCGTCAGCCGCCCGACCCATAGCCGCAGCCGTCCAAAGCAACCCTGCCAAAACAAACGGCATTTTCCGCCTCTGTCACAAATCTTTTGCATTCTCAGGCCACAAGGAGCCGCGATGCGTCGAAGTATAAATTGACCAACTGGTCTAACGCGCGCATTCTGCCGACAATGAGTACACTAGAAAGAGGATTTCCCATGACAAAAACCATTCTGCTGGCCGGCACCATGCTGGCGGGGCTCGCCTCCGTGGCCCAAGCCGACACGCTGCGCCTTTTGACATGGGGCGGCTACGCACCTGAGGACGTGGTCGCGAAATTCGAAGAAGAGACGGGCCATACCGTCGAAGTCACAAAATCCAACAACGAAGAGATGATCGCCAAGCTGCGCGCCACGGGCGGCGGTGGTTTCGATCTCGCCCAGCCTTCGCAAGACCGCATCATGGGCCCGCAGATGGAATTCGGCATCTACAAGCCGATTGATGTCTCCAAGCTGAACAAAGAGCTTTTCATCCCCTCCATGCTCGACGCGACCATGGCCAACACCACCGTGAACGGCGATGTCTATGGCGTGCCGCACGTCTGGGGCACCTCCGGTCTGGTGATGAACACCGCCGAAGCGGGTGACACCGTCAAGGATTACACCGACCTCTGCGCGCCCGAAGTGGCAGGCAAAGTCTCCTACCGCCTGAAGCGTCCGACGCTGATCGGTTTCGCCTTCGCCATGGGTGAAGACCCCTTTGCCGCCTACGACGACGAGGCGAAATATGCTGAGATCATGGGCAAGGTCGAAGAGAAGCTGATCGAATGCAAAGAGAACGTCAAAACCTACTGGGGCGGCGGCGATGAGCTGATGAATCTGCTGCGCTCGGGCGAGGTGACCGCCTCCATGGCATGGGACACCGGCGGCTGGAAGCTGAACGACGACAACGCCGACATCACCTTCGTGGCCCCGGCCTCGGGTGCGCTGGGCTGGATCGACACCTTCGTTCTGCCCGCCAAAGGGCAGGCCGATGATGTGGCTTATGAGTGGATCAACTTCGTCATGCAGCCGGAAATCGCGGCGATGATCACCGCAGCGGCGGGCAACTTCACCGCCTCCGCAGGGGCGGATGAGTTTGCCGAAGACAGCCTGAAGGCCAAGTATCAGAACAGCTTCCCGCAAGAAGCCGTCGACAATATCAAATGGTATCCGCCGGTGCCCGCCGGTCTGGAAACCATCGAAGGCGAAGTGCTGGACCGCGTCCAAGCTGCCAACTGATAACTGACCCTACGAGCGGCACCCTCATTTCGGGGGTGTCGCATCTTTATACGGAATTCACATGACCCCAGATCTGGAATGCGTCGACCTCGTTAAGCGGTTCGGCGATACCACCGCTGTTAACAACGTCTCCTTCACGGTGCCGCCCGGCAGTTTCTTCTCCATCCTCGGGCCTTCGGGCTGCGGCAAAACGACGATCATGCGGATGATCGCGGGGTTTCTCGACCCTAGTTCCGGTGACATTCGGATCAAAGGCGGCTCGGTGCTCGACACGCCGCCGAACAAGCGCCCGGTGAACATGGTGTTCCAGCATCTGGCGCTTTTCCCGATGATGACGATTGCCGAAAATATCGGCTACGGGCTGCGCCGTCGCGGCATGCCCAAGGCCGAGATCGCGCGCAAAGTCGACGAGGCGCTTGACCGGATCGGCCTGCCGGGCATCGGCGCACGCAAGGCGGATGAGCTTTCGGGCGGGCAGAAACAACGGGTCGCCATCGCGCGCTGCATGGTGTTGGAGCCTGACGTGCTGCTGCTGGATGAGCCGCTGGGGGCGCTGGACCTCAAGCTGCGCGAACATATGAAGGTTGAGCTTAAGGCCCTGCAAGCCGCCTTTGACACGACATTCGTCTATATCACCCACGACCAATCCGAAGCGCTCGTGATGTCCGACCAAATCGCGGTGATGAGCAATGGCCAGTTCGAGCAGGTGGGCCGGGGTCAAAACCTCTACTACCGCCCCGAAACGCCCTTCGTCGCCGGTTTCATCGGGGAATCGAACCGCTGGAAGGGCCGGATCGAACGGGTGGAGGGCGACGCCCTGCAACTGCGCACCGACAGCGGGCTTGCCATGCGCGCCACCGGCGTGGGCCTTGTCCAAGGGGCAAAGGCCGAGATTTTCGTGCGGCCCGAATCCATTCGGCTGGCTGCCAGTGCCGATGCGCTGTCGGGGTTCGACAATCAGCTAAAGGGCACCGTCACCAGCCTGTTGTTCAACGGCGCGGCTTCCCGCGTCTTGGTGCAGGATGATGTGGGCGAGACGCTCGAAGTCACGCTGCCGCAATCGGGGGAGTTCTCAAGCCTGAAACGCGGCGACGTGGTGCATATCGGCTGGGGCGCGGGGCAGGCGACCTGCTTTGGGGTCGCGTGATGCGCAGCCAATCTCGACTGACATTCTACCTGCTGCTGACGCCCTTGGTGCTGTGGCTGGGGCTTTTGATCATCATCCCGCATATCGACATGCTGCTGATCTCGCTGCGCGAGCGGATCAGCTTTGGCGTCTATGAAACCAGTCTGGCGCAATATGAAAAGGCGCTGACCGAACCGCTGTATTTGCGCACCTTCTGGCGCACGGCGGTGATGTCGGTGCTGGCAACCGCGCTGACGCTGCTGATCGCCTTTCCAGTGGCCTATTACATCGCCAAAATGGCCAAGGGGCGGCTGCAGCAGGTGTTGTTCCTGCTCTGCCTGATCCCATTCTACGTCTCGGAACTGGTGCGCACCTTTGGCTGGATGATCCTGCTGCGCGAGACGGGTCTCGTCTCGAACCTGTTGCAATGGGTGGGGCTGGCCGACCGTCCGGTCGAGTTGCTTTATACGGATGCCACGATGATGGTGGGGCTGGTCTATACCTCTATGCTCTTCATGGTGGTGCCGCTTGTCACCACGCTGGAAAGTCTCGACGACAGCGTGATCGAGGCGGGCTATGATCTGGGCGGCAGCGGGCTTTCCGTCCTGCGTGAGATCATCATCCCCCATGCGATGCCCGGCATCGTGTCGGGCTGTATCGTGGTCTTCATGCTGAGCTTGGGCAACTACCTGACGCCGACGATGCTGGGCGGCAAGGACAGTCTGTGGTTCACCGAAATGATCTATAACCAGTTCATCGTGCGCTCCAATTGGGAGCTGGGCGCCGCCTTTGGCTTTATGCTTTTGGTGCTGTCTTCGGTGATCGTCTGGGGGATGCTCTGGCTGACGGGCCGGACCCTCAAGGAAACGATGGGGTGATCCAATGATCCCGACAATCCCGCAATCGCGCAGCTTTCGCATTGTCTATGGTAGCTATGTGGCGCTGTTCTTTCTCTATCTGGCCCTGCCGCTGACCGTGGTGGCGGTCTTCGCCTTCAACGACAGCCAGTTCCCCTCCCTCCCGTGGGAGGGGTTCACATGGAATTGGTTCTTTGGCGAGGAGCGCCCGCAGATCGGCGTCTTTCACGAGCGCGGCATTCTGCGCGCGGTCGGCACCTCGGCCTTTGTGGCGCTTTGCGTGGCCGTGCTTTCCGTCTGCGTGGGCACGACCAACGCCTTTTTGTTCAACCGCTATGAGTTCCGTGGCAAGGGGTTCCTCTATGTGCTGATGCTGCTGCCGCTGGTGATCCCCGGCATCGTCTTAGGTATCTCGGTGCTGGTGTTCTCCTCAACACTGGCCAATGGCGTCTGGGACTTGGCGCAGATCGACATTCAGGCGCTGCGCCCCGGTCTGCTTTTGGTGATCTTGGGGCAGTTCAGCTTTATCACCACCATCGCCACGCTGGTGATCTCGGCCCGGTTGCAGAAATTCGACCGGACCTTGGAGGAGGCGGCGCTGAACCTTGGCGCGGACCGTCTGACGGCGGTGCGCACGATCACGCTGCCCTTCCTCGCGCCTGCGATGGTCGGGGCCGTGGTGGTGGCGTTTTTGATGAGCTTTGAGAACTTTAACACCACGCTGATGCTCGTGGGCTCCGACGCGCCGCTGACCATCGCCATGTTCGACCGGCTGAAAGAGGGGTCGACCCCACTGCTGAACGCCGTGTCGCTGCTCTTGATGCTGGGCTCGTCGCTTTTGGCGCTGCTGGTGATCCTGTTCCAGAAAAAGGGTTAAGCCCCCTCGGCAGGCCCGCCAGCCGGGCCTGCCGCTTTCGGCTAGAGTGCGGCACGCACCGCCCGGCTGAACCTTTCAAGCGAATCCGCATCCTCCGCCAAATGGCGTCTCAGCGACCGGGGCAGTTCAAGCTGCACCCCTGCGCCCTTGCGGGTGCGGTTGCAGATATTCGTCTCATGCAGGCCGGGCAGGGTGGTGTTTACCTCCGCCCCGAAGCCCGCCCTGCGCAGGGCGGAGCCGATGGCATCGCGCATCGCCTTGTCCCGCCCGCCAAGCCATACGGTTTGGGTGCCATCGTCCTTGCGGCCATGCACGGCGACGGCCCCCTCGGCGCTGCCGACAAGCGCCAGCGCCTGCGGCTCATCGAAACGGTGCGAGGTGATGTGAAAATCCCCATGCGCCCCGGGCTTTAGCGCCTCGAAGACATAGAGCGACAGGTCGCGCCCCGCGATGGCCTCGGCGATCAGGCCCGTCTCGGGTTCGATCGTGCCGCCATGCGGGGCCAGAATGACGACCGCGCTGCCGCGGTCCTCGGCCCGGATGCGGTAATCGACGCCCGCGACCATCTCGGCGGAGAGGTCGGCAAAATTCTGGAAGCGATCTGCCATAAAGGCTCCTGTTAAATGGCGGTTACACGTCGAGCTTGCGGACCGTTTTGCGGATCAGCCCATCCTTCCGCTCCAGAAACACGATCTCGCCGAATTCGATCTTCAGCCATTCCTCCGCGTTTTCGGTCAGCGGCTCCGACGCAAGGATGGCCGAGGTCGCCTCCCCCTCGGGGCAGGCGTCGATGTCATAGGTGTTCGCATAGTCCCGAAAATTCGCCCCGGTCAGCAGGTAAATCGGCTCAAGCAGCATGGAGAGGGGCAAATCCTCATCTCGCAGCTTTTGCCAATCGCCGGTAACATCCGTCTCACCCTCATGGCCGCAGCCAAAGTTCACGCCGATGATCCGTTCCTTACTGACCAGCGCAATCTTGAGCTTTGTGAGCGCGGCGAGGTCAAGGTCACGGGCGGCTTTGCAGATCACCTGCAACAGCTTTTCGAACCCGCGCTGCACGTCTTCGTCGCTGTCGCCCTCCAGCAAGGACAGCAGCAGCACATAGAGGAATTCCGTATCCGTCGTGCCGCGCATCTGGGTGAGGTATTGGTCTTTGCAATGGGGCAGGAGTTCGCGCTGCAACTGCCGCCAATGGGGCAGGGCGCCGTTCTGGGCGATGATCCACGGCGTATGGTCAAAGGAGAATGGGTGGCAGTTCTCATCGGCCTGCACCACGCTGGCGTCATAAGAGGCCGCGCGGATATGCGACAGCAGGGTATGGGCCTGAAGGCTAGGGATCACCGATTTGGCGTTGTCGTCGTGAAAGGCGGCCTTGGGCCGGTGGTAGCACAGCGGCGCTTCGGGGTGCAGCAGATGGTCGCTCCAGGCGGCGAAACCCCATCCGGCCAGTTGCAGGCTCGGGTGCAGTTCCGGGTCGAGGCTTTGGTTCAGCAGGCTGTTCTCAGGCGCAAGGAGCAGCGACTCGATTGGCAGTTCAGGTCCGATATAGGCGAGGAAGCGGCACATGGTTTTCCTTACTCTTGAGATATTTCAGCGACTTCGAAAAAGGGTGTGAAGGGCTGAGATAGAGCAAGGCGCGCGAAAATCGACTTAGGACGCGGCAGCGCGGTCAGGGCAAGGTGTCCGTCGGCTGTGGGCGGCCCTGCAAACGGGCCACCCGAGGTTATAAATCAGATGTCAGAGATATAATCCGCCGAGACATAGCCCTGCACCTCAGGCGCATCGGCCAAGGAGACGCGGCACCACAATTGTCCGATCTCGGTCACGCAGTCGCGGCGGTTCAGGACGGTGCCGTCGGGCAGCCCCATGATGATCCCGAAATCCAAGCCCGGCCCGGACCGCAGTTTCAAAAGCTCATCCGGCCCGGTGCGGTGGACCATGACGCGGTCACTGGCCACGCCCGCGCAACCAGCGATGAACATAGCGGTGGAAACGGCTGCGAATGTAATGCTGCGCATGATCTGCCTCTCTTTTGTTTTCTTTCTCATAGATCGAAAACCGGGCTGATCCTAGCCGCCTTATTCCGCCGCCGTCTTGCACTGCTCCAACGCCCGTTTCAACGAATGTTCGTCATAGGGTTTCATCAAGCTGACATAGCGCCCCGCCTCTGCATCGCCTTCGGCATATTCCCGCGGATCGGCACCCGAGGCGATGATCACGGCGATTTCGGGGCGCAGCTGCGTCACATGCCGCACCAGTTCCATGCCAGAGCCATCGGGCAGGCCAAGGTCGGTGAACATGACATCGAACCGCTCTGCCTGAAGGCTGCGTTCGGCGGCGGCGACGCTGTCGGCCTCGGTCACGGCATAGCCCAGATCAGAGAGCATATCCGCCGTGGCCATGCAGATCAGCGCATCGTCTTCGACCAGCAGCACCTTGGGCGCGTCATCGGCGCTCGGCGCGGTCTCTGCCGCTGGCGGGGCGGTCTCGGCATTGGTTTGGCGCGAGAGGATCTCATGGATTTTCAGCGCCAGCCGCTCGCGGGTGTAGGGTTTGCTCAGCAGGTCGACCCCTTCGTCGAGCCGTCCGGCATGAACGATGGCGTTCTGCGTATAGCCCGAGGTAAAGAGCACGCCGACATTCGGCAGATGCGCCTTGGCCTCGCGGGCAAGCTCGGGGCTGCGGATTTTGCCGGGCATGACCACATCGGTGAACAGCAGGTTGATCTGGACCCCGCTTTCCACGATCGCCAGCGCACTGTCCGCATTCTCGGCGGTAAGCACGCCATATCCAAGATCGCGCAGTTGATCGACGGCAGTCTCACGCACGGCGGCATCGTCTTCGACCACAAGGATCACCTCGCCACTGCCGGTGGGCGTGTCGGTGGTGGCGGGCAGCGGGGCGCTTTCCTCCTTGCGCTGTGTGCGTGGCAGGTAGACCCGCACGGTCGTGCCTTGCTTCTCTTCGCTGTAAAGCTTGATGTGCCCGCCGGATTGTTTGACGAAACCGTAGACCATGCTGAGGCCCAGCCCCGTGCCCTCTCCGGTCTCCTTGGTGGTGAAGAAGGGGTCAAAGACCTTCTCCATGATCTCGGGCGGGATGCCCGCGCCGGTATCGGTGATCGCCAGCATGACATATTGGCCCGGCGCCACGTTCGGATGGTTCTGCGTATAGGCATCATCCAGCGCGGCATTGCCCACTTCGATCGTCAGCTTGCCGTGATGAGCCATTGCATCGCGCGCGTTGATGGCGAGGTTTAGGATCACGTTTTCCAACTGCGCCGGATCGACAAGACAGTTCCACAGGCCCCCCGAGATCACCGTCTCGACCTCGATCCCTTCGCCAAGCGTGCGGCGCAGCATGTCGTCCATGCCCCGCACCAATCGGCCAAGGTTCTGCGGTTTCGGCTCCAAGGGCTGCTGCCGCCCAAAGGCCAGCAACTGCGCGGTGAGCTTGGCCCCGCGCGACACGCCTGCCATGGCATTGTCGACGAACCGCCGCTTGGCGTCGCCCTCGGGCAGTTCTTTCGACAAGAGTTGCAGGTTACTGCCCACCACTTGCAACAGGTTGTTGAAGTCATGCGCGATGCCGCCGGTCAACTGGCCCACGGCTTCCATCTTTTGCGCCTGCACCAATTGCGCCTCAAGCCGGTCCCGCTCGGCCATGGCTTCTTCGATCTTGGTTTTCAGCGCGTTGTTGAACTCGATCTCGGCATTGCGGGCGCGCAGTTCTTCGCGCAGGTCGCGTACCTCGATCACCGTGCCCACGGTCTTGCCGGTCTCGTCCTTCATCGGGGAGGCGGTGAAACCCACGGGGTAGAAGCTGCCGTCCTTATGGACAAAGGTCTCTTCCCCTTGGGTCTGGTGGTTCTCGGGAAAGGCCCGGTCGATGGCGCAGTCTTCAATGGGGAAATGCCGCCCGTCGGGATGGGTGTGGTGGATCACATCATGCAACGGTCGGCCTGCGGTTTCCTCGAACCGATAGCCGGTCAGCTCTTCGGCGGCGCGGTTCATGAAAACGCATTGCTGTTTGTCGTCCATCATGAAGATGGCCATCGTCGTGTTGCTCAGGATGGCGTCCAGCCGGGCCGAGACTTTGGTCAGCGCCGCGTTGGCCTCTTTTTGTTTCGTGATGTCCTGAATGGCCGCGTAGAGGACCGTGTCATTCTCGGTCACGATCAATTGCAGATGGGTCAGCACGTTATAGCGCGACCCGTCCTTGCGTTGGTGGATCGTCTCATATTCCAGCGCCGTCTTCTCACCGCTCAGCAGCGGTTGGACGAGATCCAGAAACGCCTCGCGCGAGAGTTCGGGCTTGATGTCCCAAGCCGCCATGCCGCGCAGCTCATCCATCGAATAGCCAAGGTTCTCCCGCGCGCCGCGATTGGCGAGGGTGAAGGTGAAATCTTCGACTGAAAACAGGTAAACTTCGCTGGCCGCATCTTCGACGATCTGGCCAAGGCGATCACTCGCCAATCTGAATGCTTCTCGCACCACTTTCCTCAAACTTGTCGGCCATGATGACCGGCTAAATTGTTACTGCAAGATGCAGGTTTGTTTAACCTAGCCTTATGGAGGGACAAGACGAGGGCAAAAAGCCACATTCGTACAAGGGGCGGGTTTTTGCGCAGATAGGTGGGAGGGGCACCCGCCGGGGCCGGCGGATGCGCAGGGGGCAGGGCGCCGTTACGCCACGCGGTTGCCCATGGCATAGACCGCGCGCAGGATCGGCGCCTCTTTCATGATGTCAAAGAGGATCAGATCGGCCCGCGCGCCCAGAGCGATCTCGCCCCGGTCGGTCAGCCCCACATGATGCGCGGGCGTGCGGGTCACGGTAGCGAGCCCGCGTGCCATATCGCCCCATAGGTTGCCCAGTTGCACCGCGCCCAGCAAAAGGGCTGCGGGCACATAGTCGGACGACAGGATGTCGAGCAGGTCCAGTTCCGCCAGTTCCTTGGCCGCGACATTGCCCGAGTGCGAGCCGCCGCGCACGAGGTTGGGCGCGCCCATGATCGTGGCGATGTCTTGGGCATGGCACGCCTCTGCCGCCTCGCGGGTAGTGGGGAATTCGGCCAGCCGCACGCCATGGGCGTGGCTGGTCGCGACCTGTTCGGCGGTGGTGTCATCATGGCTGGCCAGCGCCGCGCCATAGCGCGCCGCCGCCGCGACCGCTGCCGCCTCATGTCTCGCGCCAAGCCGGTCCTGCAACCCATGTAGGAAGGTGACGTAATCGCCGAAATCCTCCCGCGGCAGGCCGTTCTTGCCGCAGACGTAATCTTCGAACTTTTGCACGTCGCGGAATTGCCGCTGGCCGGGGGTGTGATCCATCAGGCTGACGATGCCGACCTTGTCGTCGGGGCCAAACTCGGCCAGTTCTTCTTCCAGTGTTTCGGAACAGATTTCGGCGCGCAGGTGGATATGGTGGCTGATCGCCAGCGCCCCGCTGTCGCGCATCATCAGGATCTCATCGGCCATGTCGCGGGCGTACTTCCCGTAACGTTTGCGCCCTTCGTCCGACAGGATCGACCCCACCCGGATCGCATCGAAAACCGTGGTGATCCCGGTGCCTGCCAACTCGCGGTCATGGGCGATGATTGCGGCACGGTGCGGCCAGTCGACCTTGGGCCGCGGCTTCATGTGGCGCTCTAGGTTGTCGGTATGCAGCTCCACCAGCCCGGGGGCGAGGTAGCGCCCCTCGCAATCGATCGCCCCCTTGGGCAGGGCGGTGCCTTCGGCGATATCGGCGATCACCCCGTCGCGCAGCACCACGCTGCCGGGGATCACCGCATCGGGCAGGATGATTTTAGCATTGGCGAGAATGGTTTCTTTTGTCATGTGAAGGTCACGCTTGTTGCGCATCCATGGATGCAGGGAGAAGATGAATGAAGTTCGACCGCTACGCGATCTATTACACGCCCAAGGGCGCATTGGCCGAGGCTGGGGCCGCTTGGCTGGGGTGGGATTTGGCGCGCGGGCGTGCCGTGGCACATCCTGAGGTCGCGGGGCTGGACGTGGCCGCGCTGACCCAGACGCCGCGCAAATACGGGCTGCACGCGACGGTCAAACCGCCGTTCGTACTGGCCGAAGGCACATCGGCTGACGGGTTGCTGGCCAAGTTCAAGACGCTTTGCACGCGGCTTGCGCCCGTCGCGCTGGATGGGCTGGCGCTCACCCCGCTGGGCCGGTTTCTGGCGCTGACGCCCGAGGGGGACACCGCCGCGCTCAACGCCATGGCCGCCGAGGTGGTGCGCGGCCTTGATACTTTCCGCGCGCCGCCGACCGAGGCCGATCTGGCCCGCAGGCGTCAGGCCAATCTGACCCCGGTGCAAGAGGCCAACCTCAGCCAATGGGGCTACCCTTATGTGATGGAGGCGTTCCGCTTTCACATCACCTTGACCGGCAAACTGCCCAAGGGCGATCTGCCGCAGGTCACCGCAGCGCTCGCCCCCTATATCACGCCGCATCTGCCGCAGCCCTTCGTGCTGGACAGCCTGACACTGGTGGGGCAGGCCGAAGACGGTATGTTCCATGAGGTTCACCGCGCGGCCCTTTCGGGATAAAGCGCCGCCAGCGCCAGTGCCACGGTTTGCTTCAGCGGGCCGGAGTTGTCGATCTCGATGGCGGCGATATGGTCGGGCAAGACCCGTTCGGCGCGCGCCAGCCGGGCGGTGATTTCCGCTTCACTCTCGCGCCCACGGCCCCGCAGTCGCGCGGCCAGCACTTCGGGCGCGGCGGTGAGCGACAGCACCTCGAACCGGTCAAACCTGAGCTTCGCTTCGGTCAACACCGCGCGCGAGAGGTTGGCCAGCACGTCGCGCCCCTCGGCCAGCGCCATATCGGCCGCGATGGGAATGCCATAGCGCAGCCCATGCGCGGCCCAGCTGAGGGCAAAGGCGCCTTCCGCCTCCAGCCGCAGGAACGTGTTCTCGTCGATCCCGTCGAAGTCTTCGCCGCCCGCTTCGCTGGGCCGGGTGATGGCGCGGCGGGCGAGGAAGAGGTCGGGCCGCGCTTCCGCCAGCGCTGCCATCACGCTGTCCTTGCCCACGCCCGATGGCCCCACCACCGCGATGAAACGCCCGCTCATGCGGCCAGCCCGGGGGTGAAGCGGGTCACGTCCACTTCGCGGTCGCAGATTTGGTCGCGGGCGGCTTCGTCATGGAAAATGCCCAAGATCGCCGTGCCGCGGGCCTTGGCCTCTTCGATCAGCGCCAGCACCGTGGCGCGGTTGGTGGCGTCAAGGCTCGCCGTCGGCTCGTCCAGCAGCAGGACGGGGTAGGGATGCGCAAAGCCGCGCGCGATGTTCACCCGCTGCTGCTCACCGCCGGAAAAGGTCGTGGGGCTGAGCTGCCAAAGTCGTTCGGGGATGTTGAGTTGTGCGAGCAATTCTCCGGCCCGCGCCCGTGCCTCGGCCTCGCTGCTGCCCACCGCGCGCAGCGGCTCGGCCACGACATCCAGCGTCGCCACCCGCGGCACGACGCGCAGGAACTGGCTGACATAGCCTAGCACATGACGGCGCAGCTCCAGTATCTCGCGCGGGGCGGCTTGGGCGACATCCAGATCGCCCACCATGATCCGGCCCGAGGCGGTCAGGTAGTTGCCATAGATCATCCGCATCAGCGTCGATTTCCCGGCGCCCGAAGCGCCGGTCAACGCCACACATTCGCCCCGCGCCACGGTCAACTCACCGCTCCGCATCACCGGGATCACCGCAGCGCCCTGATTGTGCAGGGTGAAGGATTTGCTTACATTTTCCACGCGTATCATGGTTTAGCCTTGTTCGGTATGATTCTGAAATTGAATGGTTTTCTTTGCATGTTCACACCTGTAGCACGCTCGAGACCAAAAGCTGCGTATAGCCGTGCTGCGGGTCGTCGAGCACCTGATCGGTCAGGCCGGTTTCCACCACATGGCCATCCTTCATCACCATCAACCGATCCGCCAAGAGCCGCACCACCGCCAGATCATGGGTCACGATGATGGCGCTCAGCCCCATCTCGCGCACAAGCCCGCGCAGCAGGTCGAGCAGCCGCGCCTGAACACTCACGTCCAGCCCGCCTGTGGGTTCGTCCATGAAGACCAGCCGCGGCCCGGTCACGAGGTTGCGGGCGATCTGCAAACGCTGCTGCATCCCGCCAGAGAAGGCCGAGGGCCGGTCGTCGATCCGGTCTTCGTTGATCTCCACCCGGCCCAGCCAATCGGTGGCGCTGGCGCGGATGTCGCCGTAATGCCGCGCGCCCACGGCCATCAGCCGCTCGCCGACATTGCCGCCCGCGCTGACGTTCATGCGCAGCCCGTCGCGGGCGTGTTGGTGCACAAAGGCCCAATCGGTGCGCGACAGCATCCGGCGCTCCGGCTCGCTCATCGTCACCGTGTCGCGCAGCCCATCGGCGCGGGTGTCGAACCGCACCGCCCCGCGATTTGGGGTCAGATGCCCCGCCAGCGTGTTCAGCAGCGTCGACTTGCCCGAGCCGCTTTCCCCGACGATGCCCATGACTTCGCCGGGGAAGAGGTCAAAGCTGACATCGGTGCAGCCTATCCGCGCGCCATAGAATTTCGCGATGTTTTCAACTTGCAACAAGGGGGTCATGCCATGCCCTCCACCACAGGTGCCGCATCCGCGCCGCGATGTCCGGCGGCCTGACGGGCCGCGCAATAATCGGTGTCGGAACACATGAACAGACGCCCGCCTGCGTCATCGACGATCAACTCATCCAGATAGCTGTCTTCGGCCCCGCAGAGGCCGCAAGGATGGTCGGCCTTGCTCGCCTCAAAGGGGTGGTCCTCGAAATCCAGCGAGACGACCTGCGTATAGGGCGGCAGCGCATAGATCCGCTGCTCGCGCCCCGCGCCGAAGAGTTGGATCGCGGCCATTTCCAGTTTCGGATTGTCGAATTTCGGGATCGGCGAAGGGTCCATCACATAGCGCCCCTCGACCTTGACCGGATAGGCATAGGCCGTGGCAATCGCGCCGTGCTGGGCGATGTCTTCGTAAAGTTTCACATGCATCAGCCCGTATTCCTCCAGCTCGTGCATTTTGCGGGTCTCGACCTCCGAAGGCTCAAGAAAGCGCAGCGGTTCGGGGATTGGCACCTGATAGACCAGCACCTGATCCTCGCGCAGCGCGGCTTCGGGGATGCGGTGGCGGGTTTGGATGACGCTGGCCTCGGTCGTGGCTTCGGTCACAGCGACGCCAGCGGTCTTTTGGAAGAAGCGGCGGATCGAGACGGCATTGGTCGTATCATCCGCGCCTTGGTCGATCACCTTGAAGGTATCCTCGGGCGTCAGCACCGCGGCAGAGACTTGCACCCCGCCGGTGCCCCAGCCGTAAGGCATCGGCATTTCGCGGCTGGCGAAGGGCACCTGATAGCCCGGGATCGCCAGCCCTTTAAGGATCGCGCGGCGGATCATCCGCTTGGTCTGCTCGTCCAGATAGGCAAAATTGTAGTCGTTCATGCCCCGGTCCTCATGCCTGTCTTGGTCACTCTGTGTCATGGCAGGGTTCATTCCGCGGCCTCCCGTGGTGCGTCTTGCGCCGCGGCTGTCGCCTCGCGGCGCAGTTTGCGGATCAGTTCGAGTTCGGATTGGAAATCGACGTAATGGGGCAGTTTGATATGCTCCAAGAACCCCGTCGCCTGAATGTTGTCGGCGTGATAGAGCACGAATTCCGCGTCCTGCGCCGGCGCGCCGAGGTTGTCTTCACCCAATTCCTCCCAACGCAATGCCCGGTCCACCAGCGCCATGGAGATCGCCTTGCGCTCGGACATGCCAAAGACCAGCCCATAGCCGCGGGTGAACTGCGGCGGCTCGGTCTTGGAGCCTGCAAATTGGTTCACCGTCTCGCATTCGGTCAGCTCGACCTCGCCGATCTCGATGGCGAAACCCAGTTCGGGAATATCCATTTCGACCGCGACTTTGCCGATGCGCAGTTCCGCGACAAAAGCGTGGTTGCGCGCATAGCCGCGCTGCGTGGAGTAGGCCATGCCGAGCACGAAGCCCTCGTCGCCGCGGGTCAGCGCTTGCAGGCGCAGGTCGCGGGTGGCGGGGAGTTCCAAAGGCTCGCGGGTTAGGTCGCGCGGCGGGGTCTTGCTGTCCGTGTCGCGCTGCATCAGCCCTTCGCGGTCGAGGAATTCCATGATGTGCGGCGTCTCCGCGGGCGGCTCGCCCTCGGACGCTTCGGGGGCCGGGGGCACCTCACCATCGGCGGCGAGTTTGAAATCCAGCAGCCGGTGCGTGTAGTCGAAGGTCGGCCCCAAGACCTGTCCGCCCGGCGCATCCTTGAAGGTGGCCGAGACGCGGCGGTCGCAGGCCATGCTGCCGGTGTCCATCGGGCGCGAGGCCCCGAAACGCGGCAGGGTGGTGCGATAGGCGCGGATCAGAAACACCGCCTCGATCAGATCGCCCCGCGCCTGTTTGATCGCCAGCGCAGCGAGGTCAGGATCATAGAGCGAGCCTTCGGCCATCACCCGGTTCACCGCCAGCGTCATCTGCTCGCGAATCTGCGCGACGCTGAGTTCGGGCACCTTTGCGTCACCGCGCCGCTCTTCGGCGAGCCATGCGTGGGCGTTGTCAATCGCCCGCTCGCCGCCTTTTACCGCTACATACATCAGGACACCTTTGTGCTTCGGGGCAGCGCCGCCAGACGGTCGCCGCAGGTGAAAATGAAATCCAGCCCACGCGGGAAGAGCGCCGCGTTCTGCTGGAAGGCGGCGCGCTCGGGCAGCGACAGTGCCGCAGTATCCTTGATGCCGGGGCCGGAGAGGGTCGCGCCATCGCCGCGCAGATCATCCACCTCGACGATCAGCGTGGCAGAGCGGTCGGGGTAGGCGGCGGTCCCGAGGGGGAAGTCGCCGCGCGGCAGGTCGTCCCAGGCGCCCAAGGCAAATTCCGCCGCAGTTGCGGGGGCGAAGGGCGCGCCGGTGTGGAAGGTGATCCAGTCGCGCAATTCGGGCCGGTCGAAACCGGGGGCAAGGTAGAGCGGCGTTTCGGGATCGCAGAGCGTCAGCAGGACGACCCCGGCGGCGGTGGAGAGGCCCGCAGGCGGTTCGGCCCCGGTCACGCTGTTGATCTCCCCCGGTTTGGCCATGGCGTTCATCACCGCGCGAAAGGCGAAAGCGGCGTCTTTGGGTGCGTCGCGAAACCCACCTGTCAGCGATAGGGTCTGCATCAGTCTTCTCCTCTGACCATGGTGAAAAAGTCGACCTTGGTGGCGGCGGCCTTGGCGGCACGGCTGGCGCGGCGCTGGCTTTCGATCTCGGCCAGCGGGTCGAGCAGTTTGGCGCGGACTTCATCCGCCGCATCGCCCTGCATCAGCGCGTCGGTAAGGGCTGCTTGCAGCGCCTTGTCGCGGCTGCGGCCCTGCACATAGGCGTGACCGTCTGCCCCGTCCGTCAGCCGCACCGAACAGCGCGTGACCGACATCTCACCCATGTTGAAGGCATCACCCACAGCGCCCATCCGGCCCCGCAGCATGACGCCGCCGATCTCAGGCGCGCGGAGCACCTCATGGGCGGGCAGGGGGCCGAAGCCCTCCCATAGCCGGGCGAGATCGCGGGCCTCGGCCCGTGCGAGCAGGCCCATCCACGCCTGCCTGTCGCGGGTCTTTTCCTTGGTTTTAACCGTCATCTAGACACCTTGTGCATTTGTCTAATTTACTATACAACTAGACAAGTATTAGCCGCTGGCCTTCCGCTGGCGCAAGCTTGGATATGTGAAACTTCTGCGACATGGCCCGTACTGCGATCTGGAAAACCATCACCGCCGCCCTGACCCATGACATCGCCGCGGGGAAATACGCCCCCGGCGACCGGCTCCCGACCGAGGCGCAATTGGCGGCGCGCTTTGGGGTCAACCGCCACACGGTGCGCCGCGCGATCAGCGACATGAACGAGAGCGGGCTGACCTATAGCCGCCGGGGGGCGGGGGTCTTCGTGGCGCAGCGGCCCACGGATTATCCCATCGGCAAACGGGTGCGCTTTCACCAGAACCTCGCGGCGGCGGGGCGGGTGCCGGCCAAGGAGGTTTTGACGTTGGAGACACGGGCGGCTTCGGCCCATGAGGCCGAGCAGTTGGGGCTGGGTGGGGATGCAATGGTGCATGTCTATGAGGGGCTGTCACTGGCCGATGAGCAGCCCATCGCGATCTTCCGCAGCATCTTTCCCGCCGCGCGGTTTCCTGACCTGTTGGCGGCGCTTGAGGCCAGCCGCTCGGTCACCACGGCTTTGGCGCAGGGCGGGGTGGCGGACTACACCCGCGCCTCGACCCGGCTGACGGCGAAACTGGCCAATGCCACGCAGGCGCTGCATTTGCGATTGTCCGAAGGCGCGCCGATCCTGCGCTCGGCGGGGATCAACGTGGACCCGGAGTGCGTGCCGGTGGAATATGGGGTGACATGGTTCGCCGGGGACCGGGTGACGCTGACGCTCAACCCCGGCGACTAGCCGTATTTCTCAAGAAACGCTTCGGCGGGCAGGGTTTGGAAGTTCTTGAGCGATGCGTGCAGCCGGTCATGGGGCCAATCCCACCATGCCAACTCCTCCATCCGCGCGGCGATGCTTTCGGGAAAGCGGCGGCGCAGCGGTTTGGCCGGAATGCCTGCGACGATCATATAAGGGGCGACATCGCGGGTGACGATGGCGCCGCCCGCCACCACCGCGCCATTGCCGATCGTCACCTCGGGCCGGATCTGCGCGCCGTGGCCCAGCCATGTATCATGGCCGATCACCGTGCGGCGGCTGCGGCGCAGGGCGAACCAATCGGCGTCATCCTCGGCCCCGTCAAAGTAGTCCCCGGCGCGGTAGTGGAAGTGGTGCAGGCTGGCCTTTTCCATCGGGTGATCGGTGGCCCCGATGCGCACACTGGCGGCGATATTGCTGAACTTGCCGACTTGCGTGTTGGCGATGTCGCACCAGCGGTCGCAATAGGAGTAATCCCCGATCTTGGAATGGGCGAGGCGCGTGGCGCGCCCGATCTCGACATAGCGCCCGAACTGCGTGTCAGTCACTTCGCAGTCCGGGTGAAGGAAGGGCGCATCCGCTTTGAGACGCGCCATCAGTGGCCCGCCTCATTGCCCGCGATCAGCTTGCGGCGCAGCCAGCCCGAGAAGCTGTCCATCGCCACGACCATCAGGATGATCAGCACGATGTAATAGCTCACCTCTTCCCAGTCTTTCTGGGTGATGATCGCTTGGGTCAGCAAAAGACCGATGCCGCCCCCGGTGATCGCGCCGATGATGGTGGCAGAGCGGGTGTTGGACTCCAGATAGTAGAGGACTTGGCTAAGCAGAACCGGGGTGATCTGCGGGATAACGCCAAAGCGGTAGCGCTGTACGGGAGTGGCCCCGGTGGAGGCGATGCCCTCGATCTGCTTGTCGTCCACATTCTCCAGCGCCTCGGAAAAGATTTTGCCGAAGGTGCCGGTATCTGTCAGCAGGATCGCCAGCGAGCCGGTCAGCGGGCCGGGGCCAAAGGCACGGGACAGCACGATGGTCCAGATCAGCCCGTCGACCCCGCGCAGGAAGTCGAAGAGCCGCCGCGCGGCAAAGCGCAGACCGCCAAGCGGAGAGAAGTTCTTGGCCGCCAGAAACCCCAGCGGCAGGGCAATCATCGCCGCGCCAAAAGTGCCGAGGAAGGCCATGAGAACGGTCTCGACCAGCGCCCAAGCCACATCGCCGTGACGCCACATCTTGTTGGTCCAGAAGTCCTGCCAGATCGCGCCGTATTCACCGCTGCGCAACAGCTCAAGCGGGGACATGCCGTAGTAGGGGCTGTCGAGCGTGAAGAAGAACAGCTCCCACCCGTTGAAATAGCGGAACACCTCGGCGCGGTTGCGGGTGATCGTCAGGCGGCCTGCCTCCGTGGTCACGGCAAGACGGTTTTTCGAGGCGTTGATCCACGCGGGCAAGGGGCCGTCGGGCAGGGTGGCGTTGACGCCGCTGCGCCCCGGTGTGGCGGTGATCAGCCCGTAGCCCGGCACGTCATAGCGCACCTCTGGCCCCAGTTCGACGGTATGGCCGTTGCCCAACTCGACGATAGAGGTCTCGCCCAAGGTGACCCAATCGGGGGCGGTGCCGGGGGCATAGCGGCCCTTGCGCTCCCCTTCGATGGCGATTTCCATCTCGCCGTTGCGGTTGTCGCGGGCGACATGGGTTTTGTAGCTATAGCTGTCGGCCACCAGCGTCTTCATGTTCGACACATTGATGCGGTCACCCAGCCCGGCCACGTCGAAGGCAAAGAAGACGTAAGTGAGATAGGCAAGGATCAGCACCGGGGCGGCAAGGCTCGCCATGCGTTTGCGCCGGAAGCTACGGCTGGCGACCTGCTGAGCGGGGAGGGTGGAAGCGGTAAGGTCGGTCACAGGATGGCTCCCTTGTCCTTATAGGCGCGGCCATGGGTCAGCCGATCGCGGAAATGGCTTGAGACTTGGTCGACGATGATGATGGTGCCGAAGAGCAGCAGAAAGATCGCCGCCGCCTCGTCGAATTTGCCTTGGCCCCAAGACATCGTGTTGCGCAGGTCATAGCCGATGCCGCCTGCGCCGACGAAGCCGAGGATGGCCGAGGCGCGGATGTTGATCTCGAACCGCAGCAGCGCATAGGAGAGGTAGTTGGGCGCGACCTGCGGCACGACGCCCAGAACCATGCGTTGCAGCCAGCCCGCCCCGACAGACGCAAGGCCGTCGACAGGTTTGAGAGAGGCGTTCTCATTCACCTCGGAAAAAAGCTTGCCGAGCGCACCCACGGTATGCAGCGCGATGGCGATCATCGCAGGCACCGGGCCGCCGCCCAGAAGGAAGATCAGCACCAGCGCGACGACGATCTCAGGCACCGCGCGCAGCACGTCGAGCAGGCGGCGCAGCGGGGCCACGAGCCACGGCGCGGGGGCAAGGCCGCGGGTAGCCAGAAGGGCAGCGAAGAAAGCCAGCAGCGCGCCGATCAGCGTGGCGGCTCCGGCGATGTTCACCGTCTCGATCAGAGAGGGGAGGTATTTCGCGAAATAGCCGGGCAGCAGATGGATGCGCGCCCACGCTTCGCTCAGCACATCGGCGGGGAAGTCAAAGACATTGGGCAGCCCGTTCCAGAACCCGCCTGCGTTACGGGCATTGGCGGTGCCGAAACCGCCGATCAGCAGGGCCAGGAAAACGACCAGCAGGATCATGTTCATCACCCGCTTGTGTCGGGTGTGGGCAAGGTAATCCGCCGTGATATCTGGCGCGGTGGTGGTCTGGTGCATCTGTCGTCCCCCTATGACGACAGGCCCCGACAATCGTTGTCGGGACCTGCCAGATGTCTTGTAATCGCTGCGATCAGTTGGATTTCGCCTTGCGCGCTTCGACGATCGAGACATAGGCGTCATGCGCGATCGGATCGAAACCAAGGCTCTCGCCCGCGGCCACGCCGTAGGCGCAATCGGCGTCTTTCTCGTGCAGTTCATCCACCAGTTGGGTCATGGTCGCCTTGACCTCTTCGGGCAGGGCCTTGCGCAGAACGACCGGGCCTTCGGGGATCGGCTTGGAGCGCCAGATTTCCACCAGATCGTTCATGTCGACGAGGCCCGCGTCCACGGCTTTGCGCAGCGCGCCGGAGTTGTAGCCGTCTTCCCAGTTGCCCTGACCGTCGGCCCATGTCACGCCGCCGTCGACATCGCCGTTGTTGACCGCGACGATGGTCTGCTCATGGCCGCCGGTGAATTTCACTTCGCCGAAGTAGTCGCCGGATTCCATCGTGGCACCAGTGGTCTGGGGGATTTCGATGGAGGGGATCAGGTAGCCCGAGGTGGAGTTCGGATCGCCAAAGCCAAAGACCTTGCCCTGCATGTCTTCGAGGCTCTCGATGCCCGCGTCTTTGCGCGCGAAACCGATGGAGTGATAGCCGTAGGAGCCGTCGAGGTTGATCTTGACCAGCACCGGCTCGACCGCTTCGGGGTCTTGCAGGTGCACGGCGGCATAGGCCGAAGCGCCGAGCCATGCCATGTCGAGCGTGCCGCCCAGCAGGCCTTGGATCACGCCGTTATAGTCGGCAGGGGCAAAGAGTTTGGCCGGAACGCCAAGGCGCTCTTCGGTGTAGTCGCGCAGACATTCGTAGGAGTTCATCCGGTCCTGCGCGTTTTCCCCGCCGAGGATGCCGATGCGGAATTCGTCGATCTCGGCACTTTGGGCCATGGCGGTGCCGGTGAGGGCCGTGGTTGCCAAGGCGGCGGCGATGAGCTTTTTCATTGTGTCGTCTCCGTTTGCAAAAAATGCCCTTTGGGGCGGGTCGTGTCAGGCTGGCACTTTGTCCAGCGTTTCGATCTCGGTTGAGGTGGCGGCTTCGGAAAAGCTGCTGTCCGCACCGTAGATTTCGCGGGCCATGCCGGTGGTCAGCTGCTCGGGCGTGCCGTCAAAGACGATCTTGCCGTCGCGCATCCCCACCACGCGGTCGCAGTAGCGGCGCGCGGTATCCAGCGTGTGAAGGTTGGCGATGACCATGCGGCCATCTTCCTCGTGAATGCGGCGCAGCGATTGCATCACCACCTGCGCGTTCATCGGGTCGAGGCTGGCGATGGGTTCATCCGCCAGAATGATCTGCGGGTCCTGCATCAGGGCGCGGGCGATGGCGACGCGCTGTTGCTGCCCGCCGGAAAGCGCCTCGGCGCGTTTGGGCGCGTGCTGTGCGATGCCCAGCCGGTCGAGGATTTCGATGGCGCGGGTGATGTCGGCATCGGGGTAGAGGTTGAAGATGCTGCTGAGCGTCGAGCGGCGGTTGAGCGTGCCGTGCAGCACGTTCGATACCACATCCATCCGCGGGACGAGGTTGAACTGCTGAAAGATCATCGCGCATTCCGCCTGCCAGCCGCGCCGGGCCGCGCCGCGCAGGGCGGTCACATCGCGCCCCTGAAACAGGATCTGCCCCGAAGAGGCATCGGTCAGCCGGTTGAGCATCCGCAGGAGTGTGGATTTCCCCGCGCCGGAGCGTCCGATGATTCCGATCATCTGCGGCTTGTCGACCTCTAGGTTGGCGCGGGCCACCGCTGTGTTCGCGCCGAATGTTTTGGTCAGTTCAGAAATGACGAGCATAAGTCCCCCGGGGTTTGCGGGGCGAGCTATCGCAGCGGTGAATGTCACGAATGTTTAAGTTTGACGAAGCTTTTGTAACGCGTCCCTTTTTGCGGAACGGCTGCCTATGTCCGCGCGTTTGTGCTGGTTTCATAGGCGCTTGTGCGATGCCGCCGCCGCTGCGCAGGGGGCAAAAGAGGGGGCGTGCGGGGGTCAAAGAGTCGGTGGAACGCAATAAAACAAGGGCCTGCGAAATAGAGCTTGCGGAACAAACTGCGCGGATTAATGCTTTCTCTCTTAAGGCGGTTCAGATAGGGCCGCATCTGGTCAGGCCGCGCAATTGGCGCAGCGACCGTTAAGATCTTTGGCCGGATCACCGCGCGCGCAGTGTCTTCCACCCGCGCCCCCTATGGTGAGACAGGCCCCCGACAAGCATTCAAAGGAGCGCGTTCATGGACGCCCAAGTTATCGCATTTCTGATTCTGCTGCCGATCACGCTGGTTTTCGTCTACGCAGGCATCCACGAGTTTCGGCGCTACAAAAGCGAGGGCAAGGCGAACTACGGGTTGGTCTTTGACGAAGAGAGCGGCACGACCCACGTCAGCGGCATCGCCGAACATGAAGACCCCTTCGACCCCGAGGATTTCGATCCCAACGATTACAACGACCCCGAAATCAAATCCGACACGGATGAGCGCAAATCGTGAGCGCGAAGAGCCGCTGCGCCGCGCTGCTGCTCTGGCTCGCGCTGCCCGCGAGCGCTGACACCCCCGCCGAGATCGTGATCTTGGGCGAGGTGCATGACAATCCCCATGCCCATCTCGAACAGGCCGCCGCATTGAAGGCGCTGCGTCCTACGGCTGTGGTGTTCGAGATGCTCACCGCCGAAGAGGCGGCAAAGGCCGACGCCGATCGCAGCCAGATTGCGCAGGCTTGGGCGGCGAGCGGGTGGCAGCACTTCGATATCTATGCCCCCATCTTTGACGCTTTGGGAGACGCCCGCATCATCGGTGCCGCCGCCCCGCGCGCGGCGGTGCGGCGCGTGTACCGCGAGGGGGCAGCCGCGCTCTTCGGGCCTGAGGCGGTGCGCTTCGGCCTTGACCAGCCCTTGCCGGAGGATCAGCAGGCCGCGCGGGTAGAGTTGCAATTCGCCGCTCATTGCGAAGCCATGCCGCGCGAGATGATGGGCGGGATGGTCGCCGTGCAGCGCTACCGCGACGCCACCTTCGCCCGCGCCGCGCTCGCCGCGCTCAAAGCCTACGGCCCGCCCGTGGCGGTAATCACCGGCAATGGCCACGCCCGCACCGATTGGGGCATTCCCGCCCTCATCGCCCGCGCCGCGCCCGAAGTCACGAGCCACGCCATCGGCTTTGTAGAGGCTGAGACCGCAGTGCCTTTCAATGAGGCCCGTCTCATCCCGCCCGCCGAGCGCGACGACCCCTGCAACGCCCTGATCGAGAACTAAAGGACAGGCCCATGTATCTTGCTATGAACCGTTTCACCGTCTTGCCCGAGAATGCCGCCGCTTTCGAAGCGCTTTGGTTGAACCGCGAAAGCCACCTGAAGGAGAGCGAGGGCTTCGTCTCCTTCCATATGCTCAAAGGGCCGGAGACGGAGGGGGCGATCCTCTATGCCTCTCACACCGTTTGGGAGAGCGAGGCGCATTTTCGGGCTTGGACGACCAGCGATGCCTTTCGCGCCGCCCATGCGCGGGCGGGACAGACCCGCAAGCTGCACGAGGGCGCGCCGCAGTTCGAAGGCTTCAGTGCCATTCAGAAGATCGACGCGGAATAACGCGGGAGGGACGGGGTTTCTATACTTGACTAAAATAATCGGATTAAGTAGCCGTTAAAGGAACCCGGGCGTTTTGCCGGGGTATGAACGACTTTACGCCGAAACCGTCCAAGCCACCGCGCGTCGGAAGCCCGGATGTCAATGGAAAGGAGCCCGCCCCGTGAGGACACCCGTGACCACGCCCGAGCCAATGGCCCATGCCCGGCTACAGACCCCATCCAACAACAGCTGGCGCGACATCGCGCTTGGCAGCAACGATGCCGCAGCCTGCGACGGTTTTGGGCTGGAGCATCTCATCGATCTGCAACGCGCCCGCCAGATGGGAGAGATGGCATGAGCCTGATGCAAAAACTGCCCGATCCATCGCCCGCCGCCCAACCGGCCCAAGAGGCCGTGCATGATGCCCGTGCCTTGGTGCCCAATGGCTCGACCGCGAATATCGTCTTGGACGGCCAGACCTATACGCTGCGCATCACGCGGGCGGGCAAGTTGATCCTGACCAAATAAGCCTGCGCGCTTTCCCAAAGCGCGGCTTGCCCTGTGGGCGCGGCGTCTTTACTGACGCGCCATGCCCTGCCGTCTTTGCCCACTTTTGCCGCTGACATGCTGGCCCTGCTGAGCCTGTTCTTCGCGGCGCTGCTGGCGGCCACCCTGATCCCCGCGCAATCCGAAGCGGTGCTTTTGGGGCTGATGTGGTCGGGCGCTCATGCCACGGCGCTGTTGTGGCTGGTGGCGACGCTGGGGAATGTGCTGGGATCGCTGCTGAACTGGTGGCTGGGCCGCTACCTCAGCCATTTCGCCGATCACCGCTGGTTTCCCTTCTCGGCCAAGCAGATGGCCCGCGCCTCTGGCTGGTATCGGCGTTGGGGCTATTGGAGCCTGCTGGCCAGTTGGGTGCCGATCATCGGCGATCCGATGACCTTGGCCGCGGGCATGTTGCGCGAACCGCTTTGGCGGTTCTTGCTGATCGTCACCCTTGCCAAGGGCGGGCGTTACCTCGTGCTGATTCTGATCGCCCGCGGGGTTTTGTGACCCTTAGTGCGGGGTGATCCCTTCGAGCGGCGGCAGCGGGTTGGGCGCGGTCACAAGATGGGCGCGGCGCTTTTCGTAAAAGGCATTGCCCCCCGCCGTCACCACATAATGCATGTTGTTGTAGTTCGCATTGTACCACGCCGCGTGGAAGAATTTTGCGCGGGTGACTTTCGGATGCCGCTCCCCCTGAAGCACGGCAAGTGCCGTGGCGCGGGCCAGCGGGGCGCCGCGGTCGGTCATCGGTTTCGTCATCACGCCGGGGGCGAATTGATTGGGCTGACCGACCACGCCGCAGACCGTGTCAGGGAAGGCGTCGGAGTGGACGCGGTTCAGCACCACCGTCCCCACGGCCACCATTCCGTCGCGGCTGGAACGGTTGGATTCGAAATACATCGCGCGGGCCATACACTCCACCTCATCCGCCGGAACCGCGACGACTTCGGTCTGTTTGCCACCGCAGGCGGCGAGCAGGCCAAGGCCCAAGAACAAAGCGGCAGTGCGGATTTTCGGGGGCTGAACGCGCATGGGCGGCCTTTCTGGCTGAGGGGGCAGGTGGGACATAATTTTCCAGCAAACGCGGGCAGAGGCAAGACCCGCGCCCGGCTCCGGCGGTATCCCTCCGGGCGGGGCGCGCGGGGGGCGCTTGGGCTGGGAATTGATCTAGTGTAATGCTTGGTAAAACAGTCATGATCGCAGCAGGCCGCCCTATGAAAGTCACCTACCGGGATGTGAAAACCGACATCCTGTCAAAGATCACCAAGGGCGAGTGGCCGTTGGGCAGCCTTGTGCCCAATGAGGTCGATCTGGCCGAGACCTATGGCTGCGCCCGGGCGACGGTCAACCGCGCCATGCGCGAATTGGCCGAAGAGGGGTTCATCGAAAGGCGGCGCAAGGCGGGCACGCGGGTGCGCATGGCCCCGCTGCGGCAGGCCCGTTTCGACATTCCGCTGGTCCGGGCCGAGATCGAAGAGAAGGGCGCCGACTATCGGTATTCGCGGGTCAGTCACGCGATTGAGCCTGCGCCCGACTGGCTGCGCGCCCGGCTCAAACTGAGCGCGGGGAGCGAGGCATTGCATCTGGTTTGCATGCATTACGCCGATGGCGACCCCTATCAATTTGAGGACCGTTGGATCAACCTCGCCACCCTCCCGCAGGCGCGGGAGGAGAGTTTCACCGATGTCGGGCCGAACGAATGGCTGATCTCGGCCATTCCCTTTTCGGATGTGGAGATCAGCCTTTCCGCCGGTCTGGCCGATCAGAGGCTGAGCGAATACCTCGCCTGCGGTCTGGGCGATCCGGTCTTTACCGTCGAGCGGTCGACGTGGTGGGAGGGGCAGGCGGTGACCTATGTGCGGCTGTCCTACCGCCCGGGCCACCGCCTGACCACGCGCTATTAAGGTGCCGCCGCCGCGGATGGGCGGCGGCGTGCAGCGCTTAAAGGATACCCGGCAGGTTCAGCCCATGTTCGCGGGCGCAATCGCGCGCTTCGTCATAGCCCGCATCCGCATGGCGCATCACGCCCGTCGCCGGGTCGTTCCAGAGCACCCGCTCGATCCGCCGGTCGGCGTCCTCGGACCCGTCACAGCAGATCACCATGCCAGAGTGCTGTGAGAAGCCCATGCCAACCCCGCCGCCGTGGTGCAGCGACACCCAAGTCGCCCCCGAGGCGGTGTTCAAAAGCGCGTTCAGCAGCGGCCAGTCCGACACCGCGTCAGAGCCGTCTTTCATCGCCTCCGTCTCGCGGTTGGGCGAGGCGACGGAGCCACTGTCGAGGTGGTCGCGGCCAATGACCACCGGCGCGCTGAGCTCGCCCGTGCGGACCATCTCGTTGAACGCCAGCCCCAGCTTGTGGCGCACGCCCAAGCCCACCCAGCAAATCCGTGCGGGCAGCCCTTGGAAAGAGATACGCTCCCGCGCCATGTCGAGCCAGTTGTGCAGATGCGTGTCCTCAGAGAGGATCTCCTTAACCTTGGCGTCGGTCTTGTAGATATCCTCAGGATCGCCCGACAGCGCCGCCCAGCGGAAGGGGCCGATGCCGCGGCAGAACAGCGGGCGGATATAGGCGGGCACGAAGCCGGGGAAGTCGAAAGCGTTCTGCAACCCTTCCTCCAGCGCCATTTGGCGGATGTTGTTGCCATAGTCGACCGTTGGGATGCCAGCGGTGTGGAAATCGACCATCGCCTGCACCTGCACCTTCATCGAGGCGCGGGCGGCTTTTTCGACGGCTTTAGGACCGCTCTCGCGTTTCTCGCGCCATTCGCCCATCGTCCAGCCCTGCGGCAAGTAGCCGTTCACCGGGTCATGGGCCGAGGTCTGGTCGGTCACGATATCGGGGCGGACCCCGCGTTTCACCAGCTCGGAAAAGACATCGGCGGCATTGCCCAGAAGCGCCACGGATTTCGCCTCGCCCGCCGCGGTCCAGCGGTCGATCATCGCCAGCGCTTCATCAAGGCTGTCGGTCTTTTCATCGACATAGCGAGTGCGCAGGCGGAAATCGATGCTGTCGGGATTGCACTCCACCGCCAGACAGCAGGCCCCGGCCATGACCGCGGCCAAAGGCTGCGCGCCGCCCATGCCGCCCAAGCCCCCGGTGAGGATCCATTTGCCCTTGAGGTCACCGCCATAGTGCTGGCGGCCCGCCTCGACGAAGGTCTCATAAGTGCCCTGAACGATGCCTTGACTGCCGATGTAGATCCACGAACCGGCGGTCATCTGGCCGTACATCGCCAGACCCTTCTTATCCAGCTCGTTGAAATGGTCCCAATTGGCCCAATGCGGCACGAGGTTGGAGTTGGCGATCAACACGCGCGGCGCGTCTTTATGGGTTTGGAAGACGCCCACGGGCTTGCCTGATTGCACGAGCAGCGTCTGTTCCTCTTCTAGCGCGCGCAGGGAGGCGACGATCTGGTCATAGTCCTCCCACGTCCGCGCCGCGCGCCCGATGCCGCCGTAGACGACCAGCTCATGCGGGTTCTCGGCCACGTCGGGGTGCAGGTTGTTCATCAGCATCCGCAGGGGCGCTTCGGTGAGCCAGCTTTTCGCCGAAAGCTCGGTGCCGGTGGCGGGATAGACGTCACGGGTGTTCTTGCGCGGATCGCTCATGCTGTGCCTTTCAGGGTAGGGGCCAGTGCGGCCAGAGTTGTCAGGATATCGGTCAGATGGACGCGCAGCCGCGCGGCCTTGTCGGGGTCATAGGGCCAAGGCGGCGCCTCGGCGCCGAGGTAGCTGCTTTGGGCCAGTTCCATCTGGATCGCGTGGACCCCTTCGGCGGGGCGGCCATAGTGGCGCGTGGTCCAGCCGCCTTTGAAGCGCCCGTTGCTGACGGCGGTGTAGTCGGCTGCGGCGGCGCAGATCTCGGCGACGGCGGCTTCGATCTTGGGCGCGCAGGTAGCGCCCAGGTTCGTGCCGATGTTGAAATCGGGCAGCGGGCCGTCAAAGAGGAAGGGGATCAGCGGGCGGATCGAGTGGCAGTCATAGAGGATCGCGACCCCATGCAGGTCGCGAACGCGGGCCAGTTCAGCCTCAAGCGCTGCGTGATAGGGCGCGTGGTATGCCACGCGGCGGGCCTCAACCTCGGCTGCGTCGGGCGGGGTGGTCCAGATGTCTTGCCCGTCGAAATCCGTCAACGGCACCAGCCCGGTGGTGTTCTGCCCGGGGTAGAGCGATGCGCCTGAAGGGTCGCGGTTGGCGTCGATGACATAGCGGTGGAAGGTCGCGCGCACCGTGGTCGCGCCGGGCAGCAACCCGTCGTAGAGCCGATCGATATGCCAATCGGTATCCGCCAATTCCCGCCCGCGCGGGTTCAGGTCGCGCCGGATGTCCTCGGGCAGGTCAGTCCCAGTGTGGGGCAGGCCGAGCACGATGGGGCTGTCGCCGCGGGTGATCTCGACGGGGGTGATCTCAGCGGGGGTCATGTGGAAAGCCCCGGCATCTCGCAGGCGGCGACACGGGTGATCTCACCGCCCGCCACCATCCGTGCCGCGCGTTCCAGATCGGGGGCGAGGTAGCGGTCCTCTTCCAGCGTGGCGACCTCTTCGCGGACCCGCGCGACCACCCGCTGCAACGTCTCGCTGGTGGCCAGCGGCGCGCGAAAGTCGATGCCCTGCGCGGCGCAGAGCAGTTCCACCCCGAGGATGCGGTTCAGGTTCTCGGCCATCTGCCCCAGCCGTCGCGCGCCATGGGCGGCCATGCTGACGTGATCCTCTTGGTTGGCCGAGGTCGGCGTGCTGTCGGTAACGCAGGGGTTGGCGAGATGTTTGTTTTCGCTCATCAGGGCGGCGGTGGTGACTTCGGCGATCATATAGCCGCTGTTGAGACCGGGGGTTGGCGTCAGGAAGGGCGGCAGATTGAAGCTGAGCACCGGGTCCACGATCAGCGCCACCCGGCGCTGCGCGATGGCGCCGATCTCGGCCAGGGCGAGGGCGATCATATCGGCGGCGAAACCCACCGGCTCGGCATGGAAATTCCCGCCCGAAACGATGAGGTCCGCCCCCGTCAGCACCAGCGGGTTGTCGGTGGCGGCATTGGCTTCGACCTCCAGCGTGGCGGCGGCCATGCGCAGCACATCCATCGCCGCCCCTGTCACCTGCGGCTGGCAGCGGATGCAGTAAGGGTCTTGGACGCGGGCATCATTCGCCACATGGCTTTCGCGGATCTCCGAACCCTCGAGCAGGGCGCGCATGGTCTCGCCCGCTTCGATTTGGCCCCGGTGGCCGCGTAGGGCGTGAATTTCCGGTTGCAGCGGCGCGGTGGAGCCCATGATCGCATCCGTCGACAGGGCCGAGATCACCAGCGCCGAGGTCGCGGCCTGCCATGCGTCGAAGAGCCCCGCCAGCGCGAAGGCGGTGGAAAATTGCGTGCCGTTGATCAGCGCCAGCCCTTCCTTGGGGCCGAACTCCAACGGGGTAAGACCCGCGGCGGCCAGCGCCGCGCCGCCCGTCATGACGCGGCCCTCGAACTCCGCCTCGCCATGGCCCATCATCACGGCGGCCATATGTGCCAAGGGGGCCAGATCGCCCGAGGCGCCAACAGAGCCTTGCGCCGGGATCACCGGGGTCACGCCCCGCGCCAGCATGGCTTCGATCAGGTCCACGACCGCCAGCCGCACGCCCGAGGCACCGCGCCCGAGGCTCAGCAGTTTCAGCGCCATCAAGAGCCGCGCATGGCCGCGCGTGATCGCGGGGCCAACACCGCAGCAGTGCGACAGGATCAGGTTGCGTTGCAGCGCCGCCGTATCCTCTGCCGCGATCTTGACCGAGGCGAGCTTTCCGAAACCGGTGTTCACGCCGTAAACGGCATCTTCGCCCGCCACGGCCCGGGCGATGCGCGCATGGGCCTCTTCAATCGCGGGGCGGCAGGCGGGGGCGAGCCGCACCGATGCCTCTTCGCGGTAGATGCGGGCCAGATCGTCCAACGTGGCCGCGCCGGGGGTGAGGGTCAGGGTGGTCACGATTGGCCTCCGAAAATGCGGGAATGAAGCGGGTTGAAGCCGATGCGATAGGCAAGCTCGGCCGGGTGTTTAATGTCCCAAACGGCGAGGTCGGCGCGCAGGCCGGGGCGGATCATGCCGCAGTCGGCCCGCCCGAGCGCGCGGGCGGCGTGCTGCGTGGCGCCGCGGAGCGCCTCTTCCGGCGTCAGGCGGAACAGGGTGCAGCCCATGTTGAGCGTCAGCAGCAGCGAGTTCAGCGGCGATGAGCCGGGGTTGATATCCGTCGCCAGCGCCATCGGCACGACGTGTCGGCGCAGCAGGTCGATGGGCGGCGACTGGGTCTCGCGCAATGTATAGAAGGCACCGGGCAGCAGAACGGCGACGCTGCCCGCCTCGGCCATCGCGCTCACGCCGCTCTCATCAAGGTATTCGATATGATCCGCCGAGAGCGCGCCATAGGAGGCCGCGAGCCGCGCGCCGCCCAAGTTCGACAATTGCTCGGCATGGAGTTTCACCGGCAGGCCCAATTCCCGCGCCACGTCAAAGACCCGCGCGATTTGGGCGGGCTGAAAGGCGATGCCCTCGCAGAACCCGTCGACCGCATCTACCAGCCCTTCGGCATGAGCCGCACGCAGGGCGGGGAGGCAGACATCGTCGATATAGGCATCCGCGCGGCCTGTGTATTCGGCAGGCACCGCATGGGCGCCCAGGAAGGTGGTTGAGACGCGGATCGGGTGCTGCTGGCCAATGGCGCGAGCGGTGCGGAGCATGCGCAGCTCGGTCTCGATATCCAGACCATAGCCGGATTTCACTTCGATGGCCGTGACCCCTTCGGCGATCAGCACGTCGACGCGGCGCAGGGCATCGGCCAGCAACTCTGCCTCATCGGCGGCGCGGGTGGCGGTGACGGTTGAGACGATGCCGCCCCCGGCGCGGGCGATTTCCTCATAGCTGGCGCCCTCCAGCCGCATCTCGAACTCCCGCGCGCGGTCGCCGCCGTGCACGATATGGGTGTGGCAATCGATCAGCCCGGGGGTGACAAGCCGCTGGCCCAGCGATTCGGCGGGCAGGGCGCGGTAGCCTTGCGGCAGATCATCGCGCGGGCCGACCCATGCGATCTGGCCCTCGGCAATCGCGATCGCCGCATCTTCGATCAAACCATAGGGCTGTGGGCCATCCATCGTCGCCGCCGTGAGGTCGACCAAGACCCGATCCTGCGCTGTCATCCTATCGCCTCCTCCTAAGGTTTCACTTTTCTACATCGGTTTTATTTGCTATATGTCTATACATAAAGAAGCAGAGGGCCGTCAAATGATTTTCGCTACACATGCAAAACTGCCGCAGGGATGGGCGCGAGAGGTTCGGATCACGGTTGCCGATGGGCGGGTGACGCAGGTTGAGACCGGGCAGGCACCGCAGGCCGATGACACCCGTGTCGACACCCTGCTGCCCGCGCTGGCCAATCTCCACAGCCACAGCTTCCAACGCGCCATGGCCGGGATGACCGAGACGCGCTTGGCCGGGAAGGACAGTTTCTGGACATGGCGTGATTTGATGTATCGCTTCACCGCCCATCTGACGCCTGCGCATATCGAAGCCATCGCGGCCTTCGTCTTCCTAGAGATGCAAGAGGCCGGTTTCGCCAGCGTGGGAGAGTTTCACTACCTCCACCACCAACCCGACGGCACGCCCTATGACGAACTGGGGGAGCTATCGGCCCGGATCGCGGCCGCGGCGGCGCAGACGGGGATCGGGCTGACCCATCTGCCGGTGCTCTATACCTATGGCGAGGCGGGGCAGCAGCCCTTGCAGGCGGGGCAGGCGCGTTTTGGCAATGGGGTGGCGCGCTTCGGCGCACTGGTTGAGCATGCGCAGCGGGCGGTGCGGGACCTCCCCCCCGATTGCCGCGTCGGCATCGCGCCCCATTCGCTCCGCGCCACCGCCCCGGCGGAATTGGCCGAGGTGCTGGCCGCCCATCCCGATGTGCCGGTCCATATCCACATCGCCGAACAGCCCAAAGAAGTCGCGGATGTCTCCGCTTGGCTTGGCGCGCGCCCGGTCGACTGGTTGCTGGCCAATGCCGAGGTTGCCGAGAACTGGTGCCTGATCCACGCCACCCATATGACGGAAGGTGAGACCGCTGCCATGGCCCGCAGCGGCGCGGTGGCTGGGCTCTGCCCGGTGACGGAGGCCAATTTGGGCGATGGGCCGTTCAACGGGCCGGGCTACCTTGCCGCCGGGGGGCGGTTTGGCATCGGATCGGATTCCAACGTGTTGATTTCACTGACCGAGGAATTGCGCACGCTGGAATATTCGCAACGTCTGCGGGATTTGGCGCGCAATGTGATGGTGGCGGACGAAGGTTCGGTCGGGGCGGCGCTTTACACAGGTGCGGCGCGTGGCGGGGCACAGGCGCTTGGCCGGGGCCGGGGCGAGATTGCCGTGGGCGAATGGGCCGATCTTGTGGCGATCGACAGCCAAGACCCGGCGCTCTGCGCGCTGCGGCCTGACCAATTGCTCGACGGTCTGGCCTTTGCCGCCAAGGACCGGGTGGTGACCGATCTGTGGTCAGCGGGCCGCCATGCGGTGACGGGCGGGCGGCACCGGCAGCGGGATCGGATCGTGGCGGGTTACCGTCGCGCCATGGCAGAGGTGATGGCGCTTTTGTGAAACCTTCCCTTTCTGGGAACTTTAGCGCGGTCTGCCGGGTTGGCCCGGTAACGAGGACCGCGCGAAGTGCTGCGCGGCACAGCCCGAAGACAGCGAAAGGGAGCGGATCATGAGCCCACCAGACACGAACCTCAAAAAACAGGAAAGCCGTCACAAATGGCCCCTGATCGGCATGGCGCTTGTGGTGATCTTTGGCGTCGGGATCATCGTCTATTGGACGGGCGAAGAAGTCGCCACCGCGCCCGAGACGGAAGAAGAAGTGATCGTCGACGAGGAAAACGTCATCGAGGGCGACAATGAAGCATCGGTGCCGATCGCCCCTGATTGATCCAAACGGACAGCACCCAAATGCGAAACCCGGAAGCCTCGGCTTTCGGGTTTTGTTGTTTGACCTTGGCCGCGCGGGCGGGCCATCTTGCACCGGTATCAAGGGCAGCAGGGCAGGCACATGTGGTATTTGGTAGGGGACATCGGCGGCACCAATCTGCGCCTCGCAGCGGTAGACCCCGCGGGAGCGGTGGTAGAACGCCGCACCCATCCCACCGACGGGCTGACCACTTTGCCCGATGCCTGCGCGACGTTTTGTGCCGAGATGGGCCGCCCGCCCGAAGGGGTCGCCATGGCGGTGGCCGGGGTGGTTGTCGACGAGCAGGTGCGCATGACCAATGCGGCGCGCAGCATCTCGCGCGATGATCTGGCGCGGGCCTGCGGTTTGGACCCCACCAAGGTGCTGCTGCTCAATGATTTCGAGGCGGCGGCATGGTCCTTGGCCACGCTGGATACTGAGAAAGTGACCTATCTTCAGGGCGGGCCCGAACCGCAACCGGGGGCGCGGGTGATCATCGGCCCGGGGACGGGCCTTGGCGTCGGGTCTTTGGTCTGGCAGGGCGCGCGGCCCACGGCGGTGCCGGGCGAAGGCGGGCATCTGCGGCTCACCCCCCACAGCGCCGAGGAAGTGGCCTATTTCGAAGCCCTGATCGCGCTCTGGCCCGAGGTGCAGATGGGCGCGGCGCTGGCGGTCGAGGCCGAGGCGATCCTGTCGGGCACCGGCATGCCCTATTGGTATCGTGCCATCGCCTCCGCGCGGGGCGAGGCGGCGCATTTGGAGGGGGCGGCGGCGATTTTCGCGGCGGCCAAGGCCGGGGAGGACGCGAGCGCCTGTCGCGCGGTTGCTTTGATGGTGCAGTATCTTGGCGGGGTCGCGGGGGATCTGGGCTTGGTCATGGGCGCGCGCGGCGGGGTCTTCATCACGGGGGGCGTGGCGCAGCAGAACACTTGGATGCTAGATGACAGCTTCCTCGCCGCCTTTAACGCAGGGGGGCGGCACAGCAAATGGCGCGCGGCGATGCCCTTGGGCCTGTGCAGCGACCCCGACTTTGGCCTGCTGGGCGCGCGCAACTGCCTGTTTGTCCAGCACGAACACCCCCTGCCGGATTGACAGCAGGCAACGGGCCGCCATGATCGCCGCAGCAGTCGGAGTGCCCTATGTCCAACCTCAATGACCCGAAACGCCAGTTCTTGGCCGAACTGTTCGACACCGCCGTCGCCGCCGCCGATCCGCATTTGATCCTGAAAGACCGGCTGCCGCCGCCGCCCAAGGGGCGCACGGTGGTGATCGGTGCGGGCAAGGGGGCCGCGCAGTTGGCGCAGGCGTTCGAGGCCATCTGGCCGCACCCCTATGATGGTGTCGTGGTCACCCGCTACGGCTATGGCGCGCCTTGTCAGCGGATCAAGGTGATGGAGGCCGCCCATCCCGTGCCCGATCAGGCCGGGATCGAGGCTGCCCGCGCCTTGCAGGAAGCGGTGCAAGGTCTGGGGCCGGAGGATCAGGTGATCGCGCTGGTCTGCGGCGGCGGCTCATCGCTTTTGCCCGCTCCGCCCGAGGGGCTGACGTTGGAGGATTTGCAGGCGTTGAACGCGGCGCTGTTGGCCTCGGGCGCGCCGATTTCGGTCATGAATGACATCCGCAAGCAGTTCAGCACGGTCAACGGCGGACGTCTGGCGGAACTGGCCTATCCGGCGCAGGTGGTGAGCCTTGTCGTCTCGGACGTGCCGGGGGATGATCCGGGGGCCGTGGCCTCTGGTCCCACGGTGCCGGGGCGGCGTACTGCGGCGGCGGTGTTGGAAGAGGTGGCCGCGCGGGGGCTTGAGCTGCCGCCCCGTTGCATGGCGTTTCTGGAAAAGGCGGCGGAGCGGCCTGCTCAGGACGCGCCGAGCAACACGACCACCCATGTCATCGCTTCTGCGGGCCTGTCCCTCGCCGCCGCGGCCAAGGCTGCGCGGGCACGGGGCGTGAACGCATGGATCCTGTCGGACGCGATCGAGGGCGAGGCGCGGGAGGTGGCGCTGGTCCATGCGGCCCTTGCCCGACAGGCGCAGGAAAGCGGTTTTCCCCATCCTGCACCGCTGGTGCTGCTCTCGGGTGGGGAGACGACGGTCACCCTGCGCCACAAGGGGCGCGGCGGACGCAACAGTGAGTTTGCGCTGTCCCTTGCGCTGGCGCTCGAAGGGCGGGAGGGGATCACCGCTTTCGCCGCAGATACCGACGGGATTGACGGGTCAGAAGATAACGCGGGCGCCTTCGTCGAAGCGGGTACCGCGGCCGCGATGCGCGCGGCGGGTGTGGACCCGCGCGGCGCTTTGCAGCGCAACGATGCTTACGGCGCGTTCGAGGCGATTGACGCCCTGTTTCACACCGGCCCCACAGGGACCAATGTGAATGATTTTCGCGCTCTGCTGATCGGCGATTTGCCCGAGCGTTAAGCCAACCTAGGACCGGTCGAAAACGATCACATTGCGCCGCGCGGCCCCGGTCTTGGTGTCGGCAATCGCTTCGTTGATCTGGTCCAACCGCCAGCGGCCTGAGATCAGGCTGTCGAGTTGCAACCGGCCTTGGAGATAGAGGTCGACCATCCACGGGATATCCCGCTGGATCACCACATCTCCCATCTTAGAGCCGACCATGCCTTGCCCTAGGGCGGCGAGGACCACCGGCTCATAGCTGGCCTCGGCCCCGCTGTGGGGCATGCCGACCATGATCACCCGGCCTCCGGCGGCAAGGTAGCGCGGCGCGGTTTCATAGGCGGGGATCGCGCCCACGGTGACGATCACGGCATCTGCTCCGCGCCCCATGGCCTTGAAGGCCGCGCGCCACGGCTTCGCCTCGGTCGCGAGCACAGTGTCGGTCGCGCCGAATTCGCGGGCGATGGCGAGTTTGTCTTCGGTCATGTCGACCGCCACGATCCGCCGTGCGCCTGCGATGCGCGCCCCTTGGATGGCGTTGAGGCCGACACCTCCTGCACCGATGACCACCACGTCTTGCCCGGCGCGTAGCCCCGCCGCGTTGACCACGGCGCCCACGCCGGTGATCACGCCGCAGGCGATCAGGCAGGCGGCGTCTTTGGGAATGTCATGCGAGATTTTCACGACCTGCGAGCGGTCGACGACGACCTTCTCGGCGAAACCGCCGGTGTTCATCGCCTGAACGAGCGGTGCGCCCTCCGCCGTTTGCAGCGGCCCTTCGGGCGCTTGCGGGGTTTCGCAGATCGTCGGCTGGCCCGAGGCGCAGTTGGGGCAGCTGCCACAGGCGCGGATCAGGGTGACGATCACGCTGTCGCCCTCGGCCAGACCCTGCACATTCGGCCCCACGGCGCTGACGCGGCCTGCGGCCTCATGGCCATAGACGGCAGGCAGTGTGCCGCCCCAGCCACCTTCGGCAAATAGAATGTCGGAATGGCAGATCGCCACGGCATCCAAGGTCACTTCAACCTCACCCGATTGCGGTGCCTTGATGCGAATGTCTTCGACGCTCAGCGGTGTGTCAAAGGCATGGCAGACGGCGGCTTTGATGGTTTGCAATGGCCTGTCCCTTTCTTTCAATTTTCGCCAGCCTGACGCGGATGGGCCGGTGGCGCAAGACGGGGAATGGGCCTACTGCGGCGAAGTTTCACCTTGTGACGTGGGGGTAGGGCGGCTGGCAAAGAGCACCAAGCCGCCAAGGGTCAGCAAAAGCGCCAGCAGGAAGGGCGCGCCGGGCAGGTAAAGCGCAGCTTCCGGTGCGGTAAAATAGGCGAAAACCGCCGTCATCGTCAGCGGCGAGAGGATCATCGCCAGCGCGGTGGAGGAACTGAGCGCACCGTGCAGTTCCCCTTGGGCATCGGCGCTGACGCGGGCCGACATGATGCCTTGAAGCGCGGGCGGGATCACCCCGGCCAGCGCGGCGAGCGGGGTCATGATCAGCGCCCAAGTGCCCGAGGTCAGCACGGTCAGCGCGGCAAAGGCGGCAAGGGCAAAGATATGGCCTAAGATCACTGTGGCGCGCGCGCCCAAGCGGCGGATCACGGGGCCGATCAAGGCGCCTTGGACAAGCGCCATCAACACGCCGAAAAGGCCCAGAGACAGGCCGATCATCGTCGGGGACCAGCCAAAACGCTCGACCCCGAAATAGGCCCAGACCGCCGGATAGGCGGCAAAGCCCACATGGTAGATGAAATAGACCGCGAGCAGCCTGCCAACCTCGGGCAGGCGGCCAAGGGCGCGCAGCGCGCCCAGCGGATTGGCCCGTCGCCAGTCGAAGGCGCGGCGTTGCGTCGGGGGCAGGGTTTCGCGCAGCACGGCCCAGCCAAGCGCCGCGTTGCCCGCCGCCAGCAGCGCCGCCGCCCAAAAGGGCGCGCGGGTGCCATATTCGCCCAAGACGCCGCCCATCAGCGGCCCCAGAACAAAGCCCGCGCCAAAGGCCGCGCCGATCAGCCCGAAACGCGCCGCGCGGTCCTGCGCCGGAGAGATATCGGCCATATAGGCTGAGGCCGTGGCATGGGTCGCCGCCGTGATACCGCCCACGAGCCGTCCGATCAGCAGGAGCCAGATGCTGCCCGCCAGCGCCATGACACCGTAGTCCACCGTCATCACGACGAGTGCCAGCAGCAGGACCGGGCGGCGGCCAAAGCGGTCGGATAGCCCGCCCAGCACCGGGCCGAAGAGGAATTGCATGGCGGCAAAGCCCGTGGCCAGCACGCCGCCCCAAAGGGCCGCATCGCTCAGCCCGCCGCCGCGAACTTCGCGGATCAGGTCAGGCATGACGGGCAAGATCAGGCCGACGCCCATGGCATCGATCATCACCGTCACAAGGATAAAGATCAGTGGCAGCGGCATTCGGTCAGATGTGGTCCGCGCAGGGGCCAAAGGCAAGGGCGGACGTCGCGATAGGGCGCGAATGCGGCACGAGGCGCACGCGCATGGCCCGCCCGCTGCCGGACACACCTGCCGCCACGATCAGCCCTGCGCCTTCGGGATATGTCCGACACTGGCGAGGAAATCGTTCAACGTTTCTGCGTATTCCTGCGGCTGCTCGACACAGGGCAGATGGCCCGCGCGGCGGATCAATTTGAATTTCGAGGCAGGGATCAGGTCCATCAATTCGCGCACCAGATCGGGCGGGGTGGAGCCGTCTTCGGACCCCGCGATGCCAAGCGCGGGCAGGCGCAGGCCGGAGGTCGGAGTCATGAAGTCGCTGTGCGAGATCGCCGCCGAACAGCCCGCATAGCCCGCGTCGGGCTGCCGGGTCAGCATGTTGCGCCAGAGTGCCAGTTCGGGCGTGGCGCGGAACTGGGGCGAAAACCAGCGCTCCATCACCGCATCGGCAAGGCTTTCGATACCGCCCTGTTCCACCGCCGCGATCCGCGCATCCCAGATGTCGCGGTTGCCGATTTTGGTTGCGGTGTTGCTCAGCACCAGCGCGCGGATCATGTCGAGCCGTTTGACCGCCAGCCCCTGCGCGATCATCCCGCCGATAGAGAGGCCCACGAAGACGCAGCCGCGCACCTGAAGGTGGTCGAGCAGCCGCTCGGTATCTGTGATAAGCGAGCCCATGGAATAGGGCGCGGGCGGGCAGGACGACAGGCCGTGGCCGCGTTTGTCGAAACGGATGATGCGCAGACCGGGCGCGAGCAGCGGCAGGATCGGGTCCCACAGGCGCATGTCGGTGCCGAGCGAATTGGCGAAGACCACGGGCGCGCCGTCCTCAGGGCCGTCGACGCGGTAGTGCAGTTGCACCTCGCCGGTGTCGAAAATCTGCATGGGAGGTCTCCTTTGGGCGGCGTTGAGGGGCAGCATATCGTGCGAACGCGGGAGATCAAAGACGGGACAGTTCGAATAGGTACCGCCCGGTGGCACACCGGGCAGCGCCGACCCGCCCCCCTGGGGCGGCGCTTTCAGCACCACCCCGCGGGTCGGCGCTGCCCTAATCGTTACCCCAGCGTCTGCAGCGCGCGGGCGAACATATCCGCATCAACGTTCCCGCCGGAGATGGTGACGATCACATCGTCCCCGTCAATCTCTCCGCCCCGGAACAACGCCGCGGCAAGCGCCACGGCACCGCCCGGCTCGGCCACGAGTTTCAACCGGTTGAACGCATGCCCCATCGCCTGCAACGCCTCATCATCGCTCACCACCAGTCCCGGCCCTACAAGCCGCTGCATGATCGGAAAGGTCAGCTCCCCCGGCGCAGGCGTGACGATGGCGTCGCAGATCGAGCCGAGCGCCTTCGCATTCCGCTCGATCTGGCCGGAAACCAGCGAGCGGGCGGCATCGTCGAAGCCTTCCGGTTCCGCCGGGCGCACACGGAACCCCGGCGCCTCAGCCTCCAGCGCCAGCGCGATGCCGGAGGTCAGCCCGCCGCCGCCGCAGCAGACAATCACCTCGGCGGCTTCGATCCCGGCCTCGGCGGCCTGTTGGGCGATCTCGAGGCCGGTGGTGCCTTGGCCGGCGATGACCTGCGGCTCGTCATAGGGTTTGATCAGCGTGAGCCCGCGTTCCTCGGCCAAGGCCGCACCGATCTCCTCGCGGCTCTCATTCGCGCGGTCATAGAGCACCACCTCGGCGCCATAGGCGCGGGTGTTGGCGATCTTCAGGCGCGGGCTGTCCTCGGGCATGACGATCACGGCAGGGGCGCCGTGCATCTTGGCGGCCAGCGCCACGCCTTGGGCATGGTTGCCACTGGAATAGGCGATGACGCCCTTAGCGCGCTGCGCGCTCGGCAGGGCCGAGAGGGCCGACCACGCGCCGCGGAACTTGAAGCTGCCAGTATGCTGCAAACACTCGGGTTTGACCCAGACCCGGCGGCCCGCGATCTCGTCCAGAAAGGGGGAGTTCAAGAGCGGCGTGCGCCGCACATGGCCCTTGGCGCGGTCGGCGGCGGCGCGGATCATGTCGATGTTCATTTGATTTGTCCTATCCATTCGTGCAGCGCGGCAAGCGCTTGGGGTTCGTCGAGAAAGGGCACATGGCCGCGGTCCGGCACTTCGGCCACAATCATATCGGGGCGGCGGGCCTGCATTTGCATCAGTGTCTCGCGGCTGAACAAGGTGGAATTGGCCCCGCGGATCGTGACCAGCGGCAGGCCTTGCAGCGCATCGAAAAACGGCCAGAGATCAACCGTCGGTTGACCAGCCGCGGCCACGGCATCGCGCAGATGCGGATCATAGGTGATTTTCAGCCCATCGTCGGTCGCCCTGTAGTGACGCTTGACCTCCTCAAGCCAGCGGCGCTCGGGCACGCCGTGAAACTCGGGGAAGGCGCGGGCCATGGCGGCGGCGGCCTCTTCATAGGTTTTGGCGGCGGGGTTGCGACCGAGATAGCCCATGATGAATTCAACGCCCTTGGGGTCAAGCTCGGGGCCCACGTCATTCAGCGCCACGCCCAAAAGGTGATCATGAGCGACCATCGCCAGCGCCATGGCATTCAGCCCGCCACGCGAGGTGCCGATGAGGGCGACCTGTTCCAGCCCCAGATGCGCCAGCAATTCCAACACGTCGCGGCATTCCACCGAGAGCGTGTAGTTCCGCCAATTCGCGTCGAAATCCGAGCGGCCCCGCCCGCGGTAGTCCATGCGGATCAGCCGGTGATCAGCCAAATGCGGGGCGAGGTAGTCGAAATCCGCGCCGGTGCGGGTGAGACCGGCAAGGCAAAGGATCGGCAAGCCACTGCCCTCATCCGTGTAATGCAGCGACAGCCCGTCGGAGGTGGTGAAACGCGGCATCAGAGCCCCGCCAATGCGGGAATGCCGCTGAGTTCGCGCAACTGATGCGCGGGTTTCCACGGCAGCCGGTCCACCGGATCGCCGCCCCGGTTTACCCATGCGGTGGTGAACCCATAGCCCGTCGCCGCCGCCGCGTCCCAGCCGTTGGAGGACACGAACAGCACCTCGTCCTTGGCGCAGCCGAAGTGTTCTCCGACAAGGTCATAGACCGACGCATGCGGTTTGAAGACGCCGACGCTTTCGACCGAAAGCGAGACATCCAAAAGTTCACCGATTCCCGCCGATTGCACCGCCCCGTCCAGCATCGCGGGGGCGCCGTTGGACAGGATCGCTGTGTTCAGGCCCCCGTCTTTCAGCGCGCGCAGCATGGCGGGCACCTCGTCATAGGCGCGAAGCTCCCAGTAAAGCGCCAGCAGGCGCGCGCGCAGGGCAGGGTCATTGGCGAGGTTCATCTTCTCCAGCGTCCAATCCAGCCCCTCTTGGGTGACTTGCCAGAAATCATCATGCGCCCCGGTCACCGCCCGCAGCCATGAATACTGCAACTGCTTGAGGCGCCAGTGTTCTGCCAGTTCCGGCCAAGTCTCGGCGATGGCGGCGAAAGCGGGTTCGGCTGCGGCCTCACGGGCGGCGGCGGCCACGTCGAAGAGGGTTCCATAGGCGTCGAAAACGCAGGTGGTGATGGGCATCTGACAGGCTCTCCCTTTCCGTGTCGCGGCAGAGTGGCACGCAGGCGCGGCGGCGAAAAGGGGCGAATTCCGCGATCGACCCGGACGGGGGGTTTACTCTCGGGGTCACAATCTTCATGCTGTCGCGGAATTTGGAGCACCCGCGCAGATACGCGGCCTCCTTCCTTTTTTCCCCTACAGATTGGAGACACCCGATGGCTGAGGTCAAATCCGGCGACACAGTACAGATTCACTATACCGGCACGTTGAAAGACGGCACCACCTTCGACAGCTCCGAGGGCCGTGACCCGCTGGAGTTCGTTGTGGGCTCGGGCCAGATCATCCCCGGCCTCGACAGCGCGCTGCCCGGCATGACCGAGGGCGACAAGAAGGTCGTTCAAGTGCCCAGCGAAGAGGCCTATGGCCCCGTGAACCCCGAGATGCGTCAGGCCGTGCCGCGCGAGGGCATCCCGGCGGACATCCCGCTCGATCCCGGCACGCAGCTGCAGATGCAGACCCCCGAAGGTCAGGCCCTGCCGGTGACCGTGGTCGAGGTTGACGAGACCACCGTCACGCTCGACGCCAACCACCCGCTGGCGGGCAAGGACCTGCAGTTCGACATCGAACTGGTCAAGATCGCTCCGGCGGCCTGATATCGGTGGCCGGGGGGGCTTCCCCCCCGGCACGCCCCAAATACGTCTCCGGCGTCTTTTCCCCTCGCACGCCCGCGCATTGGCGCTTATGCAGGGGCCATGGATACCCCAGATACATTCGAGATTTTCCTTGTCTGCCCGCCCGGGCTTGAGGATTTGCTCTGCGCCGAAGCGCAGGAAAAAGGTTTTGCAGCAGCGCAGGCCCAGCCCGGTGGCGTGACCGTTCAGGGCGGCTGGCCCGAGGTCTGGCGCGCCAATCTGGAGCTGCGCGGCGCCGCACGGGTGCTGGCGCGGATCGGCGGTTTCATGGCCTTCCATCTGGCGCAGTTGGATAAGCGTTGTCGGAAGTTTCCTTTCAGTGACGTGCTGCGGTCGGATGTGCCGGTGAAGGTGCAAGTGACGACCAAGGCGTCGAAGATCTATCACGCCGGGGCGGCAGCCCAACGGGTCGAGACGGCGCTGCGCGAGAGCCATGGCATCACTGTCGATGCCGAGGCCGCGCTGGTGCTGAAGGTGCGCATTCACGACAATCAGGTAACCTTCAGCCTCGATACCTCTGGCGAGGCGCTGCACAAGCGCGGCCACAAGGAGGCCGTGGGCAAGGCGCCGATGCGCGAGAACATGGCGGCACTGATGCTGCGGTCCTGCGGCTATGCGCCCGGCGAGCCGGTGGTCGATCCGATGTGCGGCTCGGGCACGTTCCTGATCGAGGCCGCCGAGATCGCGGCGGGGCTGAAGCCCGGGCGCTCGCGGCGTTTCGCTTTCGAGGAACTGGCGAGTTTCGATGCCGGGGCGTGGGAAGAGATGCGCTCTGCGGGGGAGGTGGCCGAGCCTGCTGTGCGGTTCCACGGCTCCGACCGGGACGCGGGCGCGATCCGCATGAGCACGGCCAATGCCGACCGGGCCGGGGTGGGGGCGTGGTGTCACTTCGCCTGCCATGGGGCAGGGGAGGTGCAGCCGCCCGAAGGCCCGCCCGGGCTGGTGATCGTGAACCCGCCCTACGGCGGGCGGATCGGCAACAAGAAGCTACTTTATCCGCTCTACGGGACGCTTGGCGAGACGCTGAAGGCTCGGTTCCGCGGCTGGCGGGTGGGGCTGGTGACCTCGGAGCCGCCGCTTGCGAAGGCGACCGGGCTGCCGTGGAAGGGGCAGGGGCCGGCGATTGCGCATGGCGGGATGAAGGTGTGGCTCTGGCAGACAGAGGCGCTGCGGTAGAGGCTGCCACTTGGCCCGGAATCAAGCCGCAGGCGCCGGGCCATCGCCTGCCCGCCCGGACGGGTAGGCGATTTGGTGAGGCTGGACGCGACTTGGCGAAGTCACGTCACGGCTGAACCATAAAGTGGCAAGGTCCAGCCGTTGCCATCGCCGACCCGCGGGCAGGCGATGGCCCTCGTGCTTCGTTACAGATGCTCCGCCTGCGGCATCCCCAGCACGTGGAAGCCGCCATCCACACGGATGATCTCACCTGTTGTGCAGGCGCCGGCGTCAGACGCCAGATACACCGCCGTGCCGCCCACAGCCTCGAGCGTCGCGTTGGACCGCAGCGGCGCATTCTGATCCGTGTGCTTGTAGGTCTTGCGCGCGCCGCCGATGGCAGCCCCCGCCAGCGTCTTCATCGGACCCGGCGAGATCGCGTTCACGCGGATGCCTTCCGGCCCCAGATCATTCGCCAGATAGCGCGTCGCACTCTCCAGGGCCGCTTTGGCCACGCCCATCACGTTGTAATTCGGCGTCACCCGGTTCGAGCCCATGTAGGTCAGCGTCATCAGGGTACCGCCGGTGTCTTTCATCAGCGGATGCGCGCGGCGCGCCACGTCGATGAAGGAATAGGCCGAGATATCCATGGAGTTCTTGAAGTTCGCCCGGCTGGTGTTCAAAAACCGCCCCGTCAGTTCGGACTTGTCCGAAAAGGCAATGGCATGCACGACGAAGTCGATCGTCGGCCAACGCGCGCCCAACTCCTCGAAAGCGCGGTCGAGCGAGGCGTCGTCGGTCACGTCGACATCGACCATGAAGTCGGACCCGACGCTCTGCGCCAGCGGCTTCAACCGGCTGCCAAAAGCCTCGCCCTGATAGGTGAAGGCCAGTTCCGCCCCGGCCTCGGCCATCGCCTTGGCGATGCCCCAGGCGATGGAGCGTTCATTGGCCACACCCATGACGAGGCCACGTTTTCCTGCAAGTAATCCAGACATGCCCAGCCCTCAGCCTTGGTACTTCGACAGGATCATCGACCCGTTTGTGCCGCCGAACCCGAAGGAGTTCGTCATCACCGTGTCGAGGCCCGCGTTGTCGACCCGCTCGAGCGCGATCTCGGACGCATCAAGCGCGGGGTCGAGGTTCTGCACGTTGATCGACTTGGCGATGAAATCGTTGTCGAGCATCAAAAGCGAGAAGATCGCCTCCAGCGCGCCGGCAGCGCCCTGCGCGTGGCCGGTCATCGACTTGGTGGAGCTGACGGGCGGGGTGTTGCCCTCACCGAAGACACGGCGCACCGCCTCGATCTCGCCCACGTCGCCCACCGGGGTCGAAGTGCCATGGGCGTTGATATAGCCCACCTTGCGGCCCTCGGGCAGGGTCTCCAGCGCCAGACGCATGGCGCGCTCACCGCCCTCGCCCGAAGGGGCGACCATGTCATGCCCGTCGCTGGTGGCGGCATAGCCGGTCACCTCGGCGTAGATCTTCGCACCCCGCGCCAGCGCGTGGTCGAGGTCTTCCAGCACCAGCATGCCGCCGCCGCCGGAGATCACGAAACCGTCGCGGTCAGCGTCAAAAGCGCGGCTCGCGGTTTCGGGCGCGTCATTGTATTTGGACGACATTGCGCCCATTGCGTCGAAGAGGCAGCTGAGCGTCCAGTCCAACTCCTCACCACCACCGGCGAACATCACGTCTTGCTTGCCCAGCATGATCTGCTCGGCCGCGTTGCCGATGCAATGCAGGGAGGTAGAACAGGCCGAGGTGATGGAATAGTTGATGCCCTTGATCTTGAACGCGGTCGAGAGGTTCGCACTGACGGTCGAGGACATGCATTTGGGCACGGCAAAGGGCCCGATGCGCTTGGTCGCGCCGGTGTCCTTCACGATGTTATGCGCGGCGAACATGGCGGAGGTCGACGGCCCGCCCGAGCCTGCCACCAGACCGGTGCGCGGGTTGCTGATCTGCGCCTCGTCGAGACCCGCATCCTTGATCGCCTGATCCATGGCGACATAGGCATAGCCCGCGCCCGGCCCCATGAAACGCAAGGTCCGCTTGTCGATGTGATCGGCCAGATTCATCTTCAGCGTCCCGGCGACGCGGCTGCGGAACCCGTGTTCGGCCATCTCCGGGCTGGCTTCGATCCCGGAGGTGCCGTTTTTCAGTGCTTCGAGCACTTCTTCGGCGTTGTTTCCGATGGATGAGACAATCCCCAACCCTGTGACGACGACGCGGCGCATGCGCAGCACTCCTTTGTTTTGGCAGCCCCGGTGTATGCCAGCACGCCCATACGGCGCAAGCGGTTTGCCGATCCTCTGCGCGCGAAGGTCGCGGTCAAGGTTCTGTGATGGAACGGTGCAGTGGCAGGTGGTGTTGGCTTCACGAGACATAAAGGAGATTAGAATGCCCAAGATCAATACGGTAAATCCCGCCACCGAAGAGGTGCTCGACACCTATGACGTGATGTCCGAAACCGAAGCGACCCAAGCGGTCGAGGCCACGCATGAGGCGTTTAAGGAATGGCGCAAGCTGACCCATGCCGAACGCGCGCCCTATCTGAAAAAGATCGCCGAGAAGCTGCGCGAAAATAAGGAAAGCCTGTCGGAACTGATGACCCGCGAGGTCGGCAAGCTCTACAAAGACGGGCTGACCGAGGTCGAACTCTGCGCCCAGATCTTTGAATATACCGCCGAGAACGGCCCCGACATGCTGAAGGACGAGGAGCGTAAACACGCGGGCGGCAAGAAGCGCGGTGTGGTGACCTATCAGCCCATCGGCGTGATCTATCAGATTCAGCCGTGGAACTTCCCTCTCTACCAGCCCGTGCGCGTGCTGGCCGCGAACCTGCTGACCGGCAACGGCTGCGTCCTGAAACACGCGGAAATCTGCACCGGCAGCGGCTTGCGTTTGAAAGAGATCTGCGAAGAAGCGGGCCTGCCCAAAGACCTTTTCAACGTCATCATCATCGACCACGATACCTCCGACAAGCTGATCGGCCATAAGCTGGTACGCGGCGTGACCATGACCGGCTCTGACAGCGCGGGCAGCCATATCGGGTCCGAGGCCGCGAAACATCTCAAGAAATCCGTGCTCGAACTGGGCTCGAACGACGCCTATCTCGTGCTCGACGACGCCGATATCGAAACGGCGGTGAAATTCTCGACCATGGGGCGGCTTTATAACAACGGCCAGACCTGCGTGTCGGCCAAGCGTTTCATCGTGACCGAGAAGAATTACGACGCGTTCGTGAGCGCCTATGTCGATGCGATGAAGGCGATCCCGATGGGCGATCCAATGGACGAAGACACCAAGCTCGGGCCGCTGTCGAGCCAAGAGCAGTTTGAATCCGTCCGTGATCAGGTGAAAGAGAGTGTTGAGAAGGGCGCCAAGGTCCTCTGCGGTGGCGAAGTGCCCGATCGCACGGGTGCCTATTATCCCGCGACCGTTCTGGCCGAGGTCAAGCCGGGCATGCCAGCCTATGACGATGAAATCTTCGGCCCCGTCGCCTCGGTTATCCGGGCGAAGGATGACGAAGACGCGATGCGCATTGCCAATGACAGCCGCTATGGTCTGGGCGGCGGCATCTTCTGCACGGATGAAGAACACGCCCTGCGCCTTGCGCGGGATGAGTTCGACACCGGCATGGTGCGGATCAACAACTTTGGCGCCGCCGATCCGAATATGCCCTTCGGCGGGGTGAAGAATTCCGGCTACGGGCGCGAACACGGCGGCTTTGGCATGAAAGAGTTCGTCAACGCCAAGTCGATTTTTCTGCCGTCGTAACCGGCAAAGGGCGGGCGGCGCGAAACGCCGCTGCCCGTATCAAACTAAATTCCGAGAGGTTCCATATGACCATGAAAGTACTTGTCGCCGGTGCGACCGGCAAAACCGGGCGTCTGCTCGTCAGTGAATTGAAAGACCGCGGGGCCGAGCCCATCGCACTGGTGCGCGACGGCTCCGATACCTCTGTTCTGCCCGAGGGCACTGAAGAGCGGAAGGGTGATCTGACCAACCTGCAAGCGGGTGTGTGCGACGGTGTAGACGCCGTTGTTTTCGCCGCCGGGTCGGGCGGCAGCACGGGGCCGGAGATGACTGAGAAGGTCGACCGCGAAGGCGCGCAGCGTCTGGTCGATCTGGCCCGCGAGGCCGAGGTCGACCGCTTTGTGATGCTGAGTTCGGTGGGCGCCGATAATCCGCCGGAGGATCATGAGATGACCCATTACCTGAAGGCGAAGCAGGCGGCGGATGAACATCTGCAAGCATCCGGCCTGACCCATTCGATCCTGCGGCCCGTGGCGCTGACCGATGACCCCAAGACCAATGCGGTCAATCTCGGCGAAGGTGTCGATCAGAAGAGCGAGGCGCATCGTGCCGATGTGGCAGCCGTATTGGCCGAGGCCGCGGTGACCGGGCGTCATGACGGTAAGGTGCAGGAAATGCAAACGCTTTGAGCGACAATGCAAAAGGGGGCCGCGCGGCCCCCTTTTCATATCCGTAAAGTCGCAGCGCTTCAGCTCTCGCTGAGGGCGACTTTCATGTCTTTTACCTGATAGATCACCTCGCCGTCCGCCTCGACGATGCCATCGGCCACGCCCATGGTCAGGCGGCGGGTTTGGATCGCCTTGGTGAAGTCGATCTTGTAGGTCAGCATCTTGCGGTCCGGGCGCACCATGCCGGTGAGCTTCACCTCGCCCACGCCAAGCGCATAGCCGCGCCCCTGCCAGCCACGCCAGCCGAGGTTGAAGCCCGTGAGCTGCCACAGGCCGTCAAGGCCAAGGCAGCCGGGCATGATCGGATTGCCGGGGAAGTGGCATTCAAAGAACCACAGGTCGGGGGTGATATCGAACTCGGCGGTGATATGGCCCTTGCCATGCGCGCCACCATCGGCCGAGACATCGGTGATCCGGTCCATCATGAGCATCGGCGGGGCGGGAAGCTGTGCGTTGCCGGGGCCGAAAAGCTCACCGCGGGCGCATTTCAGCAGATCTTCCTTGTCGAAACTCGTGGGGTAGTCGGCCATCCTGCGGCTCTCCTGCTGCTCTGTTATAACGTCCGGCCCCGTTTAGCACCCCGCCGCCGCGTGCCGCAAGGGCGCGGCAGGGACGCTGCGACGATTGGTGCAAGGTTTTCAATTGAAAACCGGGGATTTCCTCCTTTATATGACCCTGAAAGGCAGGGAACTGATGTCCGTAGAGGTACAAGAGGTCGGAACGCGCTGGTTGGCTCAGGCCGGGCTGCGCCCCACGCGCCAACGTGTCACGCTGGCGAGCCTTCTGGTGGGCGATGGGCAAGACCGCCACGTCACCGCCGAAAGCCTGTTTGAGGCTGCGAAGGGGCAGGGCGAAGCCGTGTCGCTGGCGACGGTCTACAACACGCTGCGCGCCTTTTGTGATGCGGGGCTGTTGCAGGAGGTGACCGTGGATGGCTCGAAAAGCTATTTCGACACCAACACCCACGACCACCCGCATTTCTTTTGGGAAGACGACAGCAAGCTGACCGATGCGCCCTCGGAAGAGTTGGTGATCGCTCAGCTTCCTGATGCGCCTGAGGGGGCCGAGATTGCCTCGGTCGATGTGGTGATCCGGCTGCGCCGGAAGACCTGAACCGGCGGGGGACGCCCCGCCGCCTGCGTGATCAGCCGCGTTTGCGCAACACTAGGAAGGTCATCATGCCCATGGGCGGCAGGGCGCGTTCGTCTTCGACTTCCAGCGCATCTTGTTGCAACACGGTTTCCATCTCGAAATCCGAATGCCAGCCGAGCGTATTCGCAAAGGGGGCCGAGACTTTCTCAAGAAAGCCCAGCACCCCCGTGGTGCGCATGAAATGGTTGGCGATGACCACCTGACCGCCGGGTTTGAGCACGCGGGCGATTTCCTCCATCACCCGCTCAGGCTCGGGCACCACGGACAGCACATGCATCGCAGCAACCGTGTCGAAACTGGCATCGGGGAAGTCGAGGTCGCGCGCGTCCATCTGGCGCAGGTCAGCTACATGTTGCAGCCCTTCACGGGTGACGCGCTGGCGGGCCTTGGCGAGCATCTCGTCGCTGAAATCAATGCCTGTGACGGAGAGGTGCGGCGCGTAGTGGGGCAAGGACAGGCCGGTGCCGACACCCACTTCAAGGACAGAGCCGCTGCCCTTGTTGATATGGGCCACGACATGGCGGCGACCGCCGCTGGTCAGCGCGCCGAAGGTCTTGTCGTAGATCGGTGCCCAACGGGCATAGGAAGTCTCGACCGCCTTGATGTCCATTTCAATTCCTTTTGGTTAAACTCGTTTTCCGTGCTCTCAAAAGCCCCCAGATCACCATGCCGATATAGGCCAAGCAAAGCACGACGAGCGTGGTCCAAGCGTAGGTGGCCAAGGCGGCGGCGAAAATTGCCACGCCCACCAGCAGGTATTTCACATGGCGTCGGGAGACTTTGGTGGTTTTGAAAGACCATGTGGGGATGCGGCTGATCATCAGAAATCCAATCAGCACCATATGCAGGCAGATCATCCAATCCGGCAGGATCGGCCGGTTGTGAAAGGCAAAGGACAGCGTCATCGGCAAGAGCACCAGCAGCGCGCCCGCGGGCGAGGGGATGCCGGTGAAGAAGGAACCGGATTCGCCCACCGCATCGCCGTTCTTGGCCTTAGCGGCTTCGGCCTTGTCGTTGACGTTGAACCGCGCCAGCCGCACAACGCAGCAGACCGCGTAGACGAGCACAGAAATCCACGCCGCGCTGCGCATGTCTTGCAGCGCCCAGAAATAGAGGATCAGCGGCGGGGCCACGCCGAAGTTCAAAAAATCGGCCAGGGAGTCCAATTCCGCCCCCATCGGACTGGAAGACCGCAGGAGTCGCGCCAGCCGCCCGTCCAACCCATCCAGCACGCAGGCCAAAAGGATCAGTTGCACCGCCAGCACATAGTTGCCCTGCACCCCAAAGCGGATCGCCGAAAGCCCTGCGCAAATCGCGGTGATCGTCAGCGCATTGGGCAGAAGCTGGATCAGCGCAAGGTCCGCGCCGGTCTTTTCAGATGGGGGGCGCATGGGGTCTTTCCTAAAGCGGGGCGGTCTCTATGACCGGCTGTTTCAACTCGGCCAGCACGGTTTCCCCGGCGACCATGGTCTGCCCGATGCGCACCATCGGGTCGACGCCTTCGGGCAGGTAAACATCTAGCCGGGAGCCAAAGCGGATCAAGCCGAAGCGTTCGCCGGTCTCAAGCCCGTCGCCGGATTTCACGAAACAGACGATGCGCCGCGCCACGAGGCCCGCGATCTGCACCACCGCGATGTCGCGCCCGTCGTCCATGCGGATGCACAGGCTGTTGCGCTCATTGTCGGCGCTGGCCTTGTCGAGCGAGGCGTTGAAGAATTTGCCCGGACGGTAGGCCACGGCCTGCACCTTGCCCGCGACGGGGGCGCGGTTGATGTGGCAGTTAAAGACGCTCATGAAAACGCTGACGCGGGTCAGGGGTACATCCGGCATCCCCAGTTCGGCGGGCGGCACCGCAGGCTCGATGAGTGAGACGATGCCGTCGGCGGGGCTGACGATCAGGTCGGGCCGGTCCGGGGTGACACGCTCGGGGTCGCGGAAGAAGTAGTAGCACCAGATCGTCAGGCCGACGCCGATCCAGCCGAGGACTTCTTCGATGGCGAAGAGCACCAGCGTGACAGCGGCGAAGACCGCCACGAATTTGATGCCCTCGCGGTGCATCGGTTTGATGAATGTGTCGAGCAAGTTGACGGCCATCGGACCCTCCCGTTCAGGCTGTCTTCCGTCATAGGTGCATAGCGGGTGAGTGCAAGGAGGTTTTAGGTGGGCGCGTTTTTTGGGCGGTTGCGGGCTGAGGGTAGCGGATACCGGCGGTGTCTTGTCCGGGCATCGAAAAGGTTAGCCGCCATGCGCTGAGGGTGTCGCCCTCCCTGGGGGGCGATGAGCGGTCGCGTGGTATGGGGCGGTCATTCTGGACCCTGAGTGGCCCGTCCACCGAAACGTTGCAAGATCGCCCTCCGGGGGGAGGGAGGGCGATGCCCGTGGTTCCCACGGGCGGGACAGTTCAGAGGGGCCGCGCTCAAAACCACTGCCCCGGCTCCATCAAACCCAGATCCATCAACTGCCGGGAATGCCACTCGAACGGCTCGGAGTTGTGCCACTGGAATGTGACGATGTCATAGCGGCTGCCGGGATTGCGCTTCAGCGCCTTTGCCGTGCGGAACGAGCAGATCGCCGCCGTGACGTTGTGATGCCATTCGCAGGCGTAGGTGTTGTATTCCTCGTCGTTGAATGTGTGGTTGCCGCGCAGCTTCAGCCCCGGTTTGGCGCGAAACAGCGGAATACGGTCGATCTTGCGGCTTTGCGGCGGCACATGTTCCTCGAACCGCCAGCGCAGCCCGCCAAAGAAATCAAGCTGCCGTTCCTTGGGATGCCCCTGCCGGGCCGCATCCTTGCGCGCCAGCGCGTAATAGCCCGACCGGTCCAAATGCGCCTGCTCGAGTGAAACGGCATTGGGGTGTTGCTTGAGGTCCAGCGCATAGAGGTCCACCACATAGGCCAGCATGGAATCGCGCCGCTCTTCGCTGTGAAAGGCTAGCAATTCCTTGACGTTGCGTGTCTCGCTGAAGGGGTGGAGCAGGTATTCGGCGTTGTAGCAGTAATAAAGCCATTGCCCCGGCACCGCCGCGATCATGCGGTTCACGGCCCGCTCCAACGCGGCTTCGGCAGTGGTGTCATAGTCGACCCGCAGCACGCTTTCCTCTAGGTCGCGGGGCAGGTCGAAACCGGGGGGCATCAGCGCTACGACGCTGTCGAACCCTGCCTGCTGGTGGTGGCGCAGGGTGGTGTCGACCTCAACCTCATCCTCGACCAAGATCAGGGCGATCGGGCCTGTGTTCAGCGCCGTGCGGCCCTCTTTGATAAGCTGGTCGAGATCGCGATACCGCATAGGCCCCCGCTGGAATTTGCCGCCGGTAAAGTCGGCCAATTCCGGGTGCATTGCAAGACGCGGCCACCGCTGTTAGACGACGCCATCTGCCCGAAATCCGTCAAAACCCTTGGATGCCCGCCATGACCCAACCGAAAAAGCTGTTCATCAAGACCTATGGTTGCCAGATGAACGTCTATGACAGCGAACGCATGGCCGAGAGCCTGGGCGGGCAGGGCTATGTCACCACCGACCGCGCCGATGACGCGGATATGATCCTGCTCAACACCTGCCACATTCGCGAGAAGGCGGCGGAGAAGGTCTATTCCGAACTGGGCCGTCTGAAACCGCTGAAAGACGCGCGGCCCGATCTGAAGATCGGCGTGGCGGGCTGCGTGGCCCAAGCCGAGGGCGAAGAGATCATGCGCCGCCAGCCCGCCGTCGATCTGGTGGTTGGCCCGCAAAGCTACCACCGTCTGCCGGAGATGGAGGCGAAGGTGCAGGGCGGGCAAAGCGCGCTCGACACCGATTTCCCGGCGGAAGACAAATTCGACCACCTCAAGGGCCGCCCCAAGGCGAAACGCGCCCCCGCGGCTTTCCTGACCGTGCAAGAGGGCTGCGACAAGTTCTGCGCCTTCTGTGTGGTGCCCTATACGCGCGGCGCCGAAGTCTCTCGCCCCGCCGAGAGGGTGCTGGAAGAGGCCCGCGATCTGGTTGAGCGCGGCGTGCGTGAAGTCACGCTGCTAGGCCAGAACGTCAACGCCTACCACGGTGGCATGACGCTGGCGGGGTTGATCCGTGCGCTGGCCAAGATCGACGGGTTGGAGCGTATTCGCTACACCACCAGCCACCCCAACGACATGGGCGACGATCTGATCGCGGCACATGGGGAAGTGCCGGAACTGATGCCTTACCTGCACCTGCCGGTGCAGTCGGGCAGTGACCATATCCTGAAACGGATGAACCGCAGCCACACCGCCGAAAGCTACCTCAAGCTGCTGGAGCGCATCCGCGAAGCGCGGCCCGATATCGTGCTGTCAGGTGACTTCATCGTGGGCTTCCCGGAAGAGACCGAAGCGGATTTCGAGGCCACGATGGAGCTCGTCCGGCAGGTGCGCTACGGCTATGCCTATTCGTTCAAATACTCCACCCGCCCCGGCACGCCCGCCGCCGAACGCCCGCTGGTCGATCCAGCCGTGGCCGATGACCGTTTGCAGCGTCTGCAAGGGCTGATCACCCAGCACCAGCAGGAAATCCAGCAGTCGATGGTGGGGCGCGCAGTCTCGGTTCTGGTTGAGAAGAAGGGCCGTCTACCCGGTCAGATGCTGGGCGAGTCGGAGTATCTGCATGCGGTGCATATCGAGGATAGCACGGCGCAGATCGGTGATATCCAGCGTGTGCGGGTGACCGAGGCCAAGACGAACTCTCTGGCCGCCGTTCTGGTCTGATCCGCAGCCCTAAGGGGGGTCTGCAACGGGTGCGCGTCGCCGCGCACCCTTGGCTTGTCAGTAGTTGTGTTTGCGGTGCGACGCGGCATCCGCAAAGATCCGCTTCATCGTCGCTTTCAGCCCCTCGGGGTTGCCGACGAGTGTGTGATCCCGGCAGACCCGTTCTGCCACGGCATGGGCGGTGGCAAAGTCATAGCCCACGGCCACGAGGCTATCCACGAAGACCGAGTTTGGCCGGTCCCAGATCACGTCGTTCCACGGGCCGCGGTAGCAGCTGACGTGGATCACATTGCCCGTGGGGTGGGCCACACCTTGGTTGTGATAGGCGTATTTCACGCCCCCCGCGAAAGCGGGCAGGGCAAGCAGGCCGGTGACGGCGGTGGCGAGTAGCGTTTTCATCATAAGTTGGTCCCCCAGTTTTCATTGCAGCAATCAAGATCGGCAAAGCCGCGCGAAGTCCCACCCTCGCGATCCGATGGAAAGAGGTTTAGGTCTAAAGGTGCGATTTTCAAGAAAATTCAATGGCAGGGGCTGCTGTTTGCGAACAATCCCAAGGGCTTGCGCGGGATTGTCGCCAAGCCGTCCTCAATGGCCTGTTTTCGGCGGATCGGGGCAGGGTGAAATGGCCGCGCTCCGAAGCCGTTTTGCCGCTACCCCGCGGTGGATTCGTTGTAAGCCGCCAAGGTTCGGCCACAAAATGTTGATTTCACAGCTTCACAGCGAGACCGTTTTTACCTAACCTGACCCTATACTCAAAAGGCGCGGGTCCGGGGAGGGGTCGCATTTGCCAAAGATAAGAACCAGAAATTAGAATAGGACAAACGCTGTGGGACCCACTATTTCCAAAGCACTGCGCGCCATGGCCAGCCTGACGATGGCAGGGGCGCTGACCGTGGCCAGCACCTCGGTCGATGCGCAGACACCCTCGCAACAGGGCCGCGACAAGGGCGTTTACACGCCGACCATCTGGGTGGACCCGGATGGCTGTGAACATTGGGTTATGGATGACGGGGCCGAGGGCTATATGACCCCCCATGTCACCCGGCAGGGCATTCCGGTGTGCCGCCGCGGCGATGTCTGCGGCGTGATGGAGGCGGATCAGTTCTTTGCCACCGACAAATACAGCATCTCGCTGCAAGGCCGGGCGCGGCTGGCGAACTTCTTCCAATCGACCGGGGCGGTATCCTACATCATCACCGGCCATACCGACAGCCGCGCATCGGACGCCTATAACATGCGCCTGTCCTACAATCGGGCCAATGCCGTGGCGCGCATCGCCAATCAAGTGGGTGCCAAGATCGCCGATGTGCGGGGCTATGGCGAACGGATGCCCGCCGTGCCGAACAATTCCGCTGCGAACATGGCCAAGAACCGCCGTGTCGAAATCATCTGCATTCGCTGAAGGGACCGTAAAAGTGATTAAGACAAAACTTCTCATGGTCACAGCCTGTGCCGTCGGCCTTTCGGCCTGTACCGATTACGAAGGCGGTCTGGGCCGGGGCTACCCTTCGGACAAGACCTTTGACCGGGGCATCGACAAAAAGCACCTGAGCAACCTTCAGGCGGGCATCTGGGTCGATCCGAACGGTTGCGACCATTGGATCATCGACGACGGGGTCGAGGGCTATCTTTCGGCACGGCTCGATAAATTCGGGAAGCCGGTCTGCTCGGGCGTGGCACCGCCGACACATACCGCGGGCCACTTCAAGGGTGGCTCCAACATCAAAGACCCGAACTGACCTTGGCGGGCCATATCACAGACCCCGGGCCGGAGCGCGTTGCGCTTCGGCCCTTTTTGTCGCGACGGGTTGGTAAATCGATCCGGTCTGACTATTTCAACATTTAGTGCTTCACAAAGGATACGCGCATTGCCTTCAACTGATCTGATGACACCGGAAACCGCGGCCGAACGGGTGGTGGAATTTCCCGACAACCGCCTTTTGATCGACCTCTGCGGCGCCTATGACGCGCATCTGGCGGCCATCGAAAAATCGCTTGAGGTGCAGATCATAAGGCGTGGCAACCACTTGCAAATTCTGGGCGAAGGCGAGGCCGTGGAGAAGGCCGAGAGCCTGCTCAATGCGCTTTATGTCCGGCTGGAAGGTGGCCGCGCGGTTGAGCCTGCGGATGTGGACGGTCTGCTGCGCATGGGCAACTCCGGCGCGGGCACCGGCGTGCGTCAGGGCGACCAGTTGGAGATGCCGATCTCGGACGCGATCGAGATCCAGACCCGCAAAAAACGGGTGGAGCCGCGCACCGATGCGCAGAAAGCCTATGTGCAATCGCTCTTCGATAACGAACTGGCCTTCGGCATCGGCCCTGCGGGCACCGGCAAGACCTATCTGGCTGTCGCCGTGGGCGTGTCGATGTTCATTGGCGGCCATGTGGACCGGATCATCCTCAGCCGCCCGGCGGTCGAAGCGGGCGAGAAGCTGGGCTATCTGCCGGGCGACATGAAGGACAAGGTCGACCCCTATATGCAGCCGCTCTACGACGCGCTGAACGACTTTTTGCCGAGCAAGCAACTGGCCAAACTGCTAGAGGAAAAGCGCATTGAGATCGCGCCGCTGGCCTTCATGCGGGGCCGCACGCTGTCGAACGCTTTCGTGGTGCTGGACGAGGCGCAAAACGCCACTTCGATGCAGATGAAGATGTTCCTGACCCGGCTGGGGCAGAACTCGCGCATGGTGATCACCGGCGACCGCACCCAGATCGACCTGCCGCGCGGGGTGCAGTCGGGGCTTCAGGATGCGGAGCGCTTGCTCAAGCAAATCCCCAGCATCAGCTTTAACTACTTCTCGTCCAAAGACGTGGTACGCCATCCGCTGGTCGCCGCGATTATCGAAGCTTATGAGGCCGATAGCGGTGCCGCTTGACGTGATGCTGGAAGATTTCGACATCGTGATCGAAGACGACCGCTGGGCGGCGGTCGACCTTGAAGCGCGCGCTCATGCCGCGGCGCGGGCTACCTTGGGCCATCTCGGCCTTGATGCCGAAGCCGCTGAGATGACCCTGCTGGCCTGCAACGACAGCCGCATCGCCGCGCTGAACGAAGACTTTCGCGGCAAAGCGCGGGCGACGAATGTGCTAAGCTGGCCTGCGGAGGAACGCGGGGCGGTCACCCCGGGCGGCGATCCGCTGCCTGTCGCCCCCGGCATTGACGGGATGCTCGAACTGGGCGACATCGCCTTGGCTTTCGAGACCTGCGCCGCCGAAGCCGAGGCGGCGGAGAAGCCATTAGATGCCCATGTGACCCATTTAATCGTGCACGGGCTGTTGCATCTTCTGGGCTATGACCATGAAAATGACCCCGACGCGACGTTGATGGAGGGGTTGGAGCGCGAAATACTTGGCAAAATGGGTTATGATGACCCATATAAGGAAAATGGGCCTTGAGGGGCTTTGTAACACAGACGGGACCCAATGGGCGATACAGACGGATCATCTGACGCGGCGCAGAGCGCGCTGACAGATGAAGACAGACATGAGCAGCCGGATGATGGCGCGATGCGCACCGGTAATTTCTTTTCTCGGGTGTTCGAGGCGCTAAGCCCATCGGACAGTGAGGACGACACGCCAGAGACCTCGGCAGAGGCTGAGCGGCCCACGGGCCATGGCATGATGAACCTGCGCCGGATGCGGGTCGATGACGTGGCGATCCCAAAGGCGGATATCACCGCCGTGCCGGTCAGCGCCACGCTGGATGAGCTGGTCTCGGTCTTCAAGGAAAGCGGCATGACCCGCCTGCCGGTCTACGATGGCACGCTCGATACGCCCGTGGGCATGGTCCACCTCAAAGACCTTGCGCTAAACCACGGTTTCAATGGCAAAAACATCAAGTTTGATCTGCGCACCCTGCTGCGACCCTTGGTCTATGTGCCGCCGTCGATGACCATCGGCGTGCTGCTGACCAAGATGCAGGCCGAGCGGCGGCATATGGCGCTGGTGATCGACGAATATGGCGGTGTCGACGGGCTGGTGACCATCGAAGACCTGATCGAACAGGTCATAGGTGAGATCGAAGACGAACATGACGTCGACGAGGGCACCTATTGGACGGTCGAAAAGCCCGGCACCTATCTCGCGCTCGCCAAGACCCCGCTGGGGGATTTCGAGGCTGAGATTGGTCATTCCCTGACCGACCATGAGACCGTCGACGAAGAGGAGATCGACACGCTCGGCGGCTTGGTCTTTATGCTGTCGGGCCGCGTGCCTGCGCGGGGCGAGGTGGTCTTGCACCCCGACGGGCCGGAGTTCGAGGTGATCGACGCCGATCCGCGCCGCATCAAACGGTTGCGGGTCCGCACCCAAGGGGCCGGGGGATGAGGCAACGGCTGGCGATGCGGGGCCGGTTGCTGCTGGCCCCCCTCGCCGGGGCCATCGCAGCCTTCGGGCAAGCGCCTTATGAACTGCCTATTTTGCTCTTTGCCGGGCTGGTAGCCGCGTTCTGGCTGTTTCGCGCGCAGGCGGGCGGGCCGGCGCGGGTGGCGCTGCTGGGTTGGGGCTTTGGCTTTGGCTATTTCCTACATGCGCTGCAATGGATCGTCTCGCCCTTCATGGTCGATGTGGCGCGGCACGGCTGGATGGCACCTTTTGCGCTGATCCTGCTGGCCGCTGGCATGGCGCTGTTCTGGGGGCTGGCCTTCGGCCTCGCCCGTTGGATCGCGCCGAAGCGTGGGCTGGCGCTGGCGCTGACTTGGGCGGCGGTGGAACTGCTGCGCGCCTATATCTTCACCGGCTTCCCATGGGCCATGCCCGCTCAAGGACTGGTCGGCGTGATGGCGGGGCAGGGCCTTGCTTGGGTCGGCCCCTATACGCTGAACCTCTGGCTATTCGCCATTGCCGCGATCTTGCTGCTGCGCGGCCCTTTGAGCCTGCGGTTGGGGCAGGGGGCGCTGGCCTTGTCGACGGTGCTGCTGTTGCTGTTGCCCCCGCAAGCGCCGCCCGCGGTGCTGACCGAGAACGTGGTCCGTTTGGTGCAGCCCAATGCCGCGCAACGCGATAAGTGGAACCCCGATACCTTTGAATTCTATTTCTCCCGCCAGCTCGACTACACCGCCGCCGAGCCGCAGGACGAAAGCACGGCCCCCGATCTGGTGATCTGGCCCGAAACCGCGATCCCATGGTCGTTGGACATGGCGGGGAGCGCCTTGGATGAGATCGGCGCGGCCTCGGACGTGCCGGTGGTGCTGGGCGTGCAGCGCCGGTCGAACATGCGCTATTACAACTCGCTTGTTGTGTTGAACGAAGGCGGCGCGGTCGATCAGCTTTATGACAAACATCACCTCGTGCCCTTTGGCGAATATATGCCATTGGGTGATCTGATGGGGCGTTTCGGTATCCACGGCCTCGCCGCGCAGGAGGGGAACGGCTTTTCCAGCGGGCCGGGCGCGCAGGTTTTGGATCTGGGGCCGCTCGGTGCCGCATTGCCGTTGATTTGCTACGAGGCCGTCTTTGCCCATGACGTGAACGCCGCCCCGGCGCGGCCCGCCTTTCTGATGCAGGTCACCAATGACGCATGGTTCGGCAAGGCCGCAGGCCCGCGCCAGCACCTTGCCCAAGCGCGGATGCGGGCGATTGAGCAGGGGCTGTCCATGGCCCGGGCGGCCAATACCGGCATCTCGGCGATGATCGACCCGCAGGGGCGGGTGATCGCTTCGCTGCCGCTCAATTCCGCAGGCTTCATCGACGCGCCGCTGCCGGCGCCACTGGCGCCCACGCTCTATAGCCGCAGCGGTGATTTGCCTTTGATCCTGCTTCTGACCCTCTGCCTTGGCGGGCTTGCCGTGGCCCGCCGTCGCAGCCCGGGGAATGCCGATTGACCATCCACCAGCGGTTGTCTAAGCCGTTGGGAGAGCACCACAACGGCTTCCTGACGTGGTGCGTAATTTTTATTGGAGCACTACATGTCCCGTCAGAACTATACTTTCACTTCGGAATCCGTTTCCGAGGGGCACCCGGATAAGGTCTGCGACCGGATTTCTGATGCCATCCTCGACGCTTTCATCAGCGAGGAACCCGAAGCGCGGGTCGCCGCCGAAACCTTTGCCACCACCAACCGCGTCGTGATCGGGGGCGAGGTCGGGCTGGCGAACAAGACCAAGCTCGATGAATATCTGGCGGGTGTCGAGGATATTGCCCGCGCCTGCATCAAAGACATCGGTTACGAGCAGGATGAGTTCCACCACGCGACATGTGAGATCACCAATCTGCTGCACCCGCAGTCGGCGCATATCGCCCAAGGCGTCGATGCCGCCGATGGCAAGGAAGAGGGCGCAGGCGATCAGGGTATCATGTTCGGTTTCGCCACCGATGAGACGCCCGAGTTGATGCCCGCGCCGATCCATTACGCCCATGCGATCCTGCGCCGTCTGGCCGAGGTGCGCAAAGACGGGACCGAGCCGACCCTGCGGCCCGATGCGAAAAGCCAACTTTCGGTGCGTTACGAGAACGGCAAACCGGTGGGCGTAAGCTCCATCGTGCTGTCGACCCAGCATGAGAGCGAAAGCCAGACCAGCGCCGATATCCGCGAGATCGTGGAGCCCTATATCCGAGAGGTGCTGCCCGAAGGGTGGATCGATGCCGACACCGTTTGGCATGTGAACCCCACCGGCGTTTTCGTGATCGGCGGGCCGGATGGCGACGCGGGTCTCACGGGCCGCAAGATCATCGTCGACACCTATGGCGGGGCGGCACCGCATGGCGGCGGCGCGTTTTCGGGCAAAGACCCAACCAAGGTCGACCGTTCGGCGGCCTATGTGGCGCGCTATCTGGCCAAGAACGTCGTAGCGGCAGGGCTGGCGAACAAATGCACCATCCAACTGAGCTATGCAATTGGCGTGAGCGAGCCGCTGTCGATCTATTGCGACACCCATGGCACCGGTGACGTGCATGACGCCGCGATCGAAAAAGCGATCCGCCAGATCATTGACCTGACCCCGCGCGGCATTCGCGAGCATTTGCAATTGAACAAGCCGATCTACCAGCGCACGGCGGCCTATGGCCACTTTGGCCGCGCGCCCGACGCGGATGGCGGTTTCAGCTGGGAACGCCGCGATCTGGTCGATCAGTTGAAAGCGGCTGTGTAAGTATTCAGGGGGTGGGCGACAGCGCCCACCCTTTTCGCGGCGGGGGTCAGCCCCGTTTCGCCTCGACCAAGGCCACGGCGGCGGCCACCGCATCTTCGATCGCCATTTCCGTCGTGTCGATCTGCTTGGCATCCTCGGCGGGTTTCAGCGGCGCTTGGTCCCGGCTCATGTCGCGCAGGTCGCGCTGGCGCACGTCTTCCAACACATCTTCATAACTGGTCTCGATCCCCTTGCCCGATAGCTCAGCGAAACGGCGCTGCGCGCGCACTTCGGGACTGGCGGTGATGAAGAGTTTGACCGGCGCGTCGGGGCAGATCACCGTGCCGATGTCCCGCCCGTCGAGCACCGCACCGCCCGCGCGGGTGGCAAAGCTGCGCTGGAACCGCACAAGGGCGGCACGCACCGCGGGGATCACCGCCACTTTGCTGGCCTCTTGGGCAACCTCGGGGCTGCGCAGAGTAGGGTCTTCCAGATCGACGGGGGCGAGGGTCTGGGCCGCTTCTTCCGGGTCCATCCCGGTGAGGGTCTTGGCCGCGACCGCGCGGTACAAAAGCCCGGTGTCGAGATGCGCAAAGCCGAAATGCGCCGCCACGGCCTTGGCCACGGTGCCTTTGCCCGCCGCGGCGGGCCCGTCGATGGCAACGGTGATGCCGTTGGTTTTGTTATCCGTCATTGCAAATTCCTCTTGTTCCGGGCCCGCAGGCCAAGCAGCAGGGCCGCCGTGAAACAGCCCGCTAGTATGAACCATTTCGCCATCGTGAATAGGCTCGCCGTTGCGACCGCTTGTGCGGTGATCCGGTCCGGGCCCAATTCGACCAACCGCGCGATCAGCATGTTTTCGGTGTAATCCGCCCCCAGATACAGCGCTACGGCCAGCGTCAGCCCCAGCCGCAGCCCGCCCGATGACCAGCGACGGAACCACAGCAGCAGGGCCAGCGCCAAGAGGGCGGGGAAGGCGGTGTCGGCCAGCCGGAACTGGCCCAGATACAGCGCCGTCTGCTCGGGGCTAAGTGCTGACAGATAGGCGCGCATCTCGGGCAGATCATAGCCCAGAAGCCGCCCATCCAAGACGCCCATGCCCGCCGCGCGCAGATGCGTTTCGGCAAAGCCCGCAAGGGCTGCAAAGGCCAGTGCAGCGCAAAGGCTGAGCCAGATCAGCCGGTCGCCTGTCACGCAGGCAACCGTTCGACCTGCGCACCCAAGGAGGCCATCAGCGGCTCGAAAATCGGGAAGGAGGTGGCGATGGGTCCTCCGTCATCGACTTGCACCGGCTGTTGTGCGACCATGCCAAGGATCAGGAACGACATGGCGATACGGTGGTCGAGATGGCTTTGGCAGGTCGCACCGCCGCGGATATTTCCGTGGCCCAGCCCTTTGACGGTCCACCAATCCGGCCCGTCTTCGACCGCGACCCTATTGGCGCGCAGCCCGCTGGCCATGGCCTCGATCCGGTCGCTTTCCTTGACGCGGAGTTCCTTGACGCCGCGCATCACGGTCTCGCCCGTCGCACAGGCTGCCACGACCGAGAGCACGGGGTATTCGTCGATCATGCTCGCCGCGCGTTCGGCGGGGACTTCGATGCCCTTGAGGTTGGGCGAGAATTTCGCGCGTAGATCGGCCACAGGCTCGCCGCCTTCGGTGCGTTCGTTTTCATAGGTCAGGTCCGCGCCCATCTCGCGCAGGGTGGTGAACAGCCCCGCCCGCGTGGGGTTCAACCCGATGCCGGGCACCAGCACGTCCGATCCGGGGACGATCAGCGCCGCGCAGACAGGAAAGGCGGCGGAGGAGGGGTCGCGCGGCACGTCGATATGCTGCGGCTTCAACTCGGGCTGGCCGGTCAGGGTGATGACGCGGCCCTCATCGGTATCCTCAACTGTGATCTCGGCACCGAAGCCCGCCAGCATCCGTTCGGTATGGTCGCGGGTGGCCTCGGCCTCGATCACCACGGTTTTGCCGGGGGCATTCAGCCCGGCCAGCAGCACTGCGGATTTGACCTGCGCCGAAGGCACGGGCACGGTGTAGCGCACTGGCACAGGCTCGGCCGCGCCGACCAGCGTCATCGGCAGGCGGCCCCCGGCGCGGCCCACGGATTGCGTGCCGAACAGCGCCAGCGGGTCGGTCACCCGCGCCATCGGGCGGCTGTTGAGGCTGGCATCGCCCGTGAAGGTGACCGAGATCGGAGAGGTCGCCATCGCCCCCATCAACAGCCGCACGCCGGTGCCGGAATTGCCGCAATCGATCACATTGTCAGGCTCGGCGAAACCACCGACGCCGACGCCGTGCACGGAATAGGAGCCGCCGCCGTGGTCGATCACCTCGGCCCCGAAAGCGCGCATGGCTTTGGCGGTGTCGAGCACGTCTTGCCCCTCCAAAAGCCCGGTGATCGTGGTCTCGCCCACGGCCATGGCGCCAAGGATCAGGCTACGGTGCGAGATCGACTTGTCGCCGGGCACTTCGGCGGTGCCGCTAAGCGGCCCGCAGGCGCGCGATGACATGGGAATGGGGCTGCCGTGACTGGACATGAGGTACCTCTGATCTGCTCAAGGTTCCTATTATCGCAGGCGGGCGGCAGCGTCCATCGCCGCGCGTGCGATGGATTGGAAACGGGGTGGTATCAGGCGCAAATACTTAGCGTTTGCGGAAGGTCAGGTAATGCGGGGTGCGCCCTTCGCGCAGCGCCTTTTGCTCATAGCGGGTCGAAATCCAGTCATCCCAAGGCGCGCGCCAGTCGTCAGGCCCTTCGGCCAGCCAATCAAACCCATGCTGCGGCACCTGTTCGAGCGTCTGGCGAACGTAATCCTCGATATCCGTCGCCACGCGGAAGATCGCGCCGGGTTTCAACACGCGGGCCAAGGGCTCCAGATGCTCGGGCGTAACAAAACGGCGGCGGTGGTGGCGGGTTTTCGGCCAAGGATCGGGATAGAGCAGGAATGCCCGGTCGATGGAGTCTTCGGGCAGCACGTCGAACATATCGCGCACGTCACCGGGGTGAATGGCAAGGTTGTCCACACCCGCGCGCCGGATTTTACCCAGCAACATGGCGACGCCGTTGATGTAAGGCTCGCAGCCGATGATGCCTACATCGGGGTTCTGCCCGGCCTGATGCACCAGATGCTCACCGCCGCCAAAGCCGATTTCCAGCCAGACCTTGCGCCCGCCAAACAGCGTATCGAGGTCGAGGGGCCTACGGTCGGGATTGCTCTCCCAATCGACGGCCCCCGGCGACAATGCGTCGAGGTCTTCGTCAATATAGGTCTTTTGCGACTTCTTCAGCGCTTTGCCTTTGAGGCGGCCATAGAAGTTGCGGCGGGGGCGTGTTGTATCACTCATGGCGGCTCATGTAGCGGCCCCGCCGCGCCACCGCAACATTCCTCTGCAAGGCTGGCGGCGAATAGGGGCGGGTTAACCATTTGTTAGGCTCCGTGGGCGTAAATGCCGAGGCAAAGCAGGGGGACGGCTGATGAGCGTGGCAAGGCGCGGAAGCGGTGCAGGCGATAGGGCGGATGGCGCGGCTGAGCCTTTGGCGGCGGCGCGTATCCTGATCGTCGATGACCAGCGTTTTGACCGGATGCGGATCAAACGGCTCTGCGGTGGCTTGGACTTTCCGGTCTCCCTGACAGAGGCGGAGAGCCTCGCCGCCCTTGCTCAGCAGTTGGATGAGGGGGCGTTCGACCTGATCTTGCTGGACTACAACCTGCCCGATGGGGATGGCCTGCGCGGCTTGCAGATGATCCGCGCCCACCCGCGTAACGGTGGTGTGGCCACGGTGATGGTCACAGGGACGGAGCAGAGCGACGTCGCAATCGAAGCGCTGCGCGGCGGCTGTAGTGACTATATCGCCAAGGATGAATTGTCGCAAAGCACGCTCAGGCGTTCCGCCTTTCACGCGCTTCACAAGACCGCGCTGCAACTGGGCGTGGCCACGCAAGAGCAAAAACGGTCTGAGCTGCAAAGCGTTCTACGGCGGTTCACCGAGGAATGCGCGCAGGATATCAAGCCGATGGTGAATGAGAGCATGCGCGCGCTATGCGCCTTGGACCGGTCGAACCCCGCCGCCGTGGCGGAGGCGTTGGGAAAGGTCGATTACACTTTCTTGCGTCTGTGGGAGTTCGTTGAGGATCTTGCTAGCTATCAAGGCAGTGACCTTGCCGAAGGCGATCTTGCCGATCCGCCGAAACCCGCGCCGGGGCTGGGCGCGGGTTGGGGCGGGTGAGCGGCAGGCTTACCGCGGCAGGGGTCGTGCAAATCGCTAGGAAAAGGTTGCAGCGCCGCGATGGCCCTGATCCGTTGTGGTGCCCACTATCCCCGGGCGCGCTACGGAACCCTCGCCCGGCAGAACCCCGCATATCCCCCGGCCAGCACGCCATAGCCCTTGCAGGAGCGTCAAAATTCGCCTATACGCGCCTTGTCTAAGGGGCGGTTACAGCTTCGGACGCGATATAGCGGGCAGGGTCGGTACTAACCGGCCCTCTTTTGTTTGCGTTCGGCTGCGGGTCAACCGCTGTGCTTTTATGTCGGAGCTTCTCTGACAAGATCGGCACGGTGCCACCACAACGACCAATTGCAACTCCAGACCGGCGGAGACAACCGCGCGGCCAGAAACATTTGATAAGGATACGAAAAGCTACATGACCAAAGCAATGGACGAATTCGAAGCGCTTCTTAACGAGAGCTTTGAAATGGACACGCCCCAAGAGGGCACAGTCGTCAAAGGCAAGGTGATCGCTGTCGAAGCGGGCCAAGCCATCATCGACGTCGGCTACAAAATGGAAGGCCGCGTTGAGCTGAAAGAATTTGCTGATCCCGGCGAATCCCCCAAAATCGAAGTTGGCGACGAAGTCGAAGTTTTCCTTCGCCAAGTCGAAAACGCGCGTGGCGAAGCCGTCATCAGCCGCGAAATGGCCCGCCGTGAGGAAGCCTGGGATCGTCTGGAAAAAGCCTATGCCGCAGAAGAGCGTGTCGAAGGCGCGATCTTTGGCCGTGTCAAAGGTGGCTTCACCGTCGACCTCGGCGGCGCAGTTGCATTCCTGCCCGGCTCCCAAGTCGACGTGCGCCCCGTGCGCGACGCAGGCCCGCTCATGGGTCTCAAGCAGCCGTTCCAAATCCTCAAGATGGATCGCCGTCGTGGCAACATCGTGGTGTCGCGCCGTGCGATCCTCGAAGAGTCCCGCGCCGAACAGCGTGCCGAAGTCATTGGCAACCTGACCGAAGGTCAGACCGTCGATGGTGTGGTCAAGAACATCACCGAATACGGTGCGTTTGTTGACCTTGGCGGTGTCGACGGCCTGCTGCACGTCACCGACATGGCATGGCGCCGCGTGAACCACCCGTCCGAGATCCTGTCGATCGGCGAGACCATCAAGGTTCAGGTCATCAAGATCAACAAAGAGACCCACCGCATCAGCCTCGGCATGAAGCAGCTGCAGGAAGATCCGTGGGATCTGGTTGGCGCGAAATACCCGCTGGGTTCCGTGCACAGCGGCCGCGTGACCAACATCACCGACTACGGCGCATTCGTCGAGCTGGAGCCCGGTGTCGAAGGTCTGGTCCACGTCTCCGAGATGTCCTGGACCAAGAAGAACGTGCACCCCGGCAAGATCGTGTCCACAAGCCAAGAAGTCGAAGTCATGGTTCTGGAAATCGACAGCGCCAAGCGTCGCGTTTCCCTTGGTCTCAAGCAGACCATGCGCAACCCATGGGAAGTCTTCGCTGAGACCCACCCCGAGGGCACCGAAGTCGAAGGCGAAGTCAAGAACATCACCGAATTCGGTCTGTTCGTTGGCCTGCCCGGCGACATCGACGGTATGGTTCACCTCTCCGACCTCAGCTGGGACCAGCGCGGCGAAGAAGCGATCCAAGACTACCGCAAAGGTGACGTGGTTCAGGCCGTTGTCTCCGAAGTGGACGTTGAGAAAGAGCGCATCTCGCTCTCGATCAAGAACGTCGGCGGTGACAAGTTCGCCGAAGCCGTGGGCGGCGTGAAGCGCGGCTCGATCGTGACCGTGACCGTGACCTCCATCGAAGATGGCGGCATCGAAGTCGAATACGAAGGCATGAAGAGCTTCATCCGTCGTTCCGACCTCAGCCGTGACCGTGCCGAACAGCGCCCCGAGCGTTTCTCGGTCGGTGACAAGGTCGACGTGCGCATCACCAACGTTGACGCGAAAGCACACCGTCTGGGCGTCTCCATCAAAGCACGCGAGATCGCGGAAGAGAAAGAGGCGGTACAGCAGTACGGTTCCTCCGACTCCGGCGCGAGCTTGGGCGACATCCTTGGTGCGGCGCTGAAAGGCGACGACGAGTAAGCATATTCCACGTTGAATATGTAATCTTAGCGAAGGCCCCGCATGGCGACATGCGGGGCCTTTTGCTGTTCCGGGGGCAAGGTCGAATCGCGAAGCGGGTTTTGGCCCTTATGCCCAATCCCTACGCGCCATGGCCTTCAGCGGCGGCAGGCGGCGGAAAAGAGCCGAAATAACAGAGGTTTCGCTGCGAAAAATCTATCGCCGCCCCGGTGGAACACCTTCCCGTGTGGGGCGTTATTTCCTATAGTCGGGTAAGACATCAATAAATTCTCGGGGGACGTGCCATGATCCGGTCGGAACTGATCCAGAAGATCGCTGACGACAATCCGCATCTTTATCAACGTGATGTTGAGCGGATCGTAAACACGGTCTTTGATGAGATCACGGGCGCCATGGCGCGTGGGGACCGGGTCGAATTGCGCGGCTTCGGTGCTTTTTCCGTCAAGAAACGCGATGCCCGTGTGGGGCGCAACCCGCGCACTGGTGAGACGGTGAATGTCGAAGAAAAGCATGTACCCTTCTTCAAGACGGGCAAGCTCTTGCGTGACCGGCTGAACGGGAAAAGCTGATGCGTTACATTCGTTATGCCTGCATCGCGCTTTTCGCGATTGCGCTGGTTTCCGTTGCTCTGGCGAACCGGAACATCGTGACACTTCAAGTGCTTCCAACCGAGATTTCAGGTTGGTTTGCCGTGAACCCTTCTATCGAACTGCCGCTCTTTATCGTGATCCTTGGCGGGATTATCGTAGGGCTTTTGGTGGGCTTCGTTTGGGAGTGGATACGCGAACATGGCCACCGGGCCGAACTGGCGCGGCAAGCGCGTGAGCGTCGTCGGTTGGAGCGTGAGGTGATCCGCCTCAAGGAAGAGAAGCATCAGGGCAAGGATGAGGTGCTGGCGCTGCTCGACGAAGCAGGCTAAACCCCACCCATGCCTGAGAACGTTAACGTAAAAATCTGCGGTTTGACCGACCCTGCCGATGTGCCTGCCGCCCTTTTGGCGGGCGCACGGACGCTGGGGTTCGTCTTTTTCGAGAAATCCCCGCGCCATCTATCGCTTGAGGCGGCGGCGCATATGACCGAGGCAGTGCCTGATGGCATTTGCAAAGTCGCGCTGACCGTCAATGCCGATGATGCGGCGCTAGATGCGCTGCTGGCCGCGGTGCCCTTTTTGGACATGCTACAGCTGCACGGCAGCGAAAGCCCGGCGCGGGTGGCCGAGGTTAAGGCGCGCTATGGGCTGCCGGTGATGAAGGCCGTCGGCGTGGCGGATCGCGATGATCTGGCGCTGCTGAACGACTATGTCACCGTCGCGGATCAGCTTTTGGTCGATGCCAAACCGCCTAAGGACGCGGTGCTGCCGGGGGGCAACGGGCTGGCCTTTGACTGGCGGCTGATCGCCGGGCGGCGCTGGCCCAAGCCTTGGATGCTCGCCGGCGGGCTGAACGCCGAGAATGTGGCGGAGGCGATTGCTCTCACCGGGGCGCGACAGGTCGATGTCTCTTCGGGTGTCGAGAGCGCGCCGGGGGTGAAGGATGCCGCGCGCATTCGCGCCTTCTGTGAAGCGGCGCTGAAGTAAGACCTTCTGGTTCAAAGAAAAAAGGCCCGGTGGCGATGCCCCGGGCCTTTGTCGTTCTGGTGCCGTAAATGGCGATCAGATCGATTGATCGTAATCGCCCACGCCCGGCTCTGTGCGGATCACCGCATCGATATCGGCGAAGATCGCGCGCATTTCGGCGTCAGATTCGGGGCTTTCGCAGACCACGACGAGGTTCGGCGTGTTAGAGGAAGCCCGCACGAGGCCCCAGCCGCCGTTGTCGAGCATGACGCGTGCGCCGTTGACTGTAATGACCTCGGCAATCGCGCGGCCGCCGATCTTGTCCCCGGCGTCGGCCTTGGCTGTGAGCTTCTCCACGATCCGGTCGAGGATGTCGTATTTCTCGGTGTCCGAGGCATAGGGCGACATGGTGGGCGTCGAATAGGTCTGGGGCAGGGCGCGGCGCAGGTCCGACATGGATTTGTCGGGGTTGCGGTCCATCAGCTTGCAGATTTCCACCGCCACGCGCATGCCACAGTCATAGCCCCGGCCAATTGGCTCGGCCAAGAAGTAGTGGCCGGACTTTTCGAAGCCCGCCAGCGCGCCCAGTTCTTTGACACGGCGTTTCATGTGGCTGTGGCCGGTTTTCCAATAGTCCGCCTTGGCTCCGTGTTTCTGCAACTCAGGATCCGAGGCAAAGAGGCCGGTGGATTTCACATCTGCGACGAAGGTGCTGTTTGGGTGCAGTTTGGCCAGATCGCGGGCCATGATGACGCCCATCTTATCGGCGAAAATCTCTTCGCCCTCGTCATCCACCACGCCGCAGCGGTCCCCGTCACCGTCGAAACCAAGCGCCAGATCGGCACCAGAGGCGCGGACGCTGTCGGCCATGTCGTGCAGCATCTCCATGGCTTCGGGGTTTGGGTTGTAATGGGGGAAGGTGTAGTCGAGCGTGTTGTGGCTATCGACGACCTCGACCCCCAAGCGGCGGAACAATTCGGGCGCGAAGGCCGATGCGGTGCCATTGCCGGTGGCGCAGACGACCTTCAGTTTGCGGGTCATTTTGAAGTCGCCGACGAGGTCATCCAGATAGGCTTCGCGCACGCCGTCGACGAACTCATATGCCCCGCCCGGACGCCGTTCACCACGGCCATTCAGGACGATGTCGCGCAGCTCGGCCATCTCGTCCGGGCCGTGGGTGAGGGGGCGCTGAAAACCCATTTTGACGCCGGTCCAGCCGTTCGGGTTGTGGCTCGCCGTGACCATGGCAACGGCAGGGGCATCGAGGTGGAACTGGGCGAAATAGGCCATTGGGGAAAGCGCCGGGCCGATATCCTTAACCGTGATCCCGGCCTGCATCAGCCCCAGCATCAGCGCATTTTTGATTGAGAGCGAATAGTCGCGATAGTCATTGCCCACGGCGATGACAGGCTCAATCCCACGCGCATGCATCTGCGTGCCAAGCCCAAGGCCGAGGGCGGTGATGCCGGGCAGGTTGATGTCGTCGGGGTATTTCCAACGCGCGTCATATTCGCGGAAACCTGTCGGGGTGATCATCGCATCGCGCAGGAATTCCCAAGTGTTCGGGGTCACGGTGGAGGCCGGTTTACTCACGTCAAATACTCGCTTTTTAAGATAAATTTAGAAAGTCAGCGGATGGCTTTTGGCCAGCGCGTCGAATTGCATCAGCAGGTTGATCAGCCCCGGCATCTGGTCGAGGTAGATCATATTGGGCCCATCACTGGGCGCGCGGTCGGGGTCTTCGTGGGTTTCCATGAAGATCGCCGCAACGCCGATGGCGGCAGCTGCCCGGGCCATGACGGGGGCAAACTCACGCTGGCCGCCCGAAGAGCCGCCCTTGCCGCCGGGTTGTGCCACGGAATGTGTCGCGTCCATCACCACTGGGTAGCCGGTCTGGGCCATCTGCGGCAGGCTGCGCATGTCGGCGACCAGCGTGTTGTAGCCAAAGGTGGTGCCGCGTTCGGTCAGCAGGATGTTGCGGTTCCCGGTGCTTTCGATCTTGTCGACGATGTTCTGCATCTCCCAAGGGGCGAGGAACTGCCCCTTCTTCACGTTCACTGCCTTTCCGGTCTCCCCGGCGGCGAGCAGCAGGTCGGTTTGGCGGCAGAGGAAGGCAGGGATTTGCAGCACGTCGACCACGTCACCGACCTGTGCGCATTGCGCCTCATTATGCACATCCGTCAGCACCGGCACGTCATTGACACGGGCCACGGATTGCAGGACTTGCAGCCCCTTTTCGATGCCCAAACCGCGTTTGCCCGAGAGGGAGGTGCGGTTGGCCTTGTCATAGCTGCCCTTGAAGATGAACTGCGCGCCTGCGGCGTCACAGGCCTCTTTCAGAATGCCCGCAACCATCTGCGCGTGGTCTTCGCTCTCCAACTGGCAGGGGCCAGCGATCACGGTGAGGGGACGATCATTGCCGACGGTCAGATTGCCAATGCGCAGCTGGGTCATGAAGTTACCTGTTCTCTTAGAATGGACGCTGTCAGAGACAACATCAGGTAGATGCCTGCAAAGATAAGGAAAGCCAATATCGTGTTTTCGAACTTGCGGGGGTAGGTCGCCTCGTCCGGGGCCACGGGGTTGACCGCCACGGTGAGGTAGCGGACCTGCCGCCCGGCCTCGGTTCGGGCCTGTTCCATTGCGGTTTGCGCGCTTTGCAGCACCATGTCGGCAGAGGCCAGATCGGCCTGCGCAAGCTGGGCTGCGACCGCCTGTTGCGCCAGCGAGTTTTCGCCTTCGTTGGCGGCGGTCATCCGCTCGCGCAGTTTGGTGAGCTGTTCGCGCAGCCGTCGCACATCCCCGCGCGCGCCATCGACCTTGGCTTGGTTCGGGCGCTGGTTGTCGAGCAGGGCGGCGAGTTCGAGTTCCTTTTCGATCAAAAGGGTCTCGTAATTTGTGATCTGCGTGCGGATCGACGCGATCATCGCCTCGGGGTCGACGTTGTTGTCGACCTGCAATTTGATCAGCGCCTCCTGCGCCGCGCGGCGGTTTTCCAGCGCGGTTTCATAACCCTCCAGCGCGTCGCGCATCCCGTCTTCGCGCTTTTGCTTGCTCAGGTCATTCACCCGCTCTTCGGCATAGGTGAGCAGACGTTTCGAGAATTCTTCCGAGACCTCGGGATCGGCGGCAATCACCTCCATCCGGATCACGCCTTCGGTCGGGTCATATCCGATTTTGACGTTCTTCTTGTAGGTTTTGTAGGCTTCTTCGTTGCTGGGGTTTTCCGAAAGCCGTTGGATGGCGTCGATCTGCGGGTCGGCGAAATGCGCGCGGAACCCTGCGTCTTCGTCAAGGCGCAGCATCGCGTCTTTCGATTGCAGATAGGCCTGCGTGGCGATGCTGTCGGCGCTATTGGCGAATTGCGTGGGCAGCAGCCCGCCAAAGGGGCTGGAGCCGCCGCCACCTTCGTTCTGAATGATCAGAAACTGGCTTTCGGTGGCATACATGGGTGTGGCGATTCTGTAGAAATAATAGCCGGCGGCAATGGTCGGCAGCATGACGAAAAAGGCCAGCCGGACCAGCAGCATGGCCGCTTTGCGGCGACGGCGGCGGGTGATGTCACGCTGAATGTCCGAGATCTCGCGCTGGCGACGCTCGGCGGGGCTGACATCGGTTGAGGGCAGGCCGCGCGGGCCGCGGGGCGTGGTCTGGGGCAGTTGCACCTTCGGGTCGCCGGGCTGGTCCCGGGTGGCGGGCAGGCCGCTGTCCGCCGGATCGCCCGACTGCGGCACCACGAGTTCCAGCATGTTGGACCGCTGAAACGGGTCGATCCCCTTGGCCCGCAAAAGACGCACCGCGTCGAAATCCGAGGTCGGCGCCAGCCCGTGTTTCTGCGCCACCCGCCGCGCCATGCGCAATTGGCGGCCTGTCAGCCCCTCGCGGCGGATCGCGTCAATGTCCTGCTCGGCCGAGACTTCATTGGCGGAAGACACCTCGCCCGAGCGGGCGCTTTCGGAATGGGGCGCTTTGCCGCTGCGGGCGGCATGTTCCAAGGCTTCCTTGCTGTGCGAGGGTTCCACCTCGGTCGCATCGGCGACGGCGCGCAGCTTGGCCTTGCGCGCGGCCTTTTCGGCGTCGGTCTGGCCCGCCTGCGCCTTCTCGGCGCTGCTCGGCGCGGCGCTGCTGCCCGAGGGGGGCGGCGCCTTGCGGATGCGGAATTTTCTAGCCTTGGGTTTCGTAGTCATAGAGCTGTTTCGCTTCTTCCAAGGTGTCGAACATATGTAGCTTGCCGTCCAAAAGGACAGCGGCGGAGCGGGCAAATTTCTCAAGCGTATGGGCCTGATGCGAGACGATGATGATCGTCGTGGTCCGCAGCCGTTCTTTCAGAATATCACCCGCTTTGCGGTTGAATTCCACGTCTGTCGTGCCGGGCATGCCTTCGTCAATCAGATAGATATCAAAATCCAGCGCCAACATCAGCGCGAAAGAGAAACGCGCCCGCATCCCGGCGGAATAGGTGCCGAGCGGCTGATCGAAATACTCCCCCAGACCGCAAAGCCAGCGACAGAAGCTTTCCACGTAATCAGGGTCAAGCCCATAGAGCCGCGCGATATAGCGGGCGTTCTCCATGGCTGAGACTTTATTGACCACCCCGCCCATAAAACCCAAAGGAAACGAGATGTTACAGCCGCGCCTGATCTCTCCTTCGTCGGGTTTTTCCAGCCCGGCCATCATGTTGATAAGGGTTGTTTTGCCGGTGCCGTTGGGGGCCAGAATGCCCAAGGAGTTGCCAAGCTCCACGCGAAAAGACACCCGGTCAAGAATGACCTTGTGCTGCGATCCCGTCCAAAAGGACTTGGACACATTTTCAAATTCCAGCATTCGCTGCTCCGGTTGGTGCTAAGCGGGGCGTCGCGGCGCCTCTGGTATCAGAGGTATCTTAACCGTTTATTCACGGAATTTGACCACAATATGTCGAAACGCGGGCGTTCGCTGGGGCAGGGCGCCGTGCGGGGCTGTTTGGTAACGGTAAAACCTGCTGCCCGCAGGACGGGTATCCTGCGGGGGAGGGCGCATAAGAGGAGGGCATATCGGCCCGCGCCCGTGCGGGGGTCAGTGTAGCGTATGAGTGCTCTCGGTCGGGGCCATCTCGCCGATGTAGCTGACGTTCATCAAGGCCGCCTGCGTGCGGTCACCGTCGATGTTTTGCACCGGGCCCACGGGCACGGCGCTCATCAGGCCAAGCCGTGTCATCCAGCGGCTGAAGGTGGCGGGCACGATGCCCAGAACATGGCTTGCGCCCATGGCATAGGCGGCACCGGCCATCTGGTTCATCAGCATACGTTGCACGGCGATGCGGCGTTGGGCGGGGACTGCGCTCGTCAGGAACAGGCGGGTGGCTTCCCAGATGTCGTCACGCACGGGGGCTTTGAAGAACAGCACGTCCTGCGGAATATCCGGCAGCATTCCCAGTTGCGCATCGCGCAGCATGTAGCTGTATTGCGCGCAGGTCGAGGTGGTGGGCATCAGGCGCACGCCGCCCATGACCTCCCCATATTCATGCAAAACGATCCAACGCGCGCGGGGCGTGTCGTATTGGTCAAACTCCATCCCATCAACCTGAGGGAGATTCCATTGCTTATCGTCGATAAAGATTCGGCGCCGCGCCCGGAGGAAATTAACGAATAATTCCCCGTGCTGATGCATGTTCAAAAATGACAAAGTTGTGGCACGCATATAGGGGTTGGCCCGGGCAAGGGCCTCGGGGCTATAGGGGTCGACCTCTGTCGATTTGCTGTTAAGCAGTTTTCGTGGGAAGCGGTTGTTCTTTACTTCCAGCGCCTTAGCGTCCTGTGGCGTCAGTTCGGGAAGAACATCCTGCCAAGATTTTCCACTGAAGCTCCGTCCTTGCAGACTCATGTTGGACCTCGAAAATTCGCTGTAAAAATACCTCTTATCAAGAGGCTAACCTCTAGTTGCATGAAATGGCCATACTTATGTCCCATTTCCGGGTGTAGAAGGGAAGATGATCGCGTCTAACATGTGCTTCGATGCCGAAATGCAACATGTTAAGAGCGTTTGTCGGCAGAATGCCGGCATTCGAGCAGCCGACCGAAGAAAACGAGAGCGATGTCGCAGGAAAAAGTAACATACGGCCCGATTCATACGCCGCATCTGGCAGACGCGACAAAGGTGCAGCAGATGCGGGACTACTCCCAAGTCGGCGTTAACCTGTTTTGGCAGCGGCAGATGATCTTTGCGGCGGCCATTTGCCTGTCTGCGTTCTACTATGATCTGTGGCTGTCGATCTCGACGGTCATCCTGATCGCGATTTCCGAGACTTTCGACTATCTGCTTTTCCTGCGCATCACCCGCTGGCGGGGGCGCAGCCCGCGTTTGGCGCGTTTGTTCATGAACCGGATCTATATCGGCACGGTGCTGAGCGCCGGGGTGATCAGCTATTTCGCCCTTGGGATCGCGCTTCAGCAGGGGGCGACGACGCATTTTCTGCCGCTCTTCTTCCTTTTCGCCGCGGCGCTCTTCGCCTCGATGAACAACCACCATATCCTGCCGGTGCTGATGCTGCGGCTTGCGATCTATGGCGCGACATTCCTCTTCATCCCGATCTGGGACATCGTGCGCACGGGGGCGAGCATCGAATCCGAGCTTTGGACCCAGTTGTTCACCGTGGTCTTCGTGCTCTACTTCATCGTCGATTGCTCTCGCATCTTCCTAAAGATGTACCGCACCAATCTACGCCAGCTCGAAGAGCTGAAGGTCGAGCATGAGAAAACCAAGATCGCGTTCAAGGTGAAGACCGAATTCGTCTCGACCATCAGCCATGAGCTGCGCACGCCGATGACCTCGATCAAAGGGTCGCTCGATATGGCCTGCGCCGGGGTTTTGGGCGAAATGACCCCGCAGATGGAGAAAGTTCTAAAGATTGCGCAGCGCAATTCGGCGCGGCTGACGTCGATCATTAACGAGATTCTCGACCTGCAAAAGTTCGAGGCGGGCAAGATCAGCTTTGATATCGAACCGCTTGAGGTGCAGACCATCATCGAAGACGCGATTGAGTTGAACCAATCCTTTGCAGGCAACCTTGGCGTGACGCTGCGCTATGCCAAACCGTCGGAGCCTGCGGGGATCGCCACGGACGAGAAACGCCTGCAACAGGTGATGTCCAACCTTCTGTCAAACGCGGCCAAATTCTCGCCCGCCGGGTCGACGGTCAAGGTCACCTCGGTCAACCTTGGCGACAAGGTGCGGATCAGCGTGATCGACGAGGGGATCGGCCTTGCCGAATCCGAGCGCGAAAAGGTCTTTGACGAATTTTCGCAGATCGATTCCTCGGACCAGCGGGCCGTTGGCGGCACTGGATTGGGGATGAACATCTCCAAACGGATCATCGAAGCCTTGGGCGGGCAGATCGACTATTTCAAGAACGACGGCCCCGGCACGACCTTCTATATCGATATGCCCTTGGGCAATGGTACGGGGAAGGAATTGCCCCATGGGATGGCCGTCAAGGACATGGTGAATGGCGAGGGGCCGATTGGGGATGAACCCTCCGAAAAGCCAGACGGAGAGCGCGCGGCGGCGTAAGTCGCGAGCGCCTCGCTGCCCGGCCTCTCGGCGCGGGCGACATCTGCCCTCACCTCAGTAACAGTCGAAACGAAAAAGGGGGCGGCATTTCTACCGCCCCCGCATTCGGGTCGTCAGTTTGACGCGGTCACGCCACCAACTGCCAGATCACACCCGCAAAGATCGCTCCGACGAAGGCAAAACCGATATAGGCGGCGAAAACATGCGGTTTGACCAGTGCCCAGACCGCGATGGCCGCCGGAATGCAGCTTACCCCGCCCGCCACGACAAAGGACATGGCCGCGCCTTGGGTCATCCCTTGCGCCAGCAGCGCGTCGATCAGGGGCACGGCGGCATAGCCATTCAGGTAGGCCGGTGCGCCCACGAATGCGCCCAGAATGATCGGCATGATCCCGGTGCCGCCCAAGACATTGGCGATCCATTCCGCGGGCACATAGGTCAGCATGAGGGCTTCGACCACATAGGCGAGGGTCAGCCATTTGACGAGGAACAGCGCATTGGTCAGCGCCGTGTCGGCAAAGCTCGCGCGGCGCTCGGCCTCTTGCCAGAACTTCCAGACCGGCGCGCCAGAGAACGGTTTGGCCGAAGAACAGCAGCTGCTTTTCGCAGGCTGCGGGCGCAGGGGGTCGTTGAAAATCGGCGTGCGGGACAGGGCCATGACGGTGAAACCCCCGAACATGCCGACGCCAAGCGCCGCGATGGTTTTCGCCAAGGCGAAGTCGAAGCCGAGCGTGCCTGAGGTGATCGCGAACATTGCCGGGTCCATCAGCGGGGAGGCCAGCCAAAAGGCCATCACCGCGCCGAGCGGGGCGCCGACGGCCAGCAGCGCAGCAATAAAGGGGATCACTTCGCAACTGCAAAAGGGGGACAAACCGCCGAGCGCCGCTGCCATTACCACCATCCGGGCCGGGTTGCCCTCGAACGCGCGGGCAAGCAGGCTCTCCGCCCCGCTGGCTTTGAGATAGGCCACCGCCAGCACCGCGAAGGCGATGAAGGGGGCGGTGTGCAAAAGCGCCTCAGACGCGAAGATGACCGTCGGCATGACCTGTGGCGGATCCAGCAGCGCGATCAGCGCCAAGAGCGCCAGCGTGATGCCCCAAGCGCTTTTTAGAAAGGCCAAACGGTGCAACGCGGGGAGGGTTTGTGTGGTATCAGCCATGGTTATGCTCCGTGCAGCCGTCGATTGCGTCCGCGCAGCATTCGGTCAGCAGGAAATTCGCCAAGGCTTGCACCTCTTCATAGGCGACGGCGGCGCAGATGGTGCTGCGGCCTTGTTTTTCCTGTTTCACCAGACCGGCAGAGGCCAAGAGTTTCAGGTGATGTGTCAGGGTCGAGCCGGTCACGCCGGTGCGTTCGCCCAGCGTGCCGATGTTCAGCCCCTCTGATCCGGCGCGCACCAGCGTGCGCAGCACCAGAAGGCGTTGTTCCGATCCAAGCGCCGCAAAGCTGCTGGCGGCAAGGGTGAGGGCGGGAGTTGCGGATTCTTGTTTCATGATTCTAGAAATATCGAAATGTTAGCGCGATGCAAGGTTTATTTCGATAATTGTCGAAGTGACGGCTCACCGCCCTTTATCTTTTCGCCCTACCGCTTATCTCCTGCTCATGAAGGATATCCGAGATGATCTGGCGGCCTGCCGCCTTTGTGCCGAGCGTTTCGCCGTGACCGCCACCCAGCATCGCCCGCGGCCCATCGTCTGGTTCAAACCCGGCGCGCGGCTGCTGATCGCCAGCCAAGCGCCCGGCAAACGTGTGCATGAGGCGGGCAAGCCGTTCTGGGATATGTCCGGCACCCGCCTGCGCGACTGGCTGGGGCTGGATGAGGCGACATTCTATGACCGCGACAGGGTCGCCATCGTGCCGATGGGCTTTTGCTTTCCGGGCTATGATGCCAAGGGCAGCGACCTGCCGCCGCCGCGTATCTGTGCGCAGACTTGGCGCAAACCGGTGCTGGAGATGCTGCCCGATCTGCGGCTCACGGTGTTGATTGGGGCCTATGCAATGAAATATCACCTCCCCGGATTTCGCAATGTGACCGAGGCCGTGGCGGGCTGGCGGGATCATCCGCCGGGGGTCTTTGCCTTGCCTCATCCGTCGTGGCGCAATACCGGATGGTTGAACAAGAATCCCTGGTTCGCGGAAGAGGTCTTGCCCCGTCTGCGCGCCGCCGTGTCCGAGGTGATGAATGACCGACCGCCAAACTGACCCCAAGACCGAGCCGACCCCGCTCGACCAAGCCCATGCCGCGATGGCCTCCGCCCCCGACGACGACGCGGCGCGGCTGCGCTTTTACGAGCGTATCGCGGATGTCGAGCTGTTTATGTTGCTCGAGGATGAGCCGCAGGGCGATCAGATCAGCCCGGTGCTGCTTGACGATAGCTATGTTATGGTCTTCGACCGCGCGGCGCGGCTCTCGGCTCACGTGGGGGAGGCGTCTCCTTACGTGGCGCTCTCGGGCCGTGCGATTGCCGCGATGTTGGCGGGGCAGCCCTTGGGCATGGCGGTGAACATCGGCGTGGCCCCGTCCGAGATCCTGCTGCCTGCCGAAGCGATGGACTGGCTGCGCAGCACATTGGCCCATGCGCCGGGCGAGGTGGAGGCGGGCATCGACCGCGTGTTCCCGCCGCAGGGCTTGCCCGAGACGCTGATCGCCGCGATTGATGCGAAATTGGCGACGGCCACGGGCATGGCGGCGGGGGCCTTCCTTGTCGGTGTCGAATACAGCGGCGGCGGGCGCGGGCATCTGCTGGCCTTCGTCGGTGCGATCCCTCGCGCGCAAGACGCGCTGGTGCGCGCGGCGTCCGAGGCGCTGACCTTTTCGGGGATCGAGGCGGGGGCGATGGATGTCGGCTTCTTCGGTCCCAATGACGCGGTGGTCGAGAAGCTGGCCCGCGTCGGCCTGCGGTTTGACCTGCCGCAGATGGAGCCTTTGCAGAATACGCCCCGGATGGCCCCGGGCAGCGATCCGGCGAAACCGCCGAAACTGCGCTGATCTAGGCCTCAGGCAAGAAAAAGGCGGGTAGGGCACTCAAGCCCGCCCGCCTTTTTCTTTCATTCCGCCGGACTTAGCGGCGGCGGTCGCGCCGGGCGCTCATCGGTTGGAAGGCGACGCCGACATGGGCCTCGCAATAGGGTTTGCCCTGCTGCACGGGCAGGCCGCAGAACCAGAAATCATCGGTCGCCGGGTCGCCCACGGGCCATTTGCAGGTGCGTTCGGTCAGTTCCATCAGGCCGATCTTCTTGGCCTTCTTCTCGACTTCGCTGACCTTGGCCAGCGCCTCGGGGCTGATCTCATTCGCCGACGGCTGCGGCGGCAGGGGTTGGCCTGCGGGGATGATCTGCTTGCGTGCGGGCAGGTTGGGCTTGGGCGCCGGGGCTGCGGCGGGCTCTTCGGTTTCGGGCGCGGGGGCGGCTTCGGCCTCCGGCTCGGACGCGGCTTTGGCGGCGGGCTTTGCCTTGGCCTCGGCCTTGGGGGCTGCGGGCTTGGCCTTGGGCTCCGGCTTGGCAGTCGCCGCCGCGGCGGCGGGTGCGCCAGCGGTGCGGTTCGACAGGCCCAGACGGTGCACCTTGCCGATCACGGCATTGCGCGTCACCCCACCCAGTTCTTTCGCGATCTGGCTGGCGGACTGGCCTTCGCCCCACATCTTTTTCAGTGTCTCTACGCGCTCATCAGTCCAGGACATACGGGGTTCCCCAGTTAAAAAGCGGCCCCCTAGCCCGGACCGCTTTGTCAGTGTATCGGCCCCCATTTTATCTTCTGGGGCCGCAGGTGCAAGCGCCGATGCCCTCTGGGCACGGGGCGCTGCGATTGGGGCTTTACGTGGGGGATGAAGGGCGGCTATGCAAGAGCCATGATCAAATCTGCCGCATATTCCATCCGACGACGCTCCGTCCGATAACATGGTGCCCCCCTTTGGGGCGGCGTGATGGCCTGATCTCGCAGCCTGCGTGCTGCATCCTTTCAAAAACAAGCAAATCCCATTGACCCTGCGCCAGCCCCATGCCCTTTTACCGGCGTGACACGGCCCTCTTTCAAGGACAAACAGATGATCCCTTCCGTTCTGCCAACCTATAATCGCGCTCCTTTGACCTTCGTCAAAGGCGAAGGCACTTGGCTGATCGAGGCGGATGGGCGACGTTTTCTTGATCTGGGCGCGGGGATCGCGGTGAACGCGCTTGGCCATGCGCATCCGGCGCTGGTGAAGGCGCTGACCGATCAGGCGCAGGCGCTATGGCATACCTCGAACCTCTACCACATTCCGCAGCAAGAGGCGCTGGCCGACCGGCTGGTGGCCGAGACCTTTGCCGACACCGCCTTCTTTTGCAATTCGGGGACCGAGGCCTGCGAATTGGCGGTGAAGATGGCGCGCAAGTATTTTTACGAGGCAGGCCAGCCCGAGCGGGTCGAGATCATCGCCTTTAACGGGGCCTTTCACGGCCGCTCTTCCGCCGGGATCGCGGCGGCGGGGTCTGAGAAGATGACCAAAGGCTTCGGCCCGCGACTCCCGGGTTTCGTGCATCTCGACCTCGGCGACAGCGCCGCACTTGAGGCCGCCATCACCGACAAGACTGCCGCCATCATGGTCGAGCCGGTACAGGGCGAGGGCGGTATCCGCGCGGTGCCGGATGCCGAATTGCAGCAGATGCGCGCGCTGTGCGACGCCCACGGGCTTTTGCTGATTTGCGATGAGGTGCAATGCGGCGTGGGCCGGACCGGGCGGCTCTTTGCCCATGAATGGGCCGGGATCAGCCCCGACATCATGATGGTCGCCAAGGGCATCGGCGGGGGCTTTCCGCTGGGCGCCGTACTGGCCACGGAAAAGGCGGCCTCGGGCATGACGGCAGGAACCCATGGCTCAACCTATGGGGGCAACCCGCTGGGCTGTGCCGTGGGCTGCGCGGTGCTGGATGTGGTGGCCGACGCGGCCTTTCTGGCCGAGGTGAGCCGCAAGGCGGGGCTGCTGCGTCAGCGTCTCGAAGGGCTGGTGGCTGAGCATCCGGAGGTTTTTGAAGAGGTGCGCGGCGCGGGGCTGATGCTGGGGCTGAAATGCAAAGTGGCGAATGCCGATGTGGTCGCCTCGGGCTATGCCCATGAGCTGATCACCGTGCCCGCCGCCGACAATGTGATCCGCCTGCTGCCGCCGCTGACCATTTCCGACGATGAGATTGCCGAGGCGGTGACCCGCCTTGACGCCATCGCGCGTGACCTGACCCCGGCCTAAGCGCCATTCACCCCAAAACATTCCTCGGGCTTTCAAGGCCGTGGCCTTGGACCCCGCAAGACAGAGACGACAGATGAACCATTTTCTCGATATCCACCAAACCGACCCCGCCGATCTGCGGCAGATCATCGACAATGCCGCCGCCATGAAAGCCGCGCGCAATGGCCGCCCGCGCGGCGCGCCGGATGATGACCAGCCGCTGAAAGATCACATGGTCGCGCTGATTTTCGAGAAGCCCTCGACCCGGACGCGTGTCTCCTTCGACGTGGGCGTGCGGCAGATGGGCGGGCAGACGATGGTGCTTTCGGGTGCCGATATGCAGCTCGGCCATGGGGAGACCATCGCCGACACCGCCCGCGTGCTGTCGCGCTACGTCGATATGATCATGATCCGCACTTTCGAAGAGCAGACCCTGCTGGAGATGGCAGAATATGCCACCGTTCCGGTGATCAACGGGCTGACCAACCGCACGCATCCCTGCCAGATCATGGCCGATATTCAGACGTTTGAGGAGCACCGCGGCCCGATCAAAGGGCGCAAGGTGGTCTGGTCGGGCGACGGCAACAACGTCTTCGCCAGTTTCGCCCATGCGGCCAAGCAGTTCGACTTCGACCTTGTCTTCACCGGGCCGGAGCCGCTCGACCCCGAGCGCGCGCTCGACGGGCTTTATACCACCGAGCGCGACCCCCAGAAGGCCGTGGAGGGTGCCGATCTGGTGGTCACCGATACTTGGGTCAGCATGCATGATCCGCAATCGGCGCGGGAGCGGCGGCACAACCAGCTGCGCGGCTATCAGGTGAACGATGCGCTGATGGCGTTGGCGAAACCGGACGCGCTTTTCATGCATTGCCTGCCCGCGCACCGCGATGACGAGGCGACAAGCTCAGTCATGGATGGGCCGCATTCGGTGATCTTTGACGAGGCCGAGAACCGTCTTCACGCGCAGAAAGCCGTCATGCGCTGGTGTCTGGGCGCATGAGCGACGGCCCCCGCATCGTTGTTGCGGGCGCGGGGGCGGTGGGCTGCTTCGTCGGCGGGCTGCTGGCCGGAGCGGGCCATGCCGTGACCCTGCTGGCGCGGCCCCGCATTCAGGCCGAGATCCGCACCCATGGGCTGACCCTCACCGATTTCGGCGGCATGGCGCGTTACCTTTCGGCGGATGATCTGAGCCTTGCGGGGGATGAGACCAATCTGCGCGATGCCGATATCGTGCTGGTCACGGTCAAATCGCGCGACACCGAAGACATGGCCCGGCTGATCGCCCGCCACAGCGCGCCGGGCGTGCAGGTCATCAGCCTGCAAAACGGCATGGGCAACCGCGCGGCCTTGGCCCGGCATCTACCGCAGCATGATCTGCGCGCGGGGCTGGTGCCGTTCAACGTCGTGGCCATGGGGCAGGGCTGCTACCACCGGGCAAGCTCGGGCGATTTGGTGATCGAGGCGGGCCCGGCTGATCTGGCCGCGCGGCTGTCGCTGCCGGACCTAAAGGTAGAGGAACGCGCCGATATCACCGCCCTGCAATGGGGCAAGTTCCTGATGAACCTCAACAATGCCCTGAACGCTTTAAGCGGTCTGCCGTTGCAAGCGCAGTTGCAGGATCGGGCGTGGCGGCGTCTGATGGCCGATCAATGGGCCGAGGCGCTGGCGGTTTTGCGCGCCGACAAGATCCGCCCCGCCATGACCACGCCGATACCGGCGCGGCTGGTGCCGACACTCCTGCGCCTGCCGACGCCGATTTTCACCCGCGTCGCCGCCACCATGTTGCAGATCGACCCGCAGGCGCGGACCTCGATGTCGCAAGACCTCGCCGCGCGCCGCCCGACTGAGATCGACGCGCTCCAAGGCGAGGTGCAGCGCCGCGCAAGGGCGCTTGGCCGCGCGACGCCGGTGACGGATATGGTGCTGCGGGTGATGGGCTGGGCAGAGCTTGCGGATGAAGGGCTGCCGCATCTGCCGGTCGCCGCGCTGCGGGCCGAAATGGCGGCAGGGCAGGACCGGCAAGAGGGGTGAGGCGCAGGCGCGCCTGACCTTAGTTCACAAAGGCGTTCAGCACCCAAAAGACGATGCCAGAGAGCAGCGCCGCAGCAGGCACGGTGATCACCCAAGCCGCAACGATGGTCATGAAATGCGAGCGGCGTACGAGCTTGCGGCGGCGGCGTTCTTCCTTGGCGATGCGCTTGACCTCACCGGTCTTGGCCCCGATCCGGCGCAGCCGACGCTCCATATGCCATTCACGGTAAAAGCCCACGCCAAAGACCCCGCCCACGGCGATATGGGTCGAAGACACGGGCAGGCCCAGCCAGCTTGCCACGATTACGGTGATGGCGGCTGAGAGTGCTACGCAATAGGCGCGCATCGGGTTCAGCTTGGTGATCTGGCTGCCCACCATACGGATCAGTTTCGGGCCAAAGAGGAACAGACCAAAGGAGATGCCGAAGGCCCCGATGATCATCACCCATGTCGGGATGCTGACCTTATCCTCAAAACCGCCGAACTCGGTCGCATGGACGATCGCCGCCAGCGGGCCAACCGCATTGGCCACGTCATTCGCGCCATGGGCAAAGCTGAGAAGCGCGGCAGAGAGGACCAGCGGCAGGCCAAAGAGCGTTTTGACCGAGCGGTTGCGGTTCTCCATCCCTTCAGAGGCGCGGCGGATCAGCGGGGCGGAAATGGCATAGACCACGAGCCCGGTCACCAGCCCGATGATCAGCGCCATCGGCATGTCGATGCTGATAATTTTCTTCAGGCCCTTCAGCGCCAGATAGGCGGCAAAGACCCCGGCCATCAGGCCAACCAGAACCGGCACCCAAGTGCGCGATGCGGCGATTTTGTCGTCCTGGTACAGGATGCGCGCCTTGATGAAGGCCAAAAACATCGCCGCCACGGCACCGCCCAGCACGGGCGAGATCACCCAGCTTGCGGCGATCATGCTCATTGAACTCCAGTTGACCGCGCCAAGGCCCGCAGCCGCGATGCCCGCGCCCATGACCCCGCCCACGACCGAGTGGGTGGTCGAGACAGGCGCGCCGACCCATGTGGCAAGGTTGACCCAAAGCGCGGAGGAGACCAGCGCGGCCATCATCGCCCAGACAAAGATGCGCGTGTCCGCCACGCTCGCCGGATCGATGATGCCCTTGGAAATGGTCGAGACGACATCGCCCCCCGCCAGAAGCGCCCCGGCGGATTCGCACAGTGCCGCGATGACAATCGCGCCGCCCATGGTCAGCGCGTTGGCCCCAACGGCGGGGCCCATGTTGTTGGCCACATCATTCGCGCCGATGTTCACCGCCATATAGGCACCGAAAACCGCCGCTGCGATTACGACAAAACTGGAGGGCTGCTGCCCGAAGAATACCGCCGCAACGGCACCTGCCACCACGATAAAGGCCAGCGCGATGCCCGGCGCCACAAGGGGGCGGGCGACATAGGTCGCGGCCAGTTCGACTTGCGAAATACGGTTGAGGTCCTTGTCCAGCGTCTTCCACTGGCTGCCCTGCGGTTCCGTTGCCATTCCTGTATGATCTCCCAACGATCCAAACGTTCAGCGGGGGGTGACATAAGGCTATCGAGGGCGCAAGTCACCCTGTCACAAAATTGTAACATCCCGAAACGGGCAATATTGGCGGTAGGGCAAGGGCAATATGGCACCGGACAGTTGCCCGGTGCCGAAGGGGCTTAATGGAACGCGGACAAGATTGCTTTAAGATCAGGCTCATCCACGAGTTCCGATGCCTCTTGCGGGGTGAACCACGCGCGTTTGCGCATGCCCGCTTCGGGGTATTCCTCGCTCAGATCGCGGACGCGGGTGAGGTAGACCTGTGTGGTCACGGGCACGGTCAAACCTTCGCCGAGACCCTTGTCATAGTCGAAAATACCCATCGGATCGGATTCGATATCCGCTTTGGTCACCCCGGCCTCTTCCCATGCTTCCTGCAAGGCGGCGCCGGCGCCGTCCAGCCCATCGATCGGCCAGCCCTTGGGCAAAATCCAGCGACCCGTGTCGCGGCTGGTGATCAGCAGGACCTTTTTGCCCGCCTCGGTGTCGCGGTAGCACAGGGCGGCAACCTGCACACGGCGGGGACGTTTAAAAATAGGAAGGACCATATCCTCCCATGCGCGTCTAAATACTTGTGTCATTACAGAACTATGCCTCGGTCGGGTGTTTTTCTTGTTATCCGCACATTATATAGTCTTCCCGAACGCAAATCAAACTGCGGCCTGCCGGATAGGCGGGCTTGGCAGTATGACAGGCTAGAAATGAGGCATGATCGTTATGGCAACTGGCACGCAGGCGGATGGGGGCGCGGCGCAGGGCGCAGGCGCCGATATCGGGGTATACGGTCTGGGGACCATGGGCTCGGCTCTGGCGCTGAATTTGGCCGACAGTGGATTTACCGTGGCGGTGAGCAACCGGGAGGCGGACTGGATCGCGCCGTTCCTTGACGAGGCCGGACCGCTGGCCGAGCGCCTGATCGGGACGGAGCGGCTTGAGGATTTCGTTGCCGCCATCGCCCGCCCGCGCAGCATTCTTTTCATGATCCCCTCCGGCGCGCCGGTCGATGCGATGATCGAGGCGATCAAACCGCTGCTGGATGAGGGCGACACTTTGATCGACGGCGGCAACGCCGATTTCCACGATACCCGCCGCCGCAGTGCCGAACTCGAAGGCACGGGGCTGCATTTCGTCGGCATGGGCGTGTCGGGTGGTGAGGCCGGGGCGCGCAATGGCCCGTCGATGATGGTCGGCGGCAGCGCGCATTCCTGGACCCAGTTCAAACCGATGGCCGAGAAGATTGCCGCGCAATTTGAGGGCACGCCATGCGTGGCGCATCTCGGCCCCGACGGGGCGGGGCATTTTGTCAAAACGGTGCATAACGGCATCGAATATGCCGACATGCAGATGATCGCCGAAGTCTACGGCCTGCTGCGCGATGCGGGCGGGCAGGGCGCGGTTGAGATTGGCAACCTCTTTGCCGACTGGCGCAAAGGGCCGCTGAACTCCTATCTGATCGAAGTCTCGGCCGCGGCGCTTTTGTCGGTCGACACCCAGACCGGGACGCCGATGGTCGATGTGATCCGCGATCAGGCTGGGCAAAAGGGCACCGGGCGCTGGACCTTGATCGAAGCGCTCAAGATGGGGCAATCGGCCAATACCATCGAAGCCGCCGTCGGCGCGCGTGGATGGTCGAGCGTGAAGTCTGTGCGCGAAATGGCCGAGCCGCTGTTGCCCGAAGGTGTGCAGGACGCGCCGCTGCCCGAGGTGGCGGATCTGGAAATGGCGCTTTTGGCAGGGCGGATCATTGGCCACGCGCAGGGCTTTCGCATCCTGTCGGCGGCATCGGAGGAGTTTGACTGGTCGCTCGACATGGCGCGGATCTCCGAGATTTGGCGGGCAGGCTGCATCATCCGCTCGGCGCTGCTGGACGAGTTTGCCGATGCCTTCCGGGGCGAATTGCCCGGTGGGCATCTGATCCTCGCCCCCGCCATGCGCAAACGTTTGGAAGAGAGCATTCCGGCGCTGCGCCGGGTCGTGGCGGCGGGCGCATTGTTGGGCGTGGCGCTGCCCGCGCTGTCGGCGGCGCTGGCGTGGTATGACAGCATGCGCCGGGCGCGCGGCACGGCGAATATGATCCAAGCGCAGCGCGATTTCTTTGGCGCACATGGGTTTGAGCGGATAAGCGAAGAGGGCAAGTTTCACGGGACGTGGACGCCTCTGCCGTAAGAGGGCTTATAGGTCCGGAAACAAGCCGAAGGCGCCGGACCATCGCCTGCCCGCCCGGTCGGGGAGGCGATTTCGCCAAGGGCGGTGCCCTCTGGGTAACGCGCCCCTAGGCTGCACGATAAAGTGGCATGAACCGACTGAAGTATCGCCACCCCGCGGGCAGGCGATGGTCCGCGTCACGCCTTAGCGAACGGGTCCACCGGATAGCTCACATGCGCCAAGTATAACCCCTGCGGCGGGCAGACTGGCCCGCAGGCGGCCCGATCCTTCGCCGCAAGTGCTGCACCCATATCCGCCACGCTCCATGACCCCGCGCCGACACGCTCGAGCGAACCGACGAAACTGCGCACCTGGTTGTGCAGGAAGGACCGCGCGCGCACGTCGAAATGATACTCCGTCCCGGCCATGGTCTCGACCTGCGAGACCTGTAACCGATCGAGCGTTTTCACCGGGCTTTCCGCCTGACAAACGGTCGAGCGGAAGGTGGTGAAATCATGCTTGCCCACCAAAAGATCCGCCGCTGCCTGCATGGCCGCGACATCTAGGCGGTGTTTGATCTGCCAGACCAGCCCCGCTTGATGCACCGCCGGGGCGCGGCGGCTGAGGATGCGGAAGTGGTAGCGCCGCTCAAGCGCCGAAAAGCGGGCGTGAAAATCCTCGGGCGCCAGCACGCAATCGGTGATCGCGATGGGCTGCGGCTTGAGGTGATAGTTCAGCGCCTCGCCGAGCCGGAAGGGCGACCAATCGCGGGCCATGTCGCAATGCGCAACCTGCGCCAGCCCATGCACCCCGGTATCGGTGCGCCCGGCGGCGGCGATGGTGTGGTCACCGGGTTCCAGCTTGGCCAAAGCGGCCTCGATCGCGCCTTGCACTGTGGGCTGGTCAACCTGACGCTGCCACCCGTTGAAGGGCGCGCCGTGGTATTCGATTTTCAGGGCATATCTGGGCATGACCGGGGCCTTAGCGCGGGCGGGCGCTTCTGGCAATCCCTGCCTGCCGACCCTATGTTGAGGCCAAAGAAAGAAGGACGGGCGCAGCTTTGGGTATCACAGGCATTGCCGACGGGATTTGGCGGCAGTTTGAGAATGTCACCGACACGGTGGGCGAGACGTTTTTCGAGCCGGTAATCCGGCTCGGGGTCACGGGGCTTGCGCGTTCGGGCAAGACGGTTTTCATCACCTCGCTGGTGGCCAACCTGCTGGACCGGGGGCGGATGCCGGGGCTGCTCGCGGCCTCTGAGGGGCGGATCGAGGCGGCGTTTCTGCAGCCCCAGCCCGACGATACCGTGCCCCGGTTCGAGTATGAGACCCACCTTGCCGCGCTGACCGGAAAGACGCCCCATTGGCCCGAAAGCACGCGGGCGATTTCGGAACTGCGGCTCTCGCTCAAGGTGCGGCCCAATGGGTTGCTGGCAGGTCTGCAAGGGCCGCGCACCTTGCATCTGGATATCGTGGATTACCCCGGCGAATGGCTGCTAGATCTGGCGCTGATGGATGTCACCTATGCCGAATGGTCGGCGCAAGTCATTGAACGCATCGCGTCGCGTGAAGAGGCGGCGGGCTACCGCGCGCTGGCCGCGCAGACCGATCCTCATGCGGAGTTGGAGGAAACTAGGGCCCGCAAGCTTGCCGACAGCTTTGCCGACTATCTGCAAACCGCCCGTGCTAATGGCTATTCCGACTGCACGCCGGGGCGGTTCCTGCTGCCCGGTGATCTCGCCGGATCGCCGGTGCTGACCTTTGCGCCGCTGCCGGGATCGGAAGGCGCGCCGCGCAAATCGCTGATCCGCGAAATGGCGCGGCGGTTCGAGGCCTATAAGAAACAGGTGGTGCAGCCCTTCTTCCGCGATCACTTTTCGCGCATTGACCGGCAGGTGGTGCTGGTCGACGCGCTTGGCGCGATCCACCAAGGGCCGCAGGCGGTCGAAGACCTGCGCGGCGCCATGGCCGATATTTTGGGCGCGTTCCGGCCGGGGACGAACAACTTTCTGACCACCCTCTTGCGGGGCAAACGGGTCGAGAAAATCCTCTTTGCCGCGACCAAGGCCGACCATCTCCACCACAGCCAGCACCCCCGGCTGAGCGGGATCATGCAGGCGCTGATCCGTGAGGCGCGGGACCGGGCGCAATATGCGGGGGCGGGCACGCGGGCCATGGCCATCGCCAGCCTGCGCGCCACGACCGAAGACGTGATGACCCATGGGGGAGAGTCGCTCGACGTGGTGCGCGGCACGCTTTTGAACGAGGATGAGACGCGCGGGCGGCAGGCGGCATTCTATCCCGGTGAACTGCCCGAAGACCCGGCCCATCTGCTGACCCCCGCACGGCAGGGCGCGCAGGAATGGCTGGGGGCGGATTATCAGATCATGCGCTTTGCCCCGGCCGTGTTGGACCTGCGCCCCGGCGATGGGCCGCCGCATATCCGGCTTGACCGCGCGGCGGAATTCCTGATTGGGGATCGGCTGTGAGTGCGGTTGTGACAGGCCCGGCCACCCTGCGCCCGGCGCAGCCTCTCGACGCAGGCGCCGTGGGCGGCATCATGAGCGATTTCGCCCGAAACACAGCGTGGTTGCCGCGCATTCATACCGGTGCCGAGGATATCGCCCATGCGGATGCGATGATCGCCCGGGGCTGGGTCACGGTGGCCGAGCGGGAGGGCCGCGTGGCCGGTTTCGCGGCCTGCGAGGGCGGCGCATTGGATGCGCTATTCGTGGCGCAATCGGCGCGGGGGCAGGGCATCGGCTCGGCGCTTTTGGGCGCGTTAAAGACGCGGCATAAATCGCTGACCTGCTGGACCTTTCAGGCCAATGCCCGGGCCATCGCCTTCTACCGCCAACACGGGTTTGCCGAGACCGCGCGCAGCGATGGCAGCGCCAATGACGAAGGGCTGCCCGATTTGACATTGCACTGGCAAAGGGAGGCCGCCTGATGGCCCGCGGACCGATCCTGTTCGACCTTGAAGAAGACACCAAGCCGCAGCCCTCGGTCGCCGATGCGCCGGCGGTGCCCGAGTTGGACGTCGAGGCTCCACCGCCCAAGGGCCAAGCGATGCAGATCGCCGCCCGGCTTGCCGCGCGCAAACCGTCGCGCTTGGTGCGGCTGTTCTGGGCGCTGGCGGGGGCATTGGTCACGGCGCTGGTGTCGATCGCGGCTTGGACTTTTGTCACAGACCTGATGGCGCGCTACCCGCTGCTGGGTTGGGCGATGACGCTGCTGATCGGGGCGTTCCTGCTGGTGCTGCTCTTGCTGTCGCTGCGCGAGATGGCGGCCTTCGGACGGCTCGCGCGGCTCGACGGGCTGCGCCATGACGCGGGCGAAGCGCTGGCGCAGGGGGATTTGACCGCCGCGCGCAGCGTCACGGACCGGCTTGAGGCGCTCTACAAACACCGTGAGGATACCCGCTGGGGCCGCGACCGGCTGACGGAGCTGCGGGGCGATCAATTCGATGCCGAAGCGCTTCTGGGGCTGGCTGAGAGCGAGGTTCTGGCCCCGCTGGACCGTGCCGCCACCCGCGAGGTCGAGGCCGCCGCCCGGCAAGTCGCCGCCGTGACCGCGCTGGTGCCTCTGGCGCTGACCGATGTCGCCGCGGCCCTTAGCAGCAACCTGCGCATGATCCGACGCATCGCCGAAATCTATGGCGGGCGCTCGGGCTTTTTCGGCTCGTGGCGGCTGGCCCGCGCGGTGCTGTCGCATCTGGTGGCGACGGGGGCCGTGGCCGTGGGGGATGATCTGATCGAGCCACTCTTGGGCGGGTCCATCGTCGCCAAGCTGAGCCGCCGTTTCGGCGAGGGGCTGGTGAACGGGGCGCTGACCGCGCGCGTTGGCGTGGCCGCCATCGAGGTCTGCCGCCCGCTGCCCTTTGCCCGCGAGAAACGCCCCGGCGTGCGGGGCATCATCAAACGCGCGCTGACCGGGGTGCTCGGCGAGGGTTAACCGATCACGCTGCCTCGACTGCTTCGCGCACCGCGCGCAGCGGGTGCTGGATCAGGCCGGGCCAAGGCGAGACCTGCAACCCAGGGGCATAGCCCCACCGCGCGGCCTCAGCCGTCTGTGCCTTCGTCATCTGCCTGGCCCCGGCGTAGGTTTGATTTCCGTCTGCAATGCCTTCGGGCAATGCTGCCTCGGGCAGGTCCACAAAACGCGCGATCTGGCGCAGGGCGCGGGGGGCGTCGGCGACGATATCCTCATAACGCAGAACCATCACCGCATGCAGATAGGGCAGGTCATCCAGCATCTGCGCCTGTGCCGCGATCCAATGGTCGATCAACGCCTGCGCCGGGGCATCGACCCATGACGCGACCGAGGCGGCGACGGCCTCGGGGTGGCGCAGGACGACGATGAATTGCGACATGGGAAAGAGGTGCTGCATCAGCCGCATACGGGTCAGGTTCACCGGCGACTTCTCAACCCGCCATTGCAGGTCCGGAGCAAACCATGGCGCCCAATCCTGTGCCAGCCGGGTCTTCGTCTCCAAACTGTTGAGCGGATGCGCCTCGGTCAGATGTTCCTCAGGGTTGGTCGCGAAATGCATGGGCCGCCCGGATTGCGCCGTATGGGGAATGGCCCCTTGCAGGTAGACCCCCTCATTCTCGGGCGCCGCCGATCCGGTGATGCCGCCCGCGCCGGGCAGGGCATTGGCCAAGCGGTTGACCAGCGAGGTGCCAGAGCGGTGCAGCCCGCCGATGAACAGGTAGCGCGGGGGGATTTCTGAGGGCATCACGACGGCTCTGATTGGGGGAGAGAGAGGCGGGGTTCAATGGCAGGCAGCTAGGACGTCCAACCGCGCTGTCCAGCGATGTATGCATTAACATTTGTTATCGGAACGGATGGGCCGTGAGAGGGGTCACCCCCCCATAAGGAGACCCATTCATGTTCATTTGCCACATTGCCCTCGGGGGCTGCCTCACGGCGCCGTCTGTCAACTATGGCGTGACCGAAGATACCGGCGGTCACATCGCCTATATCTTGGGGGCGGCCCGCGCGCAGGCGGTGCGGGGCGATGTGGATGCGGTACAGATCGTGACCCGTGCTTTCGATGAACCGAGCCTTGGGGCCGTGCATGCCCAGACCGAGCAGCAGGTCAGCCGCAGCCTGTCGATCCGGCGGCTCTGGACGGCGGAGCGGGGGTATCTGAGCAAGGAAAACCTCGCCGCGGAAATCCCCGCGCTGGTTGAGGCGTTCCTTGAGGACTTGGCGCAGGCTAAACGGTTGCCGGATGTGATCCACGCGCATTTCGCCGATGCGGCGCAATTGGCGCTGGCGGCGCGTGCTCGGTTCGGCATTCCGGTGATCTATACCCCCCATTCGCTGGCTTTGAGCAAGTCAGGAACTAAGGTGGACGCCGCCCGCGTCGCGGCGGAACGGCGCGCGCTGTTGGAGGCCGATGCGGTAGTGCTGTCTTCGCGCGATGAGGCCGAGGTGCAGGTCGCGGCCTATGGGGCGGATGCGCAGGCGCGGGTGCACCGCGTCTCTCCGGGCGTATCGCTGCGCCGCCCGGCTGAGGCCGGGGCGGGCCGTGCGCTCTTGGCCGGTCAGTTGAGCGACCCCGACCGCCCAACGCTGCTCGCCGTGGCGCGCCCCGTGGCCCGCAAGAACCTTGCGACTTTGGCGCGGGTTTATGCGCAAAGCCCCGCTTTGCACGCGCGGGCGAACCTTGTGATCCTCGCTGGACAGCATGGCGATGCGCTTCAGGCGAATGCAGAGGCCCGCGCGGAGTTGATCCGCCTGCGGGAGACGTTGGAGGTGCCGGAACTGCGCGGCAAAGTAGCGCTGCCGCCGAGCCATACGCAGGGCGATGTGGCGGCCCTCTACGACCGCGCGGCGCAGACCGGTGGGGTTTTTGTTAACCTCGCACTGCATGAGCCCTTTGGCCTGACCATGTTGGAGGCGGCATCGCATGGCCTGCCGGTGGTGGCCACGCGTGAAGGCGGGCCTGCCGATATCGTGGCGGACCTCGGTCATGGGCTCTGTGTGCCGCCCTGCGATGGCGCGGCCATCGAGGCGGCGCTGTTGAAGCTGTTGGACGATCGCGCATTCTGGACTGAGGCATCGGAAGCCGGGCGTGCCAATGTTGGGCGCTACGACTGGTCGAAATGGGCCGAAGAGGTGCAGCATATCTGCGAAGATATCCGCCACGTCGCGCCACTGCCGACGCAAGCGCCCGTCCTGTTGGCGAGCGATATCGACAACACGCTCACGGGCTGCGCGCCATCCGCCGCCCTGTTCAACGCTTGGATCGCCCGGGACCGACCGCTTTTTGCCGTGGCCACGGGGCGCAGCCTGCCGGAGGCCCGCCGTATCCTGCGCGATTGGAACCTGCCCAGCCCGCGCGTCTTCATCACCTCTGTCGGGACCGAGGTCTATCTGCCCGATGCCGAAGGGCGGCTGTGTCTGGATGAGCGTTTCGCCCAAAAGCTTGACGCCGGATGGGACCGGGCCGGGGTGGAGCGGGCGCTGAAGGAGTTCGGCTTTAACTGGCAAGCGCCGGTTGAGCAGCGGCGGTGGAAGCTCAGCGGTTTCGGCGACATGCGCACCGCGCGCCGGGTGGAGCGGCATCTGGCGCGGCGCGGTGCTGCGGCGCAGATCGTGGCCTCGCATGGGCGGCTGATCGATGTTCTGCCCTTGGCGGCGGGCAAGGGACCTGCGGTCTGTGCCGCCGCGCGGCGGTTGGGCATGCCGATGGACCGGGTCGTGGTGGCCGGGGACAGTGGCAATGATTTCGATATGTTGCAGGCGGTGGAAGATGGTCCGGGCCGGGGCATCTTAGTCGGCAATGCGATGGACGGGCTGCGCGAACGTCTGAGCGGCAGACGGCTCTACCACGCCCGCGCGGCCCATGCGGCTGGGGTCTTGGAGGGGTTGGAAACCTTCGGTTTTGCCCTCAACGCGATGGAGCCGCCCGTGAAGATGGTGGCGCAATGACGCGGCCCATCGGTTACTTCGTCCACCATCAGGGCCGGGGCCATGCTGAACGCTGCGCCGCGGTGGTCAACGCGCTGCCCGAGAGCCAGCCGGTGACCGTCTTCTGCGCGAAACCGGACATTTTCCCCGCCTTCACCCGGGCGGTGGAAGTCATCACCCTGCCATCGCTTTTCGAGGCGACGGGGGCCGAGGACATCAACGACACCACCAGCGCGCCGGATATGGTGCATTGCGCGCCGCTTGGCTGGCCCGGCATCCGGCAGGCCATGGCGCAACTTGCCGCTTGGTTCGCCAGCGCCAATCCGGTGTTGATGATCAGCGACGTCTCGGCTGAGGTGGCGCAGCTTGCCCGGCTTTGTTCGGTGCCGCATGTGAAAGTGCTGCAACATGGTCAGCGCGGTGATCCGGGGCATCAGGCGGCCTATGACGGGGCGGTCGGGTTGCTTTGTCCCGCCGCCAAGGCGCTGGCGCAGCCGGACTGGCCCGCGCGGCATATGGCCAAGACGCATTTCGCCGGGGGCTTGGGCGTCGATGTGAAACGCCCCGATCCCGCGCGGCGGGACAGGTTGCGCGAGAGGCTTGGCGTCGGGCCAGAGCAGCGCATGGTGCTGGTCATGTCGGGCGGGGGCGGCACGGGTTTCGCCTCCGCCCCCTTCGGCATCGCGGCGCGGGCGATGCCCGAGACGGCTTTCATCACCATCGGGCGCATGGCACGCGATTGGCATGCCACCGAGCCTGCCAACCTGCGCCATCACGGCTGGGTCGAAAACGCGGCGGATTATCTGGCGGCGGCGGATATGGTCGTGGCCTCGACCGGGAACACCACCTGCCACCAGATCCTAGCGGCAGAGACCCCGTGGCTCGCCGTGCCGGAGTGGCGCTATTTCGACGAACAGGTCGAAAAGGCCGAGGCGCTGGCGCGGGCGGGGGCAGCGCATCACCTGCCGCATTTCCCGTCTTCCGCCGCAGCATGGCGCCGCGCGATCCAAGATACCTTCGATGCCCATGACCCCGCCCTGCAGCGGGCCTTGGTCAACGAGGATGCCGCCGTAGAGACGGCCAATTGGCTGATCGGCCTCACCGATCAGTTGCTATCTGAAACACCCAGAATTACCGGAGACTTACATGACGTCGTTCACCCCATCCGTGCCTGAAAATACCACAGTTAGCGCGCTGACGCTCGCGCGGGGGCGGGCGGCGCATCTGCGCAATGTGATCCTTGGCCTGACCCGTCAGACCCGCCAGCCGGATGAGCTTGTGATCGGGGTCATGCAGGACAGGCTTTACGACGACCTGCCGCAGACCGATTTCCCGATCCGGCAGGTGCAGGTGACGGGTAGCGAACTGCCGCTGTCACGCGCGCGCAATACCGTCGCGGCAGAGGCCAGGGGCGATTGTTTGGTCTTCCTCGACGTCGATTGCATCCCCGCGCCGGAGCTAATCGCCGACTATATGGGCTATGCGGTGCCGGGCAACGGGCTGATCATGGGCGAGGTCAACTACCTCCCCGCCGGAACCGCCACCGAAGGTTGGAGCTATCCCAAACTGGAGGCCGTTGCCGTGCGCCATTCCGACCGTCAGGGGCCGCCCGCCGAGGGGCTGAAACGCTGCAACGATTACCGCTGCTTCTGGTCGCTGAACTTTGCGATCCACCGCGAAGATTGGGACCGCTCCGGCGGGTTTGACGAGCGTTTCACCGGCTACGGAGGTGAGGATACCGACTTTGGCCGTGAGTTGGACGAACGCGGCGTGCCGATCCACTGGGCGAAGGGCGCGAAGGTCTTTCACCAGCATCACCCGCATTGCATGCCGCCGATCCACCACATCCCCTCGATCCTGCGCAATACCGAGATTTTCGCCGACAAATGGGGGCACCGTACCATGAACCATTGGCTCACCGCCTTTCGCCTCATGGGGCTGGTGGGGAGCGACGGAGACGCGCTGGTGCAGCTGCGCGAGCCGGATGCGGATGACTTCGCGCTTTGCGAGCAGCAGTCGGACCAGCCTTACGCCAATACCGCGCGGGTGCTGCGCTATCTGCGCGGCGAAGAGCGGATCGCGGCGGAATGACCCTGCGCATCGCCATCGTCGGCCATATTCGCCACCCCATCGCCGCCCCCTTCAAGGGCGGGATGGAGGCGTTTACCCACGGTCTTGCCCGGATCTTGGCCGAGCGCGGGCATGAGGTGACCCTATTGGCCAGCGAAGACAGCGCGGCGAGCCTGCCGCCGGGGGTGAAGCTGCTGCCGATCTGTGACGCGCATTACGACGCGCGTTTTCCATGGCATGACTTTCACGGCACCGACGCGCTGAACGACCATCTCGACGCCTGCTATGCCCGCGCCGCGCGGCTCTTGCTGGAAGGCGGCTTTGACGTGGTGCACAACAACGCGCTGCACCGCTTCCTGCCGCGCCTGTCGCGGGCGGAACGGCTGCCGATGGTGACCTCGCTGCACATCCCGCCCTTCAAAGTGTTGCGCAGTGCGCTGATGGATGGGGCGGCGCCTTGGCATCTGTCCTCCGTCGTCTCGGCCCGGCAGCGCGGCATCTGGTGGCCCGAGGGCGCGCCCGACACGGCGCATGTGGTGCACAACGGGATCGACCTTGACGAATGGCCGCAAGTCGGGCCGGGGGATGGCAGCGCCGTTTGGGCGGGGCGGATCACCCCGACCAAGGGCACCCATCTGGCGGCAGAGGCGGCGCAGATCGCAGGGGTGCCCCTGCGCATCTACGGCGTCGTCGAGCATCGGGATTACTTTAACGATCTGGTAAGACCGCATCTTTATGGCGATGTGGCCTATGTCGGGCATCTGGAAACAGCGGCGCTTGGGGCGGCCTATGGGCGGGCCTCGGTGGCGCTCTTCACCCCGCAGTGGGAGGAACCCTTTGGCCTTGCCGCCGTGGAGGCGATGGCGACGGGCTTGCCCGTTGCCGCGACCCCGCATGGCGCAGTTGAGGAGGTGCTTGGCGAGGCGGGTGTCATCGCGGCTGAGGATAGCGCGGATGCCTTGGCGCAGGCCCTGCTACAGGCGCGCGATATCCCCGCCGATGTGCCCCGCGCCCGTGTGGCACGGCTCTTTGATGCGCAGGCGATGGTGACGAAGTTCGAACGGCTCTATCACGCGGTCCGGGCGCAGAGGGATGTCGCGCTGCCGTGTAAAACCTATCCGGCGATTGCTTTGCAGGTGGAAGGTGCGCCCCAGCCTCTGGCAGAGGCGGGCTAAAGCGCCGCTTCGGCTTGGGGCATATAGAGGTAGGCAGGCTCGAACTGGCCGACCTTATGCAGCCCCGCGCGGTCGTGGATCAGCAGTTTGCCGCCCGTCACGGCGCAGCAGCCATGTTCGCGCAGCTCACGCAGGGTGCGGCTGACATGGACCGAGGTGAGGCCGGTGGCATCGGCGATATCGGTCTGGCGCAGGCTGAAGGGCAGGCTCTGACGCTCCATCCCATACGCAGCGGTCATGCGGGCATCGAATTCGCTCAGGAAATTCGCCACCCGCGCCAGCGCGCGCATGGCGCTGTTGCGCATCACCCAATGGCGGTGGATGGAGGCATCGACCAAGGTCATCAGCCAGAGTTTCCGGGCCATCTCAACATCGCCATTGAGCAACTCGCGCAGTGGCTCATGCGAGATGATGGCGACATGGGTATCGGTCAGCGAGATCACATCATGGTCGAGTTGCTTCAGCGGGAAGGCGTGCAGATCGACAAACTCGCCGGGGAATTGGAGGGCGACGAAGGTGCTGCGGGCACGCTGTCCGCGCGGCACGCTGCGGGCGATCAACCCATCGAGCAGCAACAGACTGTGATCCAGAAAATCCCCCCTGCGACTGATCACGGTTCCGGGCGTGAAACGCTTGTGCTGGGTCATCAGCGGGGCAAGCTTGGCCCATTGCGCGCCGCTTAGATGGTCGACCATGCCCGACGGTTTTACGGCCATATCGTGATAAAAGGTGTCTTTGATGGTCACACGCAGGTCTTTCTGCCCATTAGAATTGTCGCGGGTTCCCCAAAACGGAGCCCGCGGAAATAAAGCTTTGTCGAATACCTTATGATGCTGTTTTCGCCGAAAAATTCAAGCGAAGGCCGGGGATCATAAAAAATGTTAAGTCCGGCGGGCGGCGACTCTGGCAGTGTTTTCAGCCCGATTGTCGCGCGTCTTCCGGGGCTTGTCGGGGCAGGGGGGGCTGTTTATAAGCGGGCCCATGACACGCCTCACCGCGATCATTATTCGAATTATATTCCCGGCGCTCTAAGCAGTTGAGACGCCGGGCCGAGGTGCTTGAGCCATTCGCACCGACCGAGATTGAATAACCCCCCAAATGCCTAAAGGACGCCCCCCATGTGCGCCGAGACCCCCGACTACAAAGCCACGCTGAACCTGCCCAAAACCGATTTCCCGATGCGCGCCGGACTGCCCAAGCGCGAGCCCGGCTGGCTGGAACGCTGGGAGAAGATCGGCGTCTATGACCGCCTGCGCGAGAAAGAGGGGCGGGAGCCTTTCACCCTGCATGACGGCCCGCCTTATGCCAACGGTAACCTGCACATCGGTCACGCGCTGAACAAGACTATCAAGGACATGATCGTGCGCTCCCACCAGATGATGGGCTATGACGCGCGCTACATCCCCGGTTGGGACTGCCACGGCCTGCCGATCGAGTGGAAGATCGAAGAGCAGTACCGCAAGAAGGGCCGCGACAAGGATCAGGTGCCGATCAACGAATTCCGCGCTGAATGCCGCGACTTCGCCGCCAAATGGGTCGACGTGCAGCGCGAGGAGTTCAAACGCCTTGGCATCACCGGCAATTGGGGAAATCCCTATCTGACCATGGATTTCCACGCCGAGCGGGTGATCGCCGAGGAATTCATGAAGTTCCTGATGAACGGCACGCTCTACCAAGGCTCCAAGCCCGTGATGTGGTCGCCGGTCGAGAAGACCGCGCTGGCCGAGGCCGAGGTCGAGTATCATGACAAGGAAAGCTTCACCGTCTGGGTCAAGTTCAACGTCGTGGGCACCGACAGCGAGTTGGATGGCGCCAAGGTGGTGATCTGGACCACCACGCCTTGGACCATGCCCTCGAACAAGGCCGTGGTCTACGGCGAGGGCATCTCCTACGGCCTTTACGAGGTTACCGTCACGCCCGAGGAATGCTGGGCCAATGTGGGCGACCGTTACCTCTTGGCCGACGATCTGGCCGCCGACGTGCTGGGCCGGGCGCGGCTGGAAGATGGCATGTGGCGCCGGGTGCGCGGCGTGAGCAATGATGAGTTGGCCAAGATTTCGCTTCAGCACCCGCTGGCCGGGGCCGAAGGGGCAAACGGCGAATGGGACGATCTGCGCGATTTCCGTGCCGCCGATTTCGTGACCTCGGACGAGGGCACGGGCTTTGTGCATTGCGCGCCCTCGCACGGTCTGGAGGAATATGAGCTCTACCGTGATCTCGGCATGCTGCCGCAGGTCATCACCTACAACGTCATGGAAGATGGCCGTTTCCGCGACGATCTGCCGTTCTTCGGTGGCAAGGCGATCCTCAAGCCGAACGGCAAGGAGGGCAACGCCAACAGCGCCATCATCGACAAGCTCGTGGAGGTCGGCGGCCTGTTGGCGCGCGGCAAGATCAAGCACAGCTATCCGCACAGCTGGCGCTCTAAAGCGCCGGTGATCTACCGCAACACGCCGCAGTGGTTCGCCGCCATCGACAAGGAGGTGGGCGACGGTCTGGACCAGAACGGCAAGACCATCCGCGAGCGTGCGCTGACCTGCATCGACAAGGTCAACTGGGTGCCGAAATCCGGCCGCAACCGGCTCTATTCGATGATGGAGGCGCGGCCCGACTGGGTGCTGAGCCGCCAACGCGCCTGGGGCGTGCCGCTGACCTGTTTCGTGCGCAAGGGCGTCGCGCCCACGGACGAGAACTTCCTGCTGCGCAACGAAGAGGTGAACCAGCGCATCGTCGAGGCTTTCGAGGCCGAGGGCGCGGATGCGTGGTATGCCGAGGGCGCAAAGGAGCGGTTCCTCGAAGGTATCGTCGACCCGACGAAGTTCGATCAGGTAACCGACATTCTCGACGTCTGGTTCGACAGCGGCTCGACCCATGCCTTCACCCTGCGCGACCGCGAGGACGGGACTGAGGACGGCATTGCGGACGTCTACATGGAGGGCACCGACCAGCACCGTGGCTGGTTCCATTCCTCGCTTCTGCAATCCGTGGGCACCACCGGCCGCGCGCCCTACCGCAATGTTGTGACCCATGGTTTCACGCTGGACGCCAAGGGCATGAAAATGTCCAAGTCCATCGGCAACACCATCGTGCCCGAAAAGATCGTGCAGCAGTATGGCGCCGATATCCTGCGGCTCTGGGTGGCGCAGACCGATTACACCGCCGACCAGCGCATCGGGGACGAGATCCTGAAAGGCGTGGCCGACAGCTATCGCCGCTTGCGCAACACCATGCGCTACATGCTGGGCGCGCTGAGTGACTTCTCCGAGGCGGACCGCGTGGACCCGGCGGAGATGCCGGAACTTGAGCAGTGGGTGCTGCACCGGGTGGCGGAACTCGACAAGGTGGTGCGCGACGGTTTTGCGCGTTTCGACTTCCAAGGCGTGTTCCAAGCGGTCTTCACCTTTGCCACCGTCGATCTTTCGGCCTTCTACTTCGACATCCGCAAAGACGCGCTTTACTGCGATGGCGACACCCTGCGCCGCCGCGCGGCGCGGACGGTGCTGGATATCCTCTTCCACCGTCTGACCACATGGCTGGCCCCGGTGCTGGTCTTCACCATGGAAGAAGTCTGGCTGGAGCGCTTCCCGGGCGACGACTCCTCGGTGCATCTGGTCGACATGCCCGAGACGCCCGAAGCATGGTTGAACCCGGAACTGGCGGCGAAATGGGCCAAGGTCCGCGCCGCGCGCCGGGTGGTGACCGCAGCGCTCGAAGTGCAGCGGACCGAGAAGGTCATCGGCGCCTCGCTCGAGGCGGCCCCCGTGGTACATGTCGACGACGCGGCGCAGCGCGAGGCGTTGGAGAGCGTGTCCTTCGAGGATGTCAGCATCACCTCCGACATCACCGTGACCGGCGATCCAGCACCTGCCGAGGCTTTCCGGATGCCCGAGACCGACGGCGTGGCCGTGGTGTTTGAAAAGGCCGAGGGCGCGAAATGCGAGCGCTGCTGGAAGGTGCTGCCGGATGTCGGCACGCATGAATATCCCGGCGTCTGCGGGCGCTGTGATGAGGCGGTTCGTGAGGCATTGGCGGAGGAAACAGCATGAAAACTATTAATGAGGCTTTCGAAACTGCACAGGGGGCGCTGGCAGCATTGAAAGCAGCAGTAAGAACTGTTCTCGAAAATGGCCCTGAAGAAGGACTGAGAAACGTGGATGTCGGAAAATGTTTGGGCATCTATGGCGGACATGTTGAACATGTAGGACACATTTCTAGAACGGTCCTTGCAATGCTTGAAAGTGACGGCGTTGCAGAACAGTTCGGGCCAGAGAAACGTTGGCGGCTAGTCCGCCACGTTCAGTAAGAGGGCTGCGGGTGTCGGGGTAACCGGCGCCCGTTTCTTTTTGCGCAATCCTGGTCAAGCGTCCCGCCCGTGGGAACCACGGGCATCGCCCTCCCTCCCCCCGGAGGGCGATTTTGCAGCGTTTGCGCGCTTTGCTTGGTCAGCGTCTCACGCGCCTATCTGCACGCCAGATAGGTCGTATCGCCCCCCAGGGAGCGCGATGCCCTCAACGCTCTTTCGCAGGCGTGATTTCTGGCGCAGAGTGGGGCGATGAAACAGGCCTCTCTCTCCACGCCCTTCGGCGATCTAATCGTCACTGAAGAAGACGGCGCCATCACGGCGCTCGGCTGGGGGCAGGCCGCGGGGCAAGACCGCTCGGTGCTGCTCGACACTGCACTGCGCCAACTTAACGAATACGCGACAGGCCAGCGTCAGCACTTTGACCTGCCGCTGCGCGTCACCGGCAGCGATTTCCAGCGCGCGGTCTGCGCCGCCATCGCGGCCATTCCCTTCGGCCACACCCGCACCTACGGCGAGATCGCCCGTGACCTCGGCGTGCCAGCGCAGGCCGTGGGCGGGGCCTGCGGCGGCAATCCTATACCGATCCTCATCCCCTGCCACCGCGTCATGGGCGCCAAGGGGCTCACCGGTTTCAGCGGCGCGGGCGGGGTCGAGACCAAGGTCGCCCTGCTGCGCCATGAAGGCGCGGCGGGACTGTTGATTTGAGGAGCAATGGCGGGTTAATCGTCGCCCGACGGGATCAGCTGCTGCGCGGCGCCGGCGCAGATCAGGTAGACAGAGGTGATCACCAGACCCCAATGCGCCCAGCTTTCGGGGTGGAAGTTCACCCAAGCGGACCAGCCCGCAAAGAAGGTCCATGCCAGCGCCATGGGCAGCGTCACGGGACGCCAACGCTCGGTCCGGACGGGGTGGACGAATTTGATCGGCAGAAACATCGCCGCGGCAAGGATGGTGACCACGATTAGGCTGACCCACCATTGGGGTTGCAAGGCAAAGAGCACCAGCACCAGCATGTTCCAGCAGCCGGGGAAACCTTTAAAGGAATTGTCCTTTGTTTTCATCCGCGTGTCAGAGAAATACATGACGCTGGCGAAGGTGATGATAATGATCATCGCCCAGCCGCTCCAGCCATCCATCAGCCCCGAGGTGAAAAGCGCGAAGGCCGGGATGAAGACATAAGTCAGATAGTCGATGATCAGATCCATCAAGACGCCATCGAACTCGGGCGCGTTGGTCTTTACATCATATTTGCGCGCCAGCGGCCCGTCGATGCCATCGACGAAAAAGGCGATCACCAGCCATAGAAACATGAGGTCCCATTTCTCTTCCACGGCGGCAAGCATGGCGAGCATCGCCAGCACTGCTCCGGTGGCAGTGAAAAGGTGAACGAAAAGGGCGCGCATCTGTATGGTCATGCGTCTGCATCGCAAATCCATCGGGGGGATGCAAAGGAAACTCTGGCCCGAGCGGCAAAAACCAGCGTAGCAAAGGCGGCGCAGGGGCGGGGCGGTTGACGCGATCGGCGGCGGGTGCAGGAAATATGGCCAAGTCCCGCGCATCGGGTTGACGGCTACCGCGATTCCCCTTAAAGCCAGCGAACCAATTCAGGGTCGGCTCTGCGCGGCCCCCACGTTATGTGTGTTTCCGGATCGCTGGAAGGACACAACAGCAAAAGGATGAACCCATGTCGCGCCGTTGCGAATTGACCGGAAAAGGCCCGATGACGGGCAACAACGTAAGCCACGCCAACAACCGTACACGCCGTCGGTTCCTGCCGAACCTCAACGACGTGTCGTTGCAGTCCGAAGCACTGGGCCGCGCGTTCAAGCTGCGCATCTCTGCCGCAGCCCTGCGCAGCGTTGACCACCGTGGTGGTCTGGACAAGTTCCTGGCGAAAGCCAAGGACGTTGAACTGTCCGACAACGCGTTGAAAATCAAAAAGGCCATCGCGAAATCCAGCGCGACTGCCGATGTGCTGAGCTAAGGCTTATCGCATAGAGATTGGGGCCTCGATCCGAAAGGATCGGGGCCTTTTTCGTTTTGGTCTTAGGGATTTGTTAGGGTTTCCGGCCTATCAGGGGCTAGGGCCGTGGCGGCCCGGGGTAATTTTCTTGCGCAGGGGCATGTTTTAATTCGGGAAACCTTGGAAATGCGCGCTAATTGATCTTCCGACAATTGTTGTTCTGACCATGCTACCTGCCGAGCGGGGTTCAGACAGTGCATCAAGATCGGAGACTCCATGACCGATCCCACACCCGGCACGTCCAGTTCCACTACGCCACCCGATACGAATGAGATTGAGACTGATTTCGAGGTCGGCCAAGACAATATCGACGGTTCCCTCGGCCCCTTGGGTTTTGACATTCACAACCCGGTCTTCATGGTCTCGGGCCTGACGGCGGTGGCCTTTGTGCTGCTGACCATGCTCTTCCCGGATCAGGCCGGTGTGGTCTTCCTCGCGGTTCGTGATTTCGCCACGACCAAGCTGGATTGGCTGTTCATGATCATCGTGAACATCTTCGTTCTGTTCTGCATCGCGCTGATCTTCATGCCGATTTCAAAGGTCAGGCTCGGCGGGCAAGAGGCCGTGCCGGAATATTCCTATCTGGCGTGGTTCGCCATGCTTTTTGCCGCGGGCATGGGCATCGGCCTGTTGTTCTTTGGCGTGCTCGAACCGGTGTACCATATGAACGTCTCCGGCCCGCTGGGGGTGCCCCTGCCGATTGCCGAGGATGGGTCGATCATCCCCGAGAATGTGGAGGCTGCCCGCGCCATGGGTCTTGCGGCGACCTTTTATCACTGGGGGCTGCACGGTTGGGCGGTCTATGCGATCATGGCGCTGGCCTTGGCGCTCTTCACCTATAACAAGGGGCTGCCCTTTTCGATCCGGTCGTGCTTCTACCCCCTGCTGGGGGATCGGGTCTGGGGCTGGCCGGGGCATATCATTGATATTCTGGCGGTTTTCGCGACGCTCTTTGGTCTCGCGACATCGCTTGGCCTTGGCGCGCAGCAGGCCAATGCAGGGTTCAACTTCGCCTTCGGGCTCGAGATTTCGACCAATGTGCAGGTGATCATCATTCTCTTGGTGACCGCCGTGGCGCTGGTGTCGGTCTGGCGCGGGCTGGATGGCGGGGTAAAGATCCTGTCTGAGCTGAACATGATCGTGGCGGTCCTATTCTTCCTCTTCGTGCTTTTCGTCGGCCCGACGCTGGTGGGGCTCGACGGGTTCTGGACCGGTCTGTTGGCCTATACGCAAGAGATCATCCCGCTCTCCAATCCATTCGGCCGGGAGGATGATTCCTACCGTGAGGGTTGGACCGCGTTCTATTGGGCCTGGTGGGTCTCCTGGGCGCCTTTCGTGGGCATGTTTATCGCGCGCGTCTCGCGCGGGCGCACGGTGCGGGAGTTCATCATCTGCGTGTTGTTGATCCCGTCGCTGATCATCTTCATCTGGATGGGCGTCTTTGGCGGCATCGCGATTGACCAGATCCTTGCCAGCCCTGAGACATCGCTGGTCAAGGCCAATGTGATCGACAGCTATTCGCCGGAACTCTCGCTTTTCGGGATGCTGAATGAACTTCCCTTTACCAAGATCGCGTCGACCATCGCGATCCTTCTGGCGCTGGTGTTTTTCGTCACCTCCTCGGATTCGGGCTCGCTGGTTGTCGATACGATCACGGCGGGGGGCAAGATTGACGCCCCGGTGCCGCAGCGCATCTTCTGGTGCATCGTCGAAGGGTTGATCGCCATCGTGCTGCTGATCGGCGGCGGGTTGTCGGCGCTGCAGGCCGGGGTCACCGCGACGGGGGTGCCTTTTGCGATCCTGATGCTGGTGATGTGTTACACGATCTACAAAGGGTTGCGCAGCGAACCGCGCTGACGGCCCGTGGCGCGCCGGTAACTAGTGGCGCGCCTCAAGCACTTCGGCCACCCATTCCGGCACTGTCTGGCTGGCGGGCCCGATGCGATGTTCGGCGAACTGATTGCCCACGGCGGAGCGTTCGAGATTGAATTCTATCGTATGCGCCCCGGCGCGGCGGGCTTCGGCGACAAAACCGGCGGCGGGGTAGACATTGCCCGATGTGCCGATGGCGGCAAAGATATCCGCCTCGGCCAGATGATCGAAAAGCGCGTCCATCTCATAGGGCATTTCACCAAACCAAACGATATCGGGCCGCGCGGCGGGGGCACCGCAGGCCGGGCAGGGATCGCCCGGTGCCATGACCATGGGCGCGGGCCAGCGGTGGTCGCAAGCGGCGCAGAGCGCACCCTTGAGCGCGCCATGCATATGCATGACCTGCCGCGAGCCGCCCTGTTCGTGCAGATCGTCGACGTTTTGGGTGATCACCACCACCTCGCCGTCCAACTCGGCCTCCAGCCGAGCAAGGGCGCGGTGCGCGGCGTTGGGGGCCACTTCGGCGGCCTGCGCGCGGCGCGCGTTGTAGAAGTCGACCACCAGTTTGGGGTTGCGGGCGAAACCTTCGGGCGTCGCCACGTCTTCGACCCGGTGTTGCGCCCAGAGGCCATCTGAGACGCGGAAGGTCTCAAGCCCGCTTTCGGCAGAGATGCCCGCGCCGGTGAGGATCACGATCTTGGTCATGGGGCATTATTCTCCGATAGGGTCCATGTCTTCAAGCAGGTGAAAGCCGTCGGCCAGCCAGGGCAATTGCGCGATGGCGGGGGCGATCATATGGGTCTGCATCAACTGCCGCAGGGTCTGGGCGATGTCGCGCGGCACGGGGCCGGACCATTCCGCACCCGCGAAGAGAGAGATGGTGCGCGCAGGCGGTTGGGCCTGTGCCGCCGCGGGCAGGGGGTGCGCGGCGAGGCGGTCGTGAAAACGGGCGGCGCGCATGTATCCCAAGGGCGTCGTCATCGCCCAGCCAATCCCGCGTGCCACCATGGCCATCAGCGCCAGATGGCTGCCAATCTCGAAGCGGGCGGGCAGGTTGTGTCCCTCAGATGCAAGATGCGCCTCGATCTGCCGCGCGATCAACTGATCGGCGGCATAGCGCAGGAACGGCAGGTCGGTGGCGCCGCGCAGCAGGGCGTCGGGATCGGCAGAGGTGCCTGCGGGGGTAACGAGGATAAACGGATCGCGGGCCAGCGGGTATTCCAAAACCCCCGCCATCGGTTCGTCGATCTGCGCCGAGAGTGCCATATGCAGGCTTTTATCGCGCAGTGCCCCGGCCAATTCATTGCTGCCTGCGGTGATCATCCGAAAGCGGCATCCGGTCAGGCTGTCGCCAAGGATCGTGGCAAGGCGTGGGGTCAGGTCATCGTCGAAATCGTCGATCACGCCGAGGTTCAGCGCCTCCAGATGGGCCAGATCCATCACCGTGACTTCGCTCTGCGCTTGGCGCAATTCGCTGAGCGCCTGTTCGGCCCGGCGCAGGAACATCTGCCCGGCTGGGGTCAGTCGCATGGGGCGGCGGGTGTGGTCGACCAGTTCCGCGCCGATGGCCGCTTCGAGGTTGCGCATCTGCTGGCTGACGGCGGGCTGGCTGAGCCCTGTGGCCTCGGCCGCCTGCGCCACCGATCCGCTCCGCGCCAGCGCCTCAAACACTTCGATGCCCCGCAGGGTGATGCCCTTGTTCAGCATATGGTCCAATCTCTTTCAGAACTTGTGAAACCATGGGCGGGTCAGGTCAAGCCTTTGCCCAAGCAAGCGGCAGCCCCTCGGACGGTTCCATGAAAGCGACGCCGCCCGTCTTGAAGCTACCGGTAAAGCTGCGCAGACTGCGCGAAAATGAGGAGCCTTTTGAATGAAAATCGCCACAGCAGCCTATCCGCTCGATGTTCTGACATCATGGGCGCAGTACGAAGACAAACTGGCCCATTGGGTCGCCGAGGCGGCGGTGCAGGGGGCGGAACTGCTGGTTTTTCCTGAATATGCGGCGATGGAACTGGCGACGCTCGACGGGGCCGAGGTGGCGGGCGATTTGGAACGTTCGCTCTTTTCGGTGTCGGACAAGCTTGAGGAGGCGGACCGGCTGCATGTGAAACTCGCCGCCGAGCATAATGTGCATATCGTGGCAGGCTCTGGCCCCGCAGCGACTGAGAGCCGTCCGGTCAACCGTGCCCGTCTGATCACGCCCTCGGGGCAGATCGGCGTGCAGGACAAGCAGATCATGACCCGTTTCGAGCGTGAGGAATGGGGCGTGATCGGGGGCAATGCGCTTCAGGTCTTTGACACGGCGATTGGCAAGATCGGGGTACTCATCTGCTATGACAGCGAGTTTCCCTTGCTGGGCCGTGCGCTGGCGGAATGTGATGTGATCTGTGTGCCCAGTGTGACCGAAACGCTCGCGGGCTATTGGCGCGTGCGCATCGGCTCCATGGCGCGGGCGCTTGAGAATCAGTGTATCACTGCCATGTCTTCGGTCGTGGGCAAGGCCGATTGGTCCGAGGCTTTGGGGCAATCCTATGGTGCGGGCGGGATTTTCTGCCCCCCGGATCGCGGCTTCCCGCCCACGGGGATTTTGGGCATGCGCGAGGTTAACGCCCCCGGCTGGACCGTGGCGGACGCCGATTTGGCGCAGGTCGCCGAGGTGCGCGCGGATGGCATCGTGCTTAACCGAAGGGACTGGCAAGACCAGATTGGCCGCGACGGAAAGGCGATAAACGTCGCTTTGCGCTGAATCCCCCTTGAAAAAGCGCGAAAATGCGCCCATTTAAGCCTGCGCCCTCGTTTTGGAGGGTTTTGTGCTCAAGGAGAGACCATGGCCAAGGAAGATACGCTCGAATTTCCCGGTGTCGTGAAGGAACTCCTGCCTAACGCGACGTTTCGGGTCGAGCTGGAAAACGGCCATGAGATCATCGCGCATACGGCAGGCAAGATGCGGAAAAACCGCATCCGTGTTCTGGCTGGCGACAAGGTTCAGGTGGAAATGACACCCTATGATTTGACCAAGGGTCGGATCAACTATCGCTTCAAGTAAGCGGCACCGCGTTCGCGCGTTGCGCGGCGCAGGCGGGGCCGTGCGCGGCCCCGACCGGGCCGCCGGCCTCAGGCAAAGAGGCCCATAAGATGCAATTCATTCTTGGATCAGGATCGCCGCGCCGGTTGGAGCTTTTGGCCCAGATCGGCGTGACCCCCGATGCCATTCGCGCCCCCGACATCGACGAGACCCCCCATAAGGCCGAGCTGCCGCGCCCCTATTGCGCCCGAATGGCGCGCGAGAAAGTGGCGGCGGTGCCCGCGGGGGCGGAGGATATCGTGCTTTGCGCCGATACCACCGTGGCGCTCGGGCGGCGCATTCTCGGCAAGCCCGAGGATGAGGCCGAGGCCGAAGCCTTTTTGCGGCTGATGTCGGGCCGTCGGCATAAGGTGGTCACCGCCGTCGCCGTGAAGCGCGGCGAGAGGTTGTGGCAGCGCGATGTACAAAGCAGCGTGAAAATGAAATCCCTGTCCGAGCCCGAGATTCGCCGCTACCTCGCCACGGGCGATTGGCGCGGCAAGGCGGGCGGCTATGGCATTCAGGGCCCCGCGGGCGCGTTGATCCCTTGGATCAGCGGGTCATTCACTGCAATTGTCGGCCTGCCATTGGCAGAGGCTGCGAACCTGCTGCAAGCCGCAGGCTACCCATTTGACGGAAGGACGCCATGAAAGGCCGTACGATTATTCTCGACCATCTCGGTGATATCGAGGCCGCCGCCCTGATGGTGGACGGCAAGCTGGATGATTTTCTGATCGACAGCGACGGGCCGCGCGTCGGCACCGTTTATCGTGCGATTGCGGATCGTCCGGTCAAGGGGCAGGGGGGCATGTTCCTCAAGACCCCCGATGGCCCGGCGTTTCTGCGGCAGATCAAGGGGCTGGCTCCCGGTCAGACGATTCTTGTGCAGGTCTCGGGCCATGCAGAGCCGGGCAAGGCGATCCCGGTGACCAATAAGCTGCTCTTCAAGTCGCGCTATGCCATCGTGACGCCGGATGCGCCGGGGCTAAACATCTCGCGCTCTATCAAGGACGAGGAAGAGCGCGACCGGCTGCTGGAAATCGCCCATGAGGTGGCGGGCGGGTCCGATCTGGGCCTGATCCTGCGGTCCTCCTGCGCCGGGGCCGATGCCGAGGATATTGCCGAGGATATCGCCAATATGCTTAGCTTGGCGGATACCGTGGCCAATGATGACGCGCAACAGATGGAGGTGCTGAGCGAAGGCGATGGTCCGCATCTGCTCGCTTGGCGCGATTGGACCGCGCCCGCCGAGGTGGTGACCGAGGCCGGTGGTTTTGACGACCACGGCGTTCTGGAAGAGCTCGACCGCGTGGCCTCGGCGCAGGTGCCGCTCGGCGGCGGCGCGTCGATCTTTGTGGAGCCGACACGCGCGTTGGTTGCGGTCGATGTGAACACCGGCAACGATGCCTCGCTCGCCGCCGGGGTGAAGGCCAATATGGCCTGTGCCAAAGCGCTGCCCCGCGCCCTGCGTCTGCGCGGGCTTGGCGGGCAAATCACGCTCGACCCTGCACCCATGCCCAAGAAGGACCGCCGGACGTTTGAAAGCGCCCTACGTGCTGCTTTCCGCGCCGACGACGTGGATACGACGCTGGTCGGCTGGACGCCTCTGGGCCATTACGAGCTGCAACGCAAACGTGCGCGCCCGGTGCTGGCGGAGGTGCTGACAGGGGCCGCCCGATGAGCTGCCCGATCTGCAAAGCCGAAACCGTCAAGGCGCATCGCCCCTTCTGCTCGCGCCGCTGCGCCGACATCGATCTGGGCCGCTGGTTCAACGGCAGCTACGCCGTCCCCTCGCGCGACCCCGAAGACGTGGAAGCCGCCATTGACGCCGCCGAAGCGGCACAAGACCGTCCCGCAAAGCCCCATTAACACAGGAAAATTTGCGTTTTTTGAAAAGAAGTGGGTTTCAGGGCAAAATGGGGCTGGACACCCCGCGCCACAGGTCCTAGAACCCGCTCACCCGACCTCGAAAGAGGTGACCCGTGCCCGGGTAGCTCAGGGGTAGAGCAGTGGATTGAAAATCCTCGTGTCGGTGGTTCGATTCCGCCCCCGGGCACCATTTTTACTAAAACAGACAGACCGTAACCCTCGCTGCCCAACGCGCGTGATTTCCCTCACAACGGAACCCGCGCCTCCTTCCCAACGTTGTTCCCCTACCCAGATAGAGGAGAGCAACCATGGCAAATGACGACCAAGCAAAAGGCAAGGCGAAAGACATCGGTGGCAAACTGAAAGAAGAAGCCGGCGATGCCACGGGCAACGAAGACCTGAAGCACGAAGGTCAGGCCGATCAGGCCGAGGGCAAAGTGCAAAAGGGTGTCGGTGACGCCAAGGACAAACTATCTGATTGATTGCAAAAGCGCGCCTCTTACCGGAGGCGCGCTTTCTCTATTCGGGCTGCTGCCCGCGCTCTCACCTTTTGATGATGATATAGAGCGCATGGGCGATCCCGGGCAGGTAACCCAGCAAGGTCAGGAGAATGTTAATCCAGAAGTGCTTTCCCAGACCTTCCTGCAAGAACACCCCAAGAGGGGGCAGTAGGATAGCGATGATGATGCGAATGATGTCCATAGTGTCACGCCGGGTGCGCCGGGCTCCTTTCCAAACTGATTAAACCTTGCCCTAAGCTAGCCTCCGATCGTCACACGGCCAGTGGTGGCGCGTTGAGCGGGGCGCAATTAACACTCGCCGCAGCATGGGTTTTGCGGCAATCTACCAGAAAGCCAGAGGAGGGGCAGGGTGGAGCCAGTCAGGATCATGTGGCGCCAGATCATGGAGATGGCGCGAGATACAATCGCACTTTTGCCGCAGATCGCTGTCGCAACCCTCGTATTGATATTAACCTGGGCCATTGCCGCGCTTGGCCGGTCGCTGGTCGGCAAAACCCTGTCCAAGACCAAGCTGCGCCCGAGCCTTCAGGACCTCTTTACCCTTTTGACGTCTATCCTCATCTGGGTCTTCGGCATCATGATCGCGGCCGTGATCGTCTTTCCCGGGCTCACGCCTGCCAGCATTCTGGCGGGGCTCGGCATTGGGTCGGTCGCCATCGGCTTCGCTTTCAAGGACGTCTTTGAGAATTTCCTCGCCGGGATCATCATCCTCTTTCGCCGGGAAATGCGCATGGGGGATCATATCGAATGCGAGGGGATCGAGGGCAAGGTCACCCATATCGCCATTAGAGAGAGCCATATCCGCCAGACGGACGGGCAGCTGGTGATCGTGCCCAATGCGATGCTCTTTAAGAACCCCGTCTATGTGCGCACGGATCAAACGCACCGTAGGCAAACCGTGATCTGCGGAGTGGCCTATGATGTCGATCTGGGTGAAGCGCGGGCGGTGATCTCCGAAGCGGTCGCGCGCTGCGAGACGGTAGAGCAGGGGGAGCATCCGATTCAGGTCTTCGCCCAAGAGTTCGGGGAGTCCTCCATCAATTTCGAGGTCACTTGGTGGACAGGCTCAGCCCCGGTCGAGCAGCGCCGCTCTCGGGATGAGGTGGTGACCGCGGTGAAACGGGCGCTGGACGAGGCAGGGCTGGAGATTCCTTTCCCCTACCGCACGCTCACCTTCAAAGAGCCGCTTCCGCTCAGTCGGGCGGAGGGGGATGCAGGGGAGGGGTAGGGCCTGTGCTGCGAGTCGCCGATTTTGCCCTGTGATCCCGTGAATCGCGGTCGTTTCATGGGCCCGCGTTGAAGCTGTCGGCTAAGATAGGGCAGGGGAGGCTAACTCCGGCGCGTTAGATGCGGAAAATTAGCACGCCATTTCAGCATCTTGCCGAAAAGTTCCCCGAAATCTCATCTTTTCTCAACTTTCTGCTTGCGGCTTTGCCTCAGTAACCTTAGAACCCCCTCTACCGGCGGCGCTGAGACGCACTGCTGGGGCGCCAGACGGGGCGGACGGCAGCGGAGACGCGGTGGTTCGGATCACGAGGCGGATAAGAATTCGAGGTAT